>JAKJAC010000060.1:18117-20671 GCA_022707705.1 Chloroflexota bacterium
CCGCCATTCGGGCATTGGCTTGTTCGATACGTTGGCGCCATTCATCGTCAATGGGGATGATTTTATCATCCAACCGCAAGTGCGTGGTCAATGCCAGCAATCCATCCACCGAACCTTTGGTGTGGGCTATATAGGCGTGCCGGCCTCCTTTGGCATCCCAGTCCCAGAGTGGCTTAAACTCCGGCAGTATCTCGTCCGCGTTCTGCGGTAGCCGGTGCACCGTTGTCATCCGCTTGCGCTCTGAATCGAACGGCACCTCTGCGACGCGCGGGAATTGTCTCTCCAGCAATCCTTTGGGAATCCCCATGCGCGCTGAAGCCACTACCAGTGCGCCCTCTGTCGGATCGCCAATCATGACGAAGCGCCCCGGAGCATCTTTCGCCGGTTCAATCACCGCATCGCTGCACAGCGAACCGCCAGATAACAGCAGCGTCAGCGCGGGGTGGTCACGCAGCATTTTACGCTGCGCCTCTGTCGGTTCCTGAACCGTTAGTACTTCGCTGATGTTGGTGAGGATATCTTCCTGCTCTTCCTGTGTCAGGCTCAGCGTGTTGTTAGCCATATCCAGCAGGGTGACTGTCATGCGGTTCTCGGTCAGTGTGCCCGTTTTATCCGAGCAGATCACGGTAACCGAACCCAGGGTCTCGACCGCTTGCAGCTTGCGGATTAAGGCGTGTCGCTGTACCATCTCGCGCATGCCCAGCGCCAGGCTGATGGTGACCACTGCAGCCAAACCCTCGGGAACGGCAGCGATTGCCAGGCCCACAGCAATCATGAAGGCTTCGACGATGGTATCCATCGTTTCTGCGTTGATGCCCTGCGCCAGAACGCCACTGCGCAGCACGCTTAAGACAAAGACCACACCACAGATGATCAACGCCCCAATGCCCAGCGTTTTGCCCAGCTGGTCCAGGCGAATCTGCAGCGGCGTTGACTCATCTTCCATGGTCTGCAGCATATCCGCAATCAAGCCAATCTGCGTCTGCATTCCTGTGCTGACGACTACGCCATGTCCACGTCCATAGTTGACCAGGGTTCCCATAAAGGCGGAGTTCTTCCGGTCACCCAGCGAGGCGGAGGCGTCAAGCGCGAGGGCTGCGTTTTTCTGCACGGGCACCGATTCGCCGGTCAGTGCGGCTTCCTCGACGCGCAGGTTGACGGCTTCGATGAGGCGCATATCCGCCGGAATGAAATTGCCGGCTTCCAGGTAAACGATATCGCCGGGCACCAGCTGGCTGGCGGGTACAGATACACGCTGCCCATCGCGCAATACCTGGCATTCCGGCGCCGCCATCTTCTTCAATGCGGCGAGGGCTTCCTCGGCTTTGCTCTCTTGGATTACACCGAGCATGGAGTTTAGTACCACGATCAGCATAATCACGCCCGCCTCAATCCAATCGCCCAACAACGCTGAGATGATGGAGGCGATGATGAGCAAAATCACGATGAAGTTATTCAGCTGCGCCAACAGCAATTGCCAGAAGGTTGGGCGCGGTTTTTCTCTGAGCTCATTCAACCCATCGCGCTCCTGGCGTTTGCGGACCTCGGCAGTGCTCAGACCCGCGGTGGCGGAAGTCTGTAGCTCCGCCAGGATTTCTTCGATACTTTCAGCGTGCCAGAATCTCTCTTCATTGGTCTTGGTTTCGACAGGACCGGTGTTTCGTTTTTCCATCACTTCTCCTCCTCTATAGATGTTCGCGAAACGCTGACGAAGTCTGATGACGAAAAGTTTCGATGCCAGCACACGTGGGAAGATAGAGACCCCCCACGTGTGCAATCGCGACAAGAAGCTTTGGGGTGACAGTCTGCCTGTTGCCAGCTCCCTGCTTTTATTCCCATTGTGTGTGGAATACGCCTTCCTTATCCACGCGGCGATACGTGTGTGCGCCGAAGTAATCTCGCTGCGCCTGCGTCAGGTTCGCGGGCAGCACTGCGGAACGGTAGGCATCGAAGTACGCGAGCGAGGCGCTCGTAGCCAGCATGGGGATTCCCAAGCCTACTGCCGTCTGGACAACCTCGCGCCAGGCGGATTCTCGGCTCAGCACTGCTTGCGTAAAGGTCTCATCCAGCAGCAGGTTGGGTAGCGCCGGATTGCGCCGGTAGGCGTTGGTGATATCGCTTAGCAGCGAGGCGCGAATGATGCAGCCCGCGCGCCACACGGGGACGATTTGTGCGATATCGAGTCCCCAGTGGTATTCCTGAGATGCCATCCGCAACAGGCTCAATCCCTGCGCGTAGGAGGTAATCTTGCTCGCGTACAGCGCTTGCTCGGCGGCGGCGATAAGCGTTGCTTTCTCGCCAGTATAGCGCGTTGCCTTGCCCAACACCGTGGCAGCAACGACGCGCTCGGTTTTGAGCGCTGAGATCAGGCGGCTTTCTACTGCTGCGTTGATTGTCGGAATCGCCGCGCCGGTATCCAGTGCCGTTTGACTGGTCCATTTGCCGGTACCCTTTTGTGCCGCTTCATCCAGAATCACATCTACCAGGGATTTGCCGGACTCCTCATCCATACGCAGCAGAATATTGGCGGTAATCTCGATCAGGTAGGAACGTA
>JAKJAC010000061.1:0-13680 GCA_022707705.1 Chloroflexota bacterium
CATTTCTTAACTGTCACTCACTGTTTGCCGCGTGTTCCAAAGCCGCTCGTAATTGCTGGTATCCCAGTCGTACGCGGGATTGCGCTGTGGGTAAGGGGCAATCCATGATGTCGGCGATCTCTCGGAACGTGTGTCCTGCCCAGTAGCGCAGCACCAGCGCCTCTCGTAAGGCCGGATTGAGCTGTTGCAGTGCCTGCAGTAGCGTTTCCCGGCGTTCGTTGGTAATGGCGATTGCCTCTGGTTCCGGACTGGGATCGGCGATATCGCGTCCCAATCCCAGCCATGTGGTGAGTGAGAAGCTGGTCAGGTGTTTGCGTCTTTGCCGGTCCCTACAGCGACTTACTGTGATGGTGTGTAGCCAGGTGGCAAAGCTGGAACGTTCTGGCGCATAGTTCCGAATATGCACCAGGGCATAGGTTAGCGCATCTTGGGCGACTTCTTCCGCGTCTTCAGCATTCCCAAGCAGGGTATAAGCCAGCCGGTAGATGCTATCTCGGTGCGTGGAGTAGAGCGCCTCCGCCGAACGCTCGTCGCCTTCTTGCCAGTTTTGAATCAGGGTCAATGTATTGGTCATGGGTGCTCGTCTGCAGCGAGTTGTTTTCCATTGTCTAACATATTATACGCTGTCAGTTACGGTTTTAATCACTCTGATGCTGGTTGCCATAAGGAAAACCCTTTAGTCGTGGCGAACCAGAATCGTCCCTGGATATCAGTGGTGATCTTCAAAACATCATCAGAGAGCAACCCCTCAACAGTCGTCAGGCTGTGCCATTCATCGCCGCGGGGGTCGAGCACGTGAACACCTTTCGGGGTGGCGCACCATAGCTGACTGTCAGGCGCCGCAAAGATATCCCGCACGTTAAGTGTTTCAAGATTGTTTGGCATCTTTACGTTAACCCAGCGCTCACCGTCGAGATAGGATAACCCTGTGGATGTGCCAATCCAGAGCCGCCCTTCTGAATCTACTGTTGCGGCGTTGACCGGCGCCCCGGTTAGAATTGGCGCATCCCAGATGTTATTGGCAAAGCGTACTACACCTTGCTCGGTGCCGAACCAGATTGGTCCTTGCGGATCTACAGCAATCGTGTGGATGGTACGTCCTCCCAGCACATCCGCGCGGTTGACCGTCATCCAGGTGTTTGCCGTGGTTTTTAGCCGGCTTGCACCGGTCAGCCCGCCGCCAGACCCGAACCATATACTATCATCAGGGGCTGCTGCAACTGCATAAATGTAGGAACTGATCAATCCATGCTGAACCTCGAGATGAGTCCACTGATCCTTATTTACCCTTAGAGCGCCGCTGCCATCAGTGCCAGCCCACACAGTGCCTTTGCTATCTGCTGTGAGTGCCATAATGGTCCGATCTGGTAATCCCTCGAAGGGAGTCAACATGGCCCAACCGTTGCCATCGAAGGTGCTGAGACTGCTACCCGTCGCCACCCATAGGCGTCCTTCTGCGTCATGCACAAGTCCGCTTATGGGGGCGCCGTCTACCGTTTGGTAATGTTGCCACAATCCTGTAGCATTCCGGGTTTGTCGGGTAATGCCAAACCAGGGGCGCTCTTCTGCGGTCATGATTAGGGCTATCGTGGGTGGCAGTTCGGTTAGAGGACGTGTGCCGAACCAACGATGTACAGCCCTGTTGATATCCACCCGGTAGCGCGACTGACTTTCGATGGTAATGTCAGGGACATAGGTCGTCCAACCGCTGTTGTCGAAGCTGCTGATTCCGTTACGGGTGCGTGCCCATAACAGATCATTTTCAGACTGGAGCAGTGTCTGCACAAAGTTGTCAGCCATTCCATCGTCACGTGTGACCCACGTTAACTCGTTTGGTGTGGCGGGTTCAAGGATAGCGATGCCTGCGCCCCAAGTGCCAAACCAGGTTCGTCCCCGCGTATCTGCTGCAATGGTGGTGACCCATATCCCACTCAGCGCAGGGAGGCTTTCCCATTCTGTTCCTGTCAGTAGGGCGGCTCCGCCCTCGCCTCCCACCCAGACGTTTCCAGCACGGTCTATTGTAATGGCATATAGGTTGCTGATGGGGGCTTCCTCGATGGGTTTCCAGAAGACTCCATCAAAGTGCGCTACGCCGAGAGCGGTTGCTGCCCACAGATGACCATCGGGAGCGAGTGCCAGCGCACGGACGATAGGATGGGGCAATCCTTGTGCTTGGCTGAAGCTGCTCCAGTGGGCGCCATCGAAACAGTTCACGCCGCCTTGCGTACCGACCCAGACATTCCCTGTGGCATCTGGTAGAACAGCATAGACTTTGTTGTGCACAAGTCCATCTGCCGTAGTTGTTCTCACGTAGGTGCGTGTAGGGATATCCCATTGTACGATGCCGCCATCGGTTGCTATCCAGAGAGTCTCCCCGATTTGGGCGTGATTGAGTGGGCGGGGGCGGGATGTGAAATCTCGCAGATGCAGCGGGAGAAAGACCGGCGCCGTTTTGCGGTCGTCATCTTCAGGGTTGAGGGGATTGGTTCCCTGCTGCAATTCGATACCATCGTTCACTCCGCCAAGGTCGTTGTCGCTGTTCATGGGAGCTGTCTGGAAGTACCCCTGGAGTTCTTGGCCATCAGATAAACTGTCATGATCACTATCCCAATCAAGAGGGTCTGTACCATGGAGAAACTCATCAAGATTGCTCAATCCATCACTGTCGAGATCCTTCTGCGCATCGCCGACGGTGCGATGCAGTCCGAAGGTTTGTTCCCACACATCGGGCATTCCGTCGCCATCGGTGTCGGTGCTTTCAACTTCTGCTGTGAGCACAAGCTCGATCTGACTTTCGGGCGGAATCTGTGCGAATATCGGCGCACCGGTGGCGACAAACACTCGTGTGTGATAGCGTCCTGGAGCAGTTACGCGTGCATACCAGCTACCATAGATGCCGTCCCCAGCGAGACTATCGCCGTTCAACCCGTCATCATGGAGGGTGAGCGTATCTGTCGTGCCGTCAGGATGTTCGATCATGGCGATGGTTTGAACTTTTGCAGCATCTGACCGGCGCCCCGCGAGGCTTACCATCAAGTGCACCATCTCTCCAATGCGCGGTGTGGCATTGGAGAGACTTACATCGAGTGTTGGCACTGTGGGCACGGGCGGGACGACTTCGGGCACAATGATACTGGCATTCAGCTGAGCGTATTGCCCTAGCGCTGTGACTGCTACTGGGTAGCTGCCTGCCGGAAGTTCCCGAGGCAGCGCAACTTCGAGCAGGTACATGCGACCGATGTTCCGGACCGTCAGCACCGGAGTGCTGCGCCCGTTGATTTCCACCTCAAAGTGGGCGGCAGTAAGCCCGAGCAGTGGGCTGCCATCGGAGCGTTCCACGATGACTTTGACCAACCGCCTCCGCGGATCATTGTGCTCTATAGGAGGTGAGAGTGTTTCATCGGGGATGTGTAGCTCTACTTTCAAAGGGGGTAGTTGGGCGATACCCGCACCCCAAAGTGTATCCGCTCCTGGTAGCCCTCGATCAACAGCAAATGCTGTCAATTGCGTCTCCAACTCTTCTACCGAGACTCCACCCTGGTTTGGCAGGCTGAGCAGCAAAGCTGCCATACCGGCGACGTGTGGAGCAGCAGCTGAGGTGCCCCCGAAGCCATACGGTCCATAGTCTGGTGAAGCGACGGAGACATAACTGTAGCTGCTTAAATCCGGTTTGATGCGCCCATCGGCTGTGGGTCCACGGGAACTGTAGGGAACGAGATGTCCGGTCGTGACATTTGCTGCACCAACTGTGAGCACGCTCTGCGCATCGCCTGGAAGACCAAGGCTGCTTTCGGGGGTGACATGCGCTGTAAGGGCGACATCCTCACCGATAGCGAAGAGCGTCAACGTATGGCTTTGAGGGAAGGCTAGATCACGTCGAATACGAATCTCGTAATTTCCATCGAAGCGGGGGGAGAAGGTGAGGTGCTGCAGGGGAGCGCCAATTCCATCCCGTTGTGTTACACTGCGAGATATTTCTATCCCTGATGGGTCGAAAAGCACCAGTTCGTAGTTGGAGGAGGCGATGGGCTGCAGGGGATCGTCACCCCAATCATCCCAAACTAGAGTAATCTCGACGGTTTTGCCCTGATTCAATCGCACCGGTAGAGCTTCGTCTGCGATTCCCATGCGCGAGTATCCAAATTCGTGCCAACCATCCCCATCAGTATCCTGAAATACGCCCTGGTAGTGTTGTTGGGCATAGTTGCCGGCGCTTTTGACGAGCAACATGCCTGCTTCATGGGCTTTATCGAGGATCTCGTAGATGGGCACAGCGCTCTCCGCAACGCGTCCACTGCCGTCGCCGCGTCCCGGGGAGAGCGTGGACATGGAGATCGAGACGATGCGCACGTTTTCGTGTTGCAGGAAATCAAGCACAGCTTCCAGGGTGTCAACGAGATTATCCACTTGGATGAGGTAGAGCTGCGCATTGGGGGCGATGTCGTAGATGATTTCCGCGCAGGCGACGCCATGAGAGCCTTCGCTCTCTTGCAGGGTGTCGAAACTGCCCTGGTCCCCGATAAAGCTACGGGTGATAAGGTTGACGGGAAGTTTTCATCAATGACAGCTACTTTTACTCCTGCACCAAGGTAACCTGCTGCATGGTATTCCTCAGCGCCGATCAACGTCAGGGCTTCGGTATGAATGGCGCGTCCATCGCCGATGGGTTGTACGGCAACCTCGGCTGACAGCACTGATACACTCGTCTCGATTTCGAGAGCGCATGTCGGGCAGCGATTATCCCTGGAGAGCGCCAACACAAACACACTCACCAGGAGCGTTAATCGCCTGGCGAGGGATAGGTGTTGACTTTGTAATCTTTGCATATCAGCTGCTCCGTGCAAGAAGCCGATGGTGGATAACCACCAAAATGACCGGCATGTGCGGAATGCGGGCTCTGATGCCGGTGGGCAGTAGATGCCGGCGGGCATCCCATCTCTGCTTCTCACTTAATTATACGTGTGCATTGTTGTTTTTAACCACTGTGGATTGTGGTATAGTAAGTTCTTGTTTCGGCTTTGGTATTCTTTCCTATAGGAGCTCGCGTTTATGAACAACTCTGCTCTCTTTGATCGGATTCGCTTTCGTGGGCATCCCCAAGCCCACCCCGAAAGTATGGTGGTGAGTGGGAATGCGCGTTTCACCGTACTGGCGCCTCGCATGATTCGCCTGGAATGGGCGGAGACGGGTGTCTTTGAGGATCGGGCAACCTATGCTTTCCCAACACGGTACGTTGAGACACCACCTGCGTTTACCCTATCTATTGAAGATGACATGCTCGTTCTGGATACTGGTGCTATGGTGTTGCGCTATCAGGTTGGCAGTGGCACGTTCACGCCGGAAAACCTCAGTATCAGCTTCACTCTCAATGGCGAGCGCGTTGTCTGGCGCCCTGGGATGGTGAACTCTGGCAATCTGCGCGGTACGCGGCGAACGCTGGATAACTGCGGCGGCGACGCAACGTTGGAGGAGGGTCTGCTTTCCCGTGCGGGGTGGGCGCTCTTTGATGATACCCGCAACGTGCTCTTCGACCCTGATGATGGGTGGGTACAGGCACGTCGGGATTACGAGGTTCCAGGTCGAGGCGTGCAGGACTGGGTTTTCTTTGGCTATGGGCATGATTACAAAGCCGCCTTGAGCGAGTACATGCAGTTTGGCGGCGCGATTCCCTTGATTCCTCGCTTCATCCTGGGAGGGTGGTGGTCGCGTTACTGGGCATACAGCGATCAAGACCTCAAGGACCTGGTGAAAGATTTCGAGACGACCTCGATTCCGCTTGATGTGCTGGTCATTGATATGGACTGGCATACGCCCGACGGTTGGACAGGCTACACCTGGAATCGGGAGCTCTTCCCTGATCCTCCAGGGTTCTTGAGTTGGGTACATGAAAAAGGATTGCGCGCGACTCTCAACCTGCATCCTGCGGATGGCATCAAACCTCACGAGGAAGTCTATCCGGCTTTTGCGCGCGCGATGGGTGGTGACCCAGAAGACAAGCAGGGTATTCCCTTCACCATCGGCGACAAGCGTTTTGCGGAAGCGTATTTCGAACTCATTCATCATCCGATGGAGGATGATGGGGTGGATTTCTGGTGGATGGATTGGCAGCAGGGTGAGGTTTCCGATGTAAAAGGGCTTGATCCACTGCCCTGGCTCAATCACTTGCACTTCAACGATATCACCCGCAAGGGCGTGCGCCCCATGCTGTATAGCCGGTGGGGTGGGCTGGGCAACCATCGTTATTATATCGGTTTCTCCGGTGACACTTACGAGACGTGGAATTCGCTTGCTTACCAACCCTATTTCACGGCAGCGGCAGCGAATGTCCTCTACGGTTGGTGGAGTCATGACATCGGCGGGCACATGGGTGGCACGATTACGCCGGAGCTTTACGCACGTTGGGTGCAATATGGTGCACTCAGCCCGATATTGCGGTTGCACTCCACCAAAGATGCTCGTTGCGAACGCCGCCCATGGGCTTTCGGTGAGGACGTGCTTCGTGTCGCCAGGGCTGCGTTCCAGTGGCGGTATCGCCTCGTACCCTATCTCTATACGTTGGCGCGCCGCAATGTGGAAACCGGGCTTTCGGTCTGCTACCCGATGTATTACGAGTATCCTGAAACGCCGGATGCTTATGTGGCGCGCTACCAGTATTTCTTCGGTGATCAGATGATCGCAGCGCCTATCGTGCACCCGTGCGCTCCAGATACCGGGATGGCTTCTGAAGATGTGTGGATTCCGGAAGGTATGTGGATTGATTACCAAACCCGGGAGACTTTCAACGGTCCCCGCTGGGTGCGCCTGGTAGGTGACCTGGATCGTGTGCCGATGTTGCTCAAGGCGGGCGCCATCCTGCCGCTTGCCCCCGAATTTTCGGAGCATGCACCGTCTAAATTACGTTCAGGGACGACCGATGCTCAGTCGAAGGACCGGTTGATTATCGCTGCTTTCCCGGGAGCGGCGGGGCGCTTCCGGCTTTATGAGGATGATGGGTTGACTGACGCCTATCATCAGGGGCAGTTTGAGTGGACTGAGATCAGGTCTGAGCCAACGGGAGATACCTGGACCGTGATTGTTGACCCGGTAGAGGGGCATTGCAATGCGCTGCCTGCCATGCGTAGCTACGAAATCTGGCTAGAGGGAAGCACTGAACCGGTCGAGGTGTTGGTGAACGGCGCGCCTGTTGCCTGGCGTTACGATGCAGCGACGCTGCGAACGATCATCAGCACGGCGCCCTTATCCAAGAAGCTGGCGTTGATGGTGGAGGCGCGAGCTGCGGGTGCGATTGTGGCACTTGGTGAAGCGCACAACGCCGCCTGTGTCACATCTGATGTGCGACAGCTTCTACGGGGCAGCGCGGGTACGCCCTGGTATGGCAAACCGTTGGATGCCGATGCCGTGCTCGCATTGCCTGAGGTTCCTGGAAAACAGGATGCGATTGCGCGGGTGGGGGGACCCTTTGCGCGTTTTATTCCCTTCACGACGCATGAGGAGGCTTCACAGCAGCTGGGACGTGTCATCGTGGGTGCGCCCGCTGATGGAAGCCCCTATGATGTAGAGGTGCAGTTCATCCTACATCGTGGCCCTACACCGCGTACAGAGACGGTGCGCCACATGCGGACAACGGCAGCGCATGTTGTGGATGCGCCTTTCGCTTTTGATGGCGTGCTGCATACCCAAAGTTGTGAAGCTGAGGTTACACTTACCTGGCGTGGGGTTTCGTGGACGGAGCGCTTTAGCGGACCCTCGCTCTTCCCCACGATACCTGCCTGGTATGCGGTTGCTTTCCCTGCCGAGGAGGCGCCGATACCTGCCGCGTTGCTCACAGCGGATGGCAGCGTCAACCCAGACTTTGATTGGCATACCTATAAGCAGGATATTTCTCGCATTCCTGCGTTGGATGAGCCTCACTCGATTCACTTTATTCGCGATTATGAGAAGCAGCTGTGGGCGCAGCAGCCCTTGGTAGGGTACATTGCTGCGAAGGTTGTCAGTTCTCAGGCGCGTGAGGTTGTTCTGGAGTTCCGTTCTGGAGGGATTCCGGAACTCTTCTGCAACGGCGTCCCCTTGGAAGTGTTACCCAATCCCGCCGCTGCTGGTACGCCAATATGGTCACGTCCCATCCAGCGTACTGTGCCATTTGTTCTCCGAGAGGGCGAGAATACTCTGCTGATTCAGACCACGCCGGCGCCGGATTCCCCGCACCCTCATTGGTGGTTCTTTGGCGCACGTCTGGTATTACCGGATGGTTCGCCTCTGATGGGTGTTGAATATCGGTAACATGTGAAGCGTGATCCATGACCACAAACGGCGTGGGGATGTTATGACATCTCCACGCCGTTTGATGATACTTGAGGATGACCTTATGCCATGTCCATCGCTGCAGGTCTCGTGCAGGTGGATTCCGGTATGAGATGTCGCCCGGCTTCGGCAGCTTCAAGCAGCGTGTGCATCACGTCCAGAATGTGGTAGGCAAGGTCCCCATTGGCGCGGTGCGGGAGTCCCTTGCTGATGGCTTGCGCCATATCTGCCGCTCCCAATCCCCGGCTATTCTCAGAATATCCCTGGACGAGAGGGACCTCTCTCCAACCCCCATCCTGCCGCCAGAGTTGCACAGGTCCCCCAAAGGTGTTGGGATCAGGTACACCCAGCGTGCCTTCGGACCCATAAATCTCGATTCGGGGCAGGTTTGCTGCCCAAATATCAAAACTGGTGATGAGTGTCCCAACAACGCCGTTGGCAAAATCAAGCACCCCGTTGACATGTGTGGGGACTTCCACTTGAATGACTTTGCCAGCGTGTGGTTCGCTGGTGATAAGGCGCTCGGGGAACGAAGCGCGGGCTGAGCCAGTCACTCTTGTTACTGGTCCCAAAAGGCTCACCAGTGCGGTGAGATAGTAAGGACCGACATCGAACAGCGGACCGGCGCCCTGCTTGTAGAAAAACTCTGGATTGGGATGCCAGGCTTCGGGACCGTGGCCAACCATGAAGGCTGTTGCTGCGACAGGGACGCCGATTGCCCCCTCATCGAGCAATTTCCGGCAGGTTTGCAAGCCTGCCCCCAGAAAGGTATCAGGTGCGCTGCCCACGCGCAAGCCCTTTGCACGCGCAAGTTCTACCGTGCGCCGCCCATCCTCTCGGCTGATGGCGAGGGGTTTCTCCGTGTAGACATGTTTCCCCGCTTCGAGCGCTGCCAGATTGATTGTCGCATGACCTGTTGGCGGTGTCAGGTTGATGATGATTTCGATGGCAGGATCGGTTAGCAGCTCCAACACGGGCATCGCCCGTATGCCAAATTGAGCTGCTTTAGCTTCGGCACGCTCCGGGTGTCTGTCAGCGCAGGCGACCAGTGTGACACCAGGCAATATCTGGCAGTTTTCGAGGTAAATCTCACTGATGTTGCCACATCCAAGAATGCCTACAGTCAGGGTTCCTTTCATTCTCTGATCCTTGATGAATATGCCAGTCTTTTCTGAATGGGGTGCTGGAAGAAAAGTCGAGGATTTTGCGTATCGCAGAGCTGCACGCAAAATCCCTTCAAAAAACACTCAGTCTATTGTATAATATGGATGTCGATTGTCAATAAGTTTGGCAACGAGGGCGTGCGCTACTATCCACATTCAATCAGATCTAGTGAGGGACGGGAATGATCCACAGAAGACGATTCCGCAGTGTTGTGTTTGCCTTGCTCCTGGTTATGCTGCTGACAGCTGGAACGATCCCTATTGTGTGGGCGCAGGGTGTTGTGCATGTGGTTCAGCGGGGTGATACAATGTACAGTATTGCGCGACGCTATGGGGTTACGGTACAGAGCATCGCACAAGCTAACGGTATTCTAAATCCCAATCTTATCTATGTGGGACAGCGGCTCAATATTCCGGGAGGAACCCCACCTCCGGGACCTACGCCGACCCCACCGCCGGCATCCGGCGCTGTTCATGTAGTGGCGTCAGGTGAAACGTTGACACGTATCGCGTTGCGTTATGGTGTCACTGTCTATGCGATTGTAAGCGCCAATAATCTCGTCAATCCCAATCTGATTTATGTGGGGCAGCGGCTCACGATTCCTGGTGGCGCGCAACCTAATCCTAATCCCAACCCCACGCCTGGACCTACTCCAGGACCGATTCTCAGCGGGTTTCAGTTGGGTGGGCAAACGCATTCGCTGGCGCACCCCGATCAGATGCGCTCTGCCGGTATGACCTGGGTCAAATTCCAGGTTCTGTACTATCCAGGGGCGACAGCTTCGACTGCTCATAGTCTAATCCAGCAGGGACACGCGGCAGGTTTCAAGGTGCTGCTGAGCATTACCGGGCGCGATAAGAACCCCACCAGTATCGACTTTGCAGGTTTCGTGTCATTTGTTACGGAGGTGGCGCGGGGAGGACCGGAAGCGATAGAGGTGTGGAACGAAGCCAATATTGACCGGGAATGGCCCAACGGACAGATCAGCCCTACGGCTTATGTTCAGCAGATGCTCGCTCCGGCATATCGAGCGATCAAAGGCGTGAATTCTGGGATTGTGGTCATCTCTGGAGCATTGGCGCCAACAGGTTACTTTGGCGGCAAGTGTACCGGGACGGGTTGTGATGATGCACCCTATCTGGCTTCAATGAGAGCTGCTGGTGCGGTGCAGTATATGGATTGCGTCGGTATCCATTACAACGAGGGTATTCTGCCTCCATCTCAGACCAGTGGCGACCCTCGCGGCAACCCTACGCATTACACGCGCTATTTTTGGACGATGGTCAACACCTACTACAACGCCTTTGGTGGGCAGCGCCCCTTGTGTTTTACCGAGTTGGGGTATCTTTCTCCTGAAGGTTACGGGCAGCTTCCACCGGCATTCTCCTGGGCTGCAAATACAACCATTGCGCAACATGCGGCATGGTTGGCGCAAGCAGCGCAACTTGCGGGCACGTCAGGGAAGATACGGCAGCTGATCATCTACAACGTTGATTTCACCGAATGGGGAGATGATCCACAGGCGGGTTATGCCATAATTCGTCAGGATGGCAGCTGCCCGGCATGTGATGCGCTGCATAGCGTGATGCAGTAGCGGTTTGCCTGGCGAGTGTTGGATTTGGGGGGTAACCCCCACTCAGATTGCGACCTGATTCGACCGCTGTCCCAGCGCCTCCGCTGTACCCAGCGCCTCCGCTGTACCCAGCGCCTCCGCTGTACCCAGCGCCTCCGCTGTACCCAGCGCCTGTACCCAGCGCTTCGAAAGGAGGTTGCCAGCGCAAGGCTAATGGCGTTGGCGACCTCCTTTGGCTGTTTCAGGGGTGGGGCGCAGAGTTGGGTTCCACATTGCGCAAGAGCTGGAAGATCCCATTATCTCCGGTTTGCCAACGGAGCGTTCCCAGGGGTCCCTGCCGCTCCACATTGGGTAGCGCCGCTGCGATTGCCGCCCGCGTCGGTTGTCCCTGCGTTGTGGCGGCGGTGATTGCTTCTGCCAGAGCCATGACTGCTTCATAAGTTGGAAGTGCATAAACATCAGGCGCCGGTGTGTGGGGACCGCTGGCACGGTAAGATTCAATCCAGGCGCCTGTACCTGGAAGTGTTTCGGGCAGGGGGTAGCTTGGATCTGTCGCGTCGAATGCGAGTAGCGGCAGCCCAGCTTCAACGTAAACGGATTCTGCTGCTGCGGTGCTATCTGGATAGAAATGCCCAATGACAGCGACGACATTGTCATCAGTGGCTAGGTTGCGTGCGGCAGTTTGGGCGAATTCGGGATCGGCGCGGTCGTCGTAAGCGATCAACTCTAACTGCCACCCTCCAACACCACCGGCGCCGCCGCTGGCATTGATCTCGCGTATTGCCATCCTTGCAGCATAAATGGCATCATAGCCCCGATCACGTTCTGAGCCTTCGAAAGGGGCTATCAAGCCGATTTTCACTACTGAGGGCAGGGTGGGGGGCAAACAGGCGGTGAGCGTTGATAATAGGAGACATAACCGCAACATGCCGGTTATGTTGGGGCAGATTTTCCGCGCGGATTGCTGCAACCGGATGCGCATCTCAGCTCAGCAATGCCAACACCCGGCGGAGTTTCTCTTCGAAAACGAGTTCGATATCCCGGGGTAACTGCTGCAATGCGCGCTGTGCTTCCACCAGACTGAAGCCTAAGGCGGTGAGGGCAGCAATCAGATCAGCATCATCTTCGCTGATGGTGGTTACTGCCGGTCCTTGTAGTTTGGCGATTTTGTCCTTAAGGTGGAGTACAATCGCTTCGCCGGTTTTGCGTCCGACACCGGGGGCGCGTGCCAGTACTTCTGGTTGGCGATTGAAGATGGCGCGTTGCAGGGTATCGGGTGAGAAGGTTCCCAGAATGCTCAAGGCCGCTTTCGGACCTACTCCCGAGACGCCAAGCAGGTATTCAAAGAGAACTTTGGATTCCTGTTCGAGAAACCCGTAGAGAGCCAGCTCGTTCTCGCGAACATGGAAATGGGTGTAAAGTCGTACTCGCTCGCCCACACGGTGGATATCGCGCAGGGGAACGTAGACCAGAAAGCCCACGCCGCCTGCATCAACAATGATTTGTCCTTCGCTCACATTGAGGGTCATGCCTTCTAACTGAGCAATCATGGGCAGCCTCCTGAACCGGACGTAGAGTTGCTACTTACCTGCGGCATGGTTGCTACGGCAACCCGTTGTGGGTGAATGCTATCTGGCGCTTTCAACATGCGCTTCAACCTTGTATCAGCCCATCCAGGCGTGCACGCTGGAGATGACAGATTGCGACGGCAGCTGCATCAGCAGCATCATCGGGGCGGGGAATCTCCGTCAGGTTCAGGAGAACTTTCACCATCTCCTGAACCTGACGCTTATCCGCATTTCCGTAACCAGTAACTGCCTGCTTCACCTGCAGTGGTGTGTACCCTGCTGTAGGTACTTCTGCCTCTGCCAATGCTAATAGCGCTACACCTCGGCCCTCACCTACAGAGATGGCGGTCGTCACATTGCGACCGAAAAAGAGCTCTTCTACTGCAGCTGCATCTGGCGCGTGATCACGGATTAATCGCCCCAATGTCGAGTAGATGGTTTGTAGTCGCTGCGGTAGGGGCGTTTTGGCGGGAGTCTCAATCACTCCCAACGTCACCAGGCGCAGCGTCGCACCGTCCTCCTCGACAATGGCGTAACCAGTGCTGGCTGTTCCCGGATCAATGCCGAGTACACGCATTAGAACGCAGACTCAAAGGCTTCCACTGCCTCTTCGGTCACCTCAAGGTTGGAGAACACGCGGCGCACATCATCCATCTCTTCGAGGTTGTCAACCAGCTTGAGAATCTGCACAGCATCTTTCACCGGCAGTGACATCTCGTTTTTCGGCGCCATGATCAGATCGATGCTGACAACAGACAATCCTGCCTCTTTGATCTGTTTGCTGACAGTGTGGAGGTCGGTTGGATCAGTATAAACCTCATGGTTGTCCTCACCATCACCCATAGCCACATCTGCAGCCCCAGCTTCAACTGCTATCTCAAAGAGCTTGTCGAAATCCACATTTGCGGGGACGCCAATCACACCGCGGCGTTCGAATTGCCAGGCAACCGACCCGGGATCTCCCATGGAACCGCCCTGGCGGGTGAGTGCATGGCGCAACGCGGCAATGGTGCGGTTGCGATTATCGGTCATCACGTCAATGAGTATGGCTACGCCGTTTGGACCGTAACCTTC
>JAKJAC010000061.1:13690-20276 GCA_022707705.1 Chloroflexota bacterium
GTCCTTGGGCATGCCCATCGAGCGGGCTTTATCAAGCACCATGCGCAAACGCATATTTGAATCGGGGTCGCCGCCCCCCTCACGTGCTGCAATGACGATTTCGCGCGCGACTTTGGTAAAGACGGCGCCTTTCTTCGCGTCATTCGCTTCCTTCTTGCGGCGAATGGTTGACCAATGGCTATGTCCTGACATCTGTCCTCCTAAAATCTAAGAATCACAAATTACTGATTGAACATCTGCATTTTTAATTCCAAGTACTCAAACCCCAGAATTCATGCACCAACGAGGATACAAAAGCCGGGTGTGATACGAGTTCACCCGGCTTTTGGAGCCGTCAAGCGACTCCCGAGCACGGCGTTTTTGCCGCGCAGAAAAGCATCGCCGCTCATTGGACGCTTGCCGGCCATTTGGAGCTGCAAGAGTACCAGCGCACCACTACTTGTGACTACAGCGGGCATGGATTCCCATTTGAAAACTGTCCCTGGGTCAGTTTGGGGCATCGGCGTTTCTTCTGGTAAGGCTTGCGCCTTAAGAATTTTCAGGCGTTCCTCGCCCCACAAAGCGAAAGCGCCTGGATCTGGCGAGAATGCCCGGATTTGTCGCTCCAAGGTGAGCGCTGATTGTTGCCAATCGAGCGCGCCGGCTTCTTTGCGCAAGCGACGAGTAAGGGTTATCCCCTCTTGTGGTTGGGGACGGGGCTGGAGTTCACCGCGTAAATATGCCGGCAGGGTATCCAGCAGCAGTTCTGCCCCCAGTTGCGCGAGCCGTTCTTCAAGTTCACCGGCAGTCTCGCTTTCGAGAATAGTGGTTTCGCGTTGAGCAAGGATAGGGCCAGTATCCAGCCCTTCGTCCATTTGCATGACGGTCACGCCTGTGACTGCATCGCCTGCCAGGAGTGCGGCTTGAACCGGCGTTGCTCCGCGCCATCGTGGTAGCAGAGAACTGTGGATGTTGAGAGCGCCAAAGCGAGGGTGCTCAAGCACGGCTGCCGGCAAGATTTGCCCAAAGGCGGCGACGACAATCAAATCCGGCATCCAGGCGCGAACGCGCTCAAGTGCTTCGATAGCGCGAAGGCGCTCTGGTTGGAAGACTGGAATTCCCTCAGCTTCCGCCAGCTGTTTGACGGGTGGCGCGACACAATGCCGCCCGCGTCCTGCGGGGCGGTCCGGTTGAGTCACCACTCCAACAACTGGATAGGCATCGCAAAGCTTTTCCAGTGTTGGCAGCGCGAATTTGGGTGTGCCCATGAACACAATTCGTGGTTCCACAAGGGCTATTTTATCATAAGCTTGGAGCACGGCAAGCGTGATTACGTGAACATGGGGCGAATCACAGAGACTCTGTAGAATCCGAAATCAGATGAAAATGCAACTGCGGGACATCCTGGTATTTTCCACCGTTGGCAATAAGGCGATAACCTTTTTGTTCCAGACTGAACTCTTTGATGAGGCTCTGGACGGTGGTGAACAAATCTACCATGAAGTCACTGTCTGCGGGCCGAAGTTCACTGAGGTCGCCGATGGCACGCTTGGGGACGAGTAGAATGTGCACCGCGTAACTGGGGTGCGGATGATGGAAGGCAAGCAACGATGGCGTTTCGCGCAAGCGGCGAACGGGTAGGGCAAAGCTCATATGTGCAAAACTCCAACCAATGATGAAGCGCGTCAGGGGCGAGCGGGCTACGCGGAGCCAGAACGACATGCCGGGTACCGGATTGGGCCGATCAGAAATCGGCGCTTCGGGCAGGTCTGGATCACTATTGACTGCACTGGCTTTCACGACTCGTCGAAGTGCTTCAAGCCCATATTGCGAATATGCGCGATGTGGTAGGTGTCGTGGGTGGTCATCCAGGCGATACCATCTGCCCACGAGCAGCCCCAGGCCTCTATTTTCTCTTCAAGTTTGCTTTCTGGAAGGGTGCGCAGCGCCGATACATAGGCTGCATGTATCTTATCCATGGTGGCAACTGTTTCCTGCCATGCTTCAAGAGAGGGATTCGCGGGGAGTTCGGCCCAGTTATTTTGCTGATATGGATAAACAGGTAGTTCCGGCGCGCCTAGCCATGCTGCCAGCTGGTATTTCCAATACATAAGGTGCAACACAATCGCCCAAACCGAGTAGTCTTCGTAGGTATCAGTGGATTTAACCTCTTCCTGTGTCAATGCATCAAGCATCTTGCGCAGGGATGGTCCATTGAAAGACGTCCCACGGTATTCTTTTTCGGTGATAGCGATAACGATTTCCAGACTGTTGCTCATGGGTTCCTCCACAATCCTGGATGTTAGCGTGTAGCGACCGGCGAGGCGGCGATTCCACCTCGCCGGTGTGCTCTGCTATTGATTTGCTTTAGCGTTGATTTACTTCCTCTTTGGGAAGCGACTGAGGACGACGATGGATACAGGCAGTTGCGTGCGCTCGCCCAACTTGAGCTCGCTATTGGGTTTAGGCGCACGTCGCGGGGTAACGAGGATTGCCAGATGTGTGCCTTCCTTCTGATAGTCCAGGTTGACGTAAGCCTGACCCAACAACAGACCCTCCGTATCAATGGCGCAGCTAGTTACATAGCCCACAACTTTGCCTCGCTCATCTATAAGCCGATCTAGTTGTTGTGGCATGGGTTGCCCTTTCTCTGGCACCTGGAAGCGGAGCACGCAGGCTTTGCGTTTGGCTTCACGGGTGATGTAAGCTTCACGTCCCACGAAGAAGGGCTTGTAGGTTTTGATATAGGTGTGGAATCCAGCATCTGCCATAGTGAGATTGAGCGGTCCTGCCATCTCGTGTCCATAGAGCGGCAGGCCAGCTTCGGTGCGGAGGCTATCGCGGGACGCCAATCCACAGGGTTTGATGCCCGATGGGGCGCCTGCTTCGAGTAGAGCTTTCCAGAAATCCACCAACCGATCAGGATGGACGAAAAGCTCGTAGGCGATACGCTCGCCGGTGTAACCCGTGCGGCTGACGATGATATCGAAACTGCCCAGGGTGACACGGCAGATTCCCGCCCACGGCAGTGTCTTGACCTTACGCTTGTCGGCATCGCTGCCGCCCAGAGCGAGGAGAATGTCGGTAGATTTGGGTCCCTGCAGGGCAAGCTCGGCACGCATGTCCGCGCCTGCACTTGAATCACGCAAGTCCCGAAGGGTAATGCCCTGCCCTTCCCACTTGACCCAGGGACGATGAGGATCAATCATTACCTCTCCGCGCAAGATTGCGTTCACCCAGGACCAGTCCTTGTCGTTGTTGGAGGCATTGACCACGACCAGATAATGGTCCTCTGCCATGCGGTAAACCAGCAAGTCATCGAGTGGGATGCCCTCTACGTCGAACAGGGCGGAGTATTGCGATTCGCCTATCTCAAGCGTGCTGATATCGTTTACCATGATCAGGTTGAGGAATGTCGCTGCCTCGGGACCCTGAATATCCCAACAACCCATGTGGCTCACGTCAAAGAGACCCGCTGCTTCGCGAACTGCATGATGTTCCTCGGAATTGCCGGTATACCAAACAGGCATATCCCACCCTCCAAACGGAACCATGCGCGCGCCCATCTCACGATGTGTGGCATTGAGATAAGTTTTCTTGAGCGGCGTATCCTCTGGTTCATGCCATTCGAATTTGGGCAATGGAGCGCCGGCAGGAGTTTTGGCGTTCCATGCACCGACGAAGTAGGGTTTGGCGTAGGGACCAGCATCGGCTACGAAGCCTGCGGCGGGTGCGGGCGCTGCTCCTAAATCGCGGACCGCGTTGAGGAAAGGCAATCGTCCAAAAACATCATCCGTGGCGACGTAGCCATCCACCAGGGCGCGCAACCAGGTCATCACCCGAGATGCGGTTGCGATAGGCACATCCAGGGCATAGGTCCGTGCATTGACGCGCGTGAGCCATGCTGTCGTCATGATGGCGCCGTTGGTCTCCAGCAGCGTGATGGCACGGGCTTCACCATCCACCATTGCTGCAGTGTTCGAAGGAGTCAACCAGTCCACAAAGGCTTTGACTTGCTCGCCAGAGAGTTCAAGTCGCTCGAATGATCCGGTGCTCTGAGCGGCATCGTCGATAAAGTAGAAATGCGGGTAACCGGTGCGGTGCTCGAGATTGAATGGGTCGCCCGCCTGTTCCGCCAGCTGACGGATCTCGCATTTGACTTCCTCAAGGACGTTGAAATCCACACGTGCCTGGTAATCGGGCTTGCTGCGCCACACGGTGAGGTAGCCTTGGGTGGCGCGGAAAAGCTTGCCGATGGCAGCAGCGATGCGCGTCATCTCGGGCTCTTTCAGCCCGCGTTGTGTAACCCACGGTGTGCCGAAACGTACACCCGAGGGGAAGGCAGCGGTGCTATCGCCGGGAATGGTGTTGCGGTTGGCGACGATGCCCGCGATATCCAACAGGCGTGCAGCTGCGTCGCCCATGAGTGGCGTCCCGTCGGGTCCCTTGAAACCCTTGCAGTCAATGAGGACCATGTGGCTATCAGTTCCGCCGTATGCCACACGGACGCCTTCAGCCTCTAGAGCGGCAGCCAGGGCTTTAGCATTGACGACAGTCTGGTGTTGCAGCGCCTTGAACTGCTCTGTTTGTGCAAGGTGCATTGCTGTGGCAATACCGGCGATAGTATGTACATGCGGTCCGCCCTGCAAGCCGGGGAATACTGCCCGATCGAATTTCTTGGCGAGCAGCGGTTTGTGGGTAAGAATGACGCTGCCGCGGGGACCATCCAGTGACTTGTGGGTGGTGAAGGTAACGACGTCCGCAATGCCCACGGGGCTGGGGAAAGCTCCTGCTGCCACCATACCCGCGATGTGTGCGATATCCGCCATAAGGTAGGCGCCGACTTCATCGGCGATGGCGCGGAAGGCTTTCCAATCAATCATGAGCGGATACGAGGTGTATCCGGCAATGATGAGTTTGGGGTGGTTGTCTAGCGCCAGTTGGCGGATGGCATCATAATCTAGCCGTTCAGTCTTCTCATCCACGCTGTAGTGGACGGCGTTATAGGTCTTGCCTGAATACGCCACCTTGCTCCCGTGGCTCAGGTGTCCTCCTACATGGAGCGCTAACGTGAGCATGGTATCGCCAGCGTTGAGCAGGGCTACCTGCACAGCAGTGTTTGCGGGAGCGCCGGAGAGCGCTTGCACATTGACAAAGAGCTGTTCGGGTTTAATCCCATTGGTGGCAAAAGCTTCGGCAGTACGGCGGCGTGCTAGTGCTTCCACGATATCGGCATATTCCACGCCTTTGTAATAGCGTGGGTCGCTATAACGCCGGTAATGGCCCAGCTCCACCTCGTAATCTAGAATCTGCTCCTGTGGAAGCGTACGGGTACGATCATCCGGGTAGCCTTCCGCATAGATGTGGGAGAAGGCGGAGGCAGAAGCTTCGTGTACCGCAAATGGGGAAAGTGACTCTGAAGGGACCATGATCAATTTGCGAGCCTGTCGCTCGGTCTCGTGGTTGATCAATGCCGCCAGTTCGGGGTCCAATTCGGCTAAGGGTTTGCGGAAAAGAAAATCTTGCATAGCACACTCCTTTTTCTGTAATAGTTTCCCATGTTAGCAGGATCAGGATGAGTCAGAATCCAGGAGCCGGAGATTGCCAGTTTGCTACTTCATTACTGGGTCTCTGCATTGGCTCGCGCGCTCACGCGCCTTTTGTCTCCTCCTGACTATAGGCCTGTTCTTCAGAACATGCAAGCGCAGTTCGGATGAAAGTTGCGGGTATTTGTTACATAAGTGACAGAGATTTTCTTTGACCTCGGGGCAGTTGGTTGTATACTGAGAGTGAAGCCTGATGATTGGGAGCGGTTTTCTACTTCTCTACCTTTTTGTTCTTTGCTGATTTTCGATGGAGGCACAGCATGAATTTCTTGCTGGTGTTTGGCATTGGGACAGTATTGTTAGGTCTGGTCTTCGTGATTTTGGCGCTTGTGGGGCGCCATCGTCACGAAGCTGTTGGAGATTGGCCCACGGTTCCTGGAAAAGTGCTTTCGAGAACGGTGCAGCGCTTCCAACCGCGCCCGGGTCAGAAAGCCGAAATCCGGTACACCCCCCTTGTTACCTACACTTATGAGGTTGCCGGACAAGCGTTTACCGCGCAGAAATTGGATTTCAAGCCCCCTAAATCGTACGCGACAGCGGCAGAGGCTGAGGAAGTCGTGATTGCCTATCCGGTTGGCAGTGAGGTGAAGGTTACCCATAACCCCTTGGGACCTCAGCAGGCGGCGTTGGATCGTGGCAGACCTGTTGGATACAATACAGAACTGGTTTCGGGATTGCTTTTGATACTGTGCGGTGCGGTGATGATTGTGGTGACGGTGCTTCTCTAGAGACCTCCCTGTCGTGCAACTCTCCCGTTCCCCTGCAGGTCTGCAAACAAGAACTATTCGTGAGGTAACACATGCGAAAGTTTGGATGGTTGCTCATAAGTATTTTAATCATGACCACATTGGCTTGTAGTACTCTTTCGCTGCCCGGCGGGCAAGAGGACCCGCCGGCGACAGAATCATTGCCTGCGACAGAGGCAGTTCCCACGGAGCGCTCTCAACCCACGGTCCCTGCGGAAACGGTACTACCATCAGAACTTGATGTTCAGTGGGGCG
>JAKJAC010000062.1 GCA_022707705.1 Chloroflexota bacterium
GAAAACATCCGCCACGAGGTGCTCAACGCCAAGTACCATGAACGCGAAGCCACAATTATCGCCCAGGCAGGGCAACCCGGAGCGGTCACAATTGCGACCAACATGGCAGGACGCGGGGTGGATATTCTCCTGGGTGGCAATGCCGAGGGTATGGCGCGCGAGCAGTTGCGCCGCGAAGAAATTGATATCATCCAAATTCCCTCTGCAGATTGGGATGCCGCCCTGAGACTGGCGCGACAAGGCGAGGATCCGACAACGCGCTTCCCCACACGCTGGGCGGAGGTATTACGCGACAAAGTGCGGCAGTGCGCCATAGACCGTGAGCGGATTCACGCTGCGGGTGGGCTGCACGTGATTGGCACAGAACGGCATGAAGCCCGCCGTATTGACAACCAGCTCCGCGGGCGCGCCGGACGCCAGGGCGACCCCGGTTCCAGCCGTTTCTACATTTCGCTGGAAGATGAGCTTATGCGGCGATTTGGCGGCGAACGCCTGCAACCGTGGATGGAACGCGCGGGAATGGATGATGCGCCACTAGAGTTCAATGTCATCGGCAAGGTTATCGCCTCGATTCAGGAACGGGTCGAGGGATATAACTTCGATGTGCGGAAGCACGTGCTGGAATACGATGATGTGGTCAACAAACAGCGCACCGTGGTCTACGCTGAACGGCGCAAGATTCTTTCGCTGGACGACCTGAAGGACAACCTGCTGGGCATGGTCAATACCGAGATTCAGCGTGTGGTGACCAGTGCGACTGCGGGCGACGAGGAAGATTGGGACCTCAAGGCGCTGCTGGCTGAACTGCGGCACTTTGTGCCGCTGCCGCGCGATTTTTCCGTTGAAGCCATGGCTAAAATGGAACCTGAGGCGCTAATCACCCAGCTAAGCACCTGGGCCGAACAGACCTACGAGCGGATGCACCAGCAATTCGGCGCCGAACTCTATCATGCAATGCGCCAGGATGAAGTCACGATTGGGCAGATTCTCGACGGGCGCGAACCATTCCAGGTAGAAATCGCACTGCGGTTACGCGAGCTCTGGGGACAGGCAGCGGAAGACCTGCGCGAGCTGCCGCTGCGAAGGCTTTCAGCCGAGCAAGAGGCGCAGGTGCAGGCGGTTGTCATCACGGCGCGGCGCCTGGCAGCTGACCGCCGGGTGATGCTGCGCGCGCTCGACAACGCCTGGATTCGGCATCTCACCGATCTGGATATTCTGCGCGAAGGTATCGGGTTGCGCGCTGTGGGGCAGCAGCGCCCCCTGGTGGCTTACCAGAAAGAAGCCTTCGAGATGTATCAGGAGATGATGGCATCCGTGCAGCAGGAGATTGTGCGGAACCTGTTCCTGGTACCGGCGGCACCGGCGCCTAAAGCCGCTGCCGGGCGGCAACGAGAACGCACATCATTGATTCCAACCACGCAACGTCCGGCGCTGCAGACCAGCGGCGGCAGCACGCAGTCAGCCCCACCGCCACAAATCAGTCGTCGCCCAGGAACTCGCGAGCTGGGGCGCAACGATCCCTGTTGGTGCAATAGTGGGAAGAAATACAAGGTATGCCACTTCCACGAAGATCAACAGAAGGGCATCAAACGGTTTGTAAGTCAGGAGCAATCAGGCGAGAAGGGCAAACCTGCTCCGGGCAAGTAAGTCTTAGGGCATTTTTGAAACGCTTCGATACCATTGATTTCGAGTAGCGATCAGGCGCATAGCCGAAGTGTGGGAGGGGAACTATGGAAAGGGAGAATCTGGCAAACCGTGCTTATACCGGCGATATTGATCCTGATCTGCTAGATTTTCTGAATCAGTATGTAGACTCATTTATCAAATGGGATCTAATGCGCTTTTTCTTCAACAACCCTCACACCATTGACACAGTAGATAATATCGCCCGTTATGCGGGGAGAAATCCAGAAGCGGTAGAACAAGAACTCGCAGAGCTGGCAATGCGCGGGTTGCTCGAAGAAACGCACATGGGCACACTCGTTGTCTACGCACTGTCGGCAGACCCCGAAATCCGCGACAGGCTCAGCCGTTTCATCCAAGCCAGCGAGGATAGGCAATTCCGTATTCGTGCGATTTATCATGTTATCAAGGGTGGATACTAGGGTTAGACGCCATGCACCTGCATAGGAAGGAGCCATCCATGCAACCTGAAGAACGCGCTGTCACCGGAGTGCCAGGATTCGACGCGATGCTCAGGGGGGGATTTCTAACACGAACCGCCAACCTTCTGGAGGGCGCCCCCGGTTGCGGGAAGACGACCTTAGGGATGCAGTTCATCCATTACGGCGCTACGCATGGCGAGCCAGGGTTGATTTTGACTTTTGAGCAATTCCCAGAGCAATACTACCGGGATGCGGCGGGCTTTGGGTGGGATTTCCGGGAGCTGGAACGGCGACGCCTGCTACAGGTCATTATGAGCAGTCCTGAAGTGACCAAAGCCGATTTGGAGCGCTTCAATGGGCGCATTGCAGGACTGGTCAGCAATATGGGTGTGAAGCGGATTCTGGTGGATAGTATCTCGCAATTCGAACGGATGACGGATGATCCGGTGGAATTGCGCAATCTGCTTCACGGGTTCTTGAATGCGCTCAGGCGTGAGGGGCTGACCGCGCTTTTCACGCGGGAAGCCTATGTGCTTTTAGGCGATGAACAACGTGAGGAAGATGAAACCGAAGCCAGCATGAGCTTTCTGGTTGATTCGTATGTGTTGTTGCGGTATGTGGAAATCGAGAGCGCCATTCACCGCGCCATCATTGTGTTGAAAATGCGCGGCAGCGCCCACGACACCCACATTCGGCAATTTGATATTGGACCGCATGGATTGGTAGTGCAGGAGCCGTTCAAAGGACGCGAGGGCATTCTAAGCGGCACCCCCCAATACATGGCAGAGTCATTTATCAAGGCTTTTGTGCGGCGTTGATTCACAAACCGAGGTGACCGGAGAACTGTCATGATCCTGCGCCTGCTCCTAGCAATTATCGGTTGGTGTGGCTTCCTGTTGCTACAGCTGCTCCTGATGGGGATTGCGCGCTTCTTTGAGCGCAGCTCCAGCTCGCGCACCTTCTACAAGCTCTACCTGATACCTATTGCACTGACCGCGCTAGGGGCGCTGATTTATTGGATTCGCATACCCTTTGCCGAGACCGGACCCAATTTTACCGGCGATCCGCTGGCAAATGGGCTTTTCTTTATCGCGGGAGTCACGTTGTTGGTGCTGGGTAGCATTCTGCGCGATCAGATGTTACAGGGAGCGCAACCATGACCGATGGTCAAATCCTCAGCTCACATCTGGCAGTGCCACTCTTCGTTGGAATGGTCTATATAGGTTATCTGTTGCGTATGCTCAGCCAACGGATGGGCGCAGTGACCAAAATGCCGCGTTATTATCGCTGGTTCGACCTTGGCAATGCTCTTATTACCCTTGCTACACTGAGTTATACGTTCATCAACAGCTCAGTGCTGGCAGGCCGGCCGTCCTATTGCCTGACACCCCAGTTCAGTCTACTAACCTTTCACTTGCCGATAGCCCTGGGCGTCGCCATCAACGGGTTGGTAGCACTCAAATACTGGGGATGGCTCGCTAAACAGATTTAGCGGGAGACCCAGGAGTGATGCCCATGACCATGATAACACAGCCGACAACCGCAAACATGACCTTGCGACGCGGGCCAGAATCGCAGAAATTATTGCGCGTCTGGGCACACAACCTGCCGAAGATAGATTTGCACCGGCACCTTGAAGGCTCGCTGCGGTTACAGACCCTTTCTGAAATCGCGTTGGAGCATGGGATAGATCTCCCCAGCTATGATATCGAACAATTGCGCCCTTATGTACAGGTCACCGACGACACTCCTGACTTTCACCGCTTCCTGGAGAAATTCAGACTGCTGCGCCGTTTCTACACTTCCAAGGAGGCGGTCCAACGACTCACCCGAGAAGCCATCATTGACGCCACCGAAGATAATATCCGCTATCTGGAATTGCGTTTCAATCCGGTAGCCCTATCCCGAGCGCAGGGTTTTCCGCTCGCCGATGTCGTGGAATGGGTGGTGGGTACGGTCAAAAACAGCCAGACCTGGACCACAACACGCACCTGTCTGATCTTGCAGATTCCCCGCGAGGAGCCCCTGCGGATTGCGGAGGAGATTGTGGACCTGGCCATTGCCTTCAAGGGTTCCCTGGTGCGCGCGATTGACCTGGCAGGCGACGAAGTTCATTACCCGGCGCGGGTATTCAAGGACCCCTTTCAACGTGCACGCGCTGCAGGTTTGCATATTACCGTTCATGCTGGCGAAGCCTCCGGCGCAGAGAGTGTGCGCGATGCCATCACCCTTCTGGGCGCGGACCGTATCGGACACGGCATCCACTGCATCGAAAACTCCGAAGTGGTGCAGATGCTTTACCGGCGCGCTATTGCCTTGGAAGTCTGTCCCACGAGCAACTTCCAAACCGGCGCCGTGTTAGGATTGACCGCGCATCCGCTCAATGACCTGTTTGGGCTGCGGCTAAAAGTGACCATCAACACCGATGACCCCAGCGTGAGCGATACAACGCTTACAGATGAATACCTTATCGCGGTGAGAGCCATTGGGTTACAGAAGCGCCTCATCTTCCGCGCCCTGCGCAATGCCATCGAAGGCGCCTTCATCCCAGATGAGGAACGTGACGGGCTGCGCACGCTTTTCCAGCAAGCGCTTGCTGATTATCCTGAAGCGCCACGCGAATTCCAATAAACACTTGCCCTAAGGCTGGGGAGCACCCTAACTTAGCCATTCGTTTGCGGCGCATTTGCGGGAGGACCAACAGATATGCCACGATTGATTGCTGTGAGTCGCAGCACGGAACGCACCGATCCCAAAACCCCACTGGATGCAGGCGAGTTGATAGCGGGATATGGGTTGGCAGGCGACGCTCATGCGGGCCTGAGCGAACGTGAAATCAGCCTGGTTGCCATCGAAAGCATCGAAGCTGCCAACGCCCGTTATGGTATTCAAGCGGGTCCAGGTTCGTTCGCCGACAATCTCACCACCGAAGGGCTTGACGTCAGCATCTTGCAGTTGGGCGACCGTCTGCGTGTTGGACCCGCACTGCTGGAGGTAGTTCAACTCGGAAAACCCCGCACAGCAGCGCACACCTACAACTACCAGGGTGTCTCCATCTTGCCCGATATGGGAGCCTTCTGCCGGGTCATCGAGGGGGGACGAGTTGTTCCCGGAGATACGGTCGAAGTGCTCCCCGCATCGAATTCCTGAGCGCCAGCACACGGGCATTCGTAGTAGTTCGGAGGGCTTCTGCGTACCCTGTGAGGCTCGCTGTGCGATATGGTTACTTCGTCAACCCCGGTACGAATGCCTTGCTTGCGCTTCAAGGGCAGTGTGCGGGGCGTGGCGCGGTTTCGGTCAGCGACCTGCTACGAAATCCCCACACCGGCAGGCGATTCAAGTTAGCGAACGTTTGCGTCAAAGAGTTGGATAAGTTGGACTGCCAGAGCGACAAAATGGCAGACGAACCTGGAGAGCGTGATGCCTGAATCAACCGTGCGTCTTGCTGTGGGTGCACATCGCCCCATCTATCTCTGGGCTGGTCCGGGCACTATCCGGATGAACCGCCTCAAATTCATGAATGCCCCGGTCAACGAGGCTGTACACGAGGAAGCTCACGCTCTACGGGGGGCAGTGCGCGTCATCCAGGAAGCCAAATGCAACTGGGTGTATCTCATGTATGACTGGGGATTCCCGCCAGAAATCGAGGCGCAGGATTGGGAAAGCTTTCGCCAGGCAACCCCAGTCTACCAGAGCGCCGGCGCCAGGGTGTTCGGCTACATTCAGACCTCAAATTGCGTCTACAGCGGCAGTTATCTGAAGCGTGACTGGTATGCGCGCGATCCACGGGGACGCCGCTACCCCTACTATACCGGGCGGACTATGACGTGCTGGCAGCATCCCGAATGGCGCGAACACCTCCGCACGATGGTTGAGGGGGTGGTTGGTGCGGGCGCGGATGGCGTTTTCTTCGATAATCCCTGGTACGGTATGGCGCCCTTGCACAGCGCTGGCACATGGCTCGGCGGCGCCGGTTGTTATTGCGAGCGCTGTCGCGCAGCCTTTCGCGCCGCTGCGGGCATCGAGATTCCACGGCACGTCGCGCCCGAAGATGACGAGGCTTCACGCAGCTATCTCCGCTGGCGAGCTGACCAGACCACGGCAATATTGGCAGAGCTGGCAAACCATGCCCGCGCCCTCAATCCTGCCATCGTCATTAGCGCCAATGACTTCGATGCCGTGATGCGCCCCAGTTTTGTCGCGTATGGCATTGATCTGGCGGCGCTGGCGCGCGTGCAAGACGTGGTGATGATCGAGGATTACGGATTGGTGCAATGGCAACCCCAGACCGGGGTGTTAGCCAACAACGCTATCACGATCCGGACTGCCCTGAGCCTGGTCAAGGGTACCCACCTGAGTGTAGACCCGTATGACAAGGGCATCGGCTTCGATCAGGTGTACACACCGCGCCGTTACCAACAGTCCATCGCCGAAGCTGCCGCCTGCGGCGCTTCGATGGTCATCAAAGGCACGGAGTTCGTCGAAGCAGATGGCACATTCACACTGCTCACCGCTGAGAAATACGGGGCGCAGCGCGAAGCGATTGGAGCGCTCCACCGCTGGCTTATGGAGATGGCGCCGCTCGCCAGCGACCGGGAAAATCTGGCGCCCGTGGGGCTGCTGCACCCACAGGATGCTCTCTGGCAACGTTGGGACCGGGTGGCGCCACTCTATTTCGACGCCGGTCTGGCGCTGCTCATGCAACGGGTTCCCTGGCGCGTGGTCACACCTGAGGACGACCTGCGCGGCTTGACAGCACTACTGCATAGCGCGCCTCTGCCTCAAGGTCTCAATCTGCCGGAATCAATGCAGGTCGTCTCACTGGCAGCCCTGCCGGGTTGGGAGCGACCTGCTGCCTCCTTCGTCGCGCGGCATGCCACTTTCCGGAATCTTTATGCGGGCATCGCTGATGCAGTTTTCAGGGCGTATTTCGATTACCGGTGGGCGCGACACCTCATAGACCGTTTGGGCTTGACCCAGAAGTATTTCATCCCGAATAGCACCGTGTTCAAAATCCCCTCGGGCTCGCGGCAGACAGCCTTGCTCTCAGCGCTCGGACCTTTGCCGGGACCGCGGGTTCTTGCCGCGGAGCCTGTGTTGGTGGAGCACTGGCAACAGGGCAATACACAGCAGCTGCACCTGGTCAACTATGCCGAAGCGCCTCAAGAGGTTACGGTGACCTTTGAGCGCGCGGTCAACGCCGAAGTATATAGACCGGGTGGGCAACCTGCCACTTTCCAGGGACAGCAGTTCACGGGTGAAATCGATGTGGCGCTGATCTTGCGCATCACAGCGTGACACTGCATACAACCGCAAGGTCCAATTCTCGCAGCAAGGGAGGAACCGCAGCAAACATGCCTGCCACGCTTGAATCCACCAGTGACGCTACCCTGCGATTGTTCTTGAGCCGGATTCGCACCCACGACCTGATGGCGTTTCTACACCATTGCAGCCCTGATGCCACGGCTCGTATTTTGGGATTGCTCTCACCGCGCAGCGCGGAATTCATGCGCACAGCGCATTGGGACGCGGATACCCCGGAGCGGGTCGCACGGGCAGAAGCTCTGCTCGAGAAATGCGCTGCGGAATCTCATCCATGCATCTTTTGCGCCATTCTGGCAGGAAAGTCACCCGCCAGTTTCCTCTACCGGGATACCAACATCGCCGCCTTCATGGATTTGTATCCGGTAACCCCGGGTCATTTGCTCATCATTCCCGTTGTACATGCCGAATCCCTGAGTGACGTGAGTCCCACGGTTACCGCCGCCATCATGGAGCTGGCGCAACGCCTCGGACGCGCCGTTAGCACCTCGGACCTGGGCTGCGATGGTTTTAATCTTTTCATGGCAAACGGCGGCGCTGCCGGGCAGGATGTCTTCCACGCGCATTTGCACATTCTGCCGCGCTTCCACGGCGATGGTTTCGGGTTTCGCTTCCCGGGGCATTATCCCCAGGAAGCGGAACGCGACCTGCTGGACCAGCAAGCAGAGCACCTGCGAGCACTCCTCGAAAGCTAGGAGCACCGGATGATCCTGTCCCTGCCATACGGAAAGAGCCAGCTGCTCGCAGAGCTACCCACCCCCTGGAAAGCCGATTGGATTACACCCGCGCCAGTAGCTGCAGCATCTCAGCCGTTGCTAACCGTAGAGGCAGCGTTGGCTGAGCCGGTGGGAGGCGTGCAGCTGGAGGATTTTCGCGGCGCGAGGTCTGTAGCAATCGCCATCAATGATAAAACACGCCCGGTCCCCCACGATGTGCTGCTCCCGCCGTTACTAGCGCGACTGGAAGCTCTGGGAATTCCTGACAACAGCATCAAGTTACTCATCGCTACCGGGGCACATGCGCCCATGCCGCCGGAGGAGTTCGCGCGCGTTGTGCCGCCGGCGCTGCTCACGCGGCACGTCGTCATCTCCCACGATTGCGATAATCAAGCCAACCTCAGGTATTTGGGTGAGACACAACGCAGGACGCCAGTCTGGATGAACCGGGATTTCGTGGAAGCGGATCTGCGCATCGTGGTCGGCAACGTCGAACCGCATCAGTTCCAGGGTTTCTCGGGCGGAGCCAAGAGCGCGGCGATTGGGTTGGGCGGGCGCGCGACCATCAATGCGAACCATGCGATGCTGCGCGACCCCCTGGCACAGCCCTGCCGTTATGATGATAACCCGATGCGCCAGGACGTCGAGGAAATTGGGGCGCTGGCAGGTATCCATTTCGCGCTCAACGGCATCCTCACCTCCACGAAAGCGCTGGTCCGAGCTATCGCGGGAAACCCACGCGCCGTGATGGAAAGCGCCATCCCTCTGGCGCGCGCCATTTTCGAGGCGCCCATTGCCACACGCTACGAGCTGGTCATCGCTGCCGCAGGGGGGCATCCCAAAGATATCAACTTCTACCAGGCGCAAAAGGCGCTGGCGCACGCCTCGCTGGCAGTCAGAGAGGGGGGTATGGTGGTGCTGGTAGCTGCGTGCCCCGAAGGCATTGGTAGCCGAGGATATGAGCGCTGGATGTTGGAACATGGTCCCACATCCTATGCGGAGGTTTTCGCGCGTTTCGAACAGGAGGGCTTTCGCGTCGGTCCGCACAAAGCCTTGCTCATCGCTCGTGACGGCAGCAGATTGAGCAGGCTATGGCTCGTCTCGGAGCTTCCGCCTGACACTGCACGGCGACTGCTGCTCACACCGGCGAGTCTCGAGGAAGCGCTTCACGCAGCGTTGATGGAGCTAGCCCCGGATGCACGTATAGGGGTGATGCCGCTGGCGAATGCCACCGTGCCGCGTCTGGAGGCAGGCGTATAAGAACAGCAGGATGGCACGAGTTCCAGGATCGAGGAGTGTGGGCTACCGGTTGGTTGGCAGTCGCGGTTTTTTCCGGCGCGACTTTTGAATTGTGTCGCACTTATCATGCAGGAGGCTCGAAATGCAAGACCGCAAATTCAAATGGTATGATTACCTCACCATCAACATCTATTATCTGGCGTTGACAATGCTCTCGCAGACCCTGGTGCCGCTGGTGCTGCCGCTGCTGGTACAGGATTTTGTCGGCGAGGCGCAGAAAGCCACCTACATCGGGATTATACGGCTGTGGGGATTGATGGTGGCACTGCTGGCGCAGGCGTTCTGGGGGATGCTCTCGGATCGCAGCACCCTGCGTTGGGGGCGACGACGCCCTTTCATCCTGGGTGGCACGCTGGGTGATTTCGTGTTCATTGTGGGCATTGGCCTCACGGCAGGTCTCTCTGGGCTGTCAGGCTTTTGGGTGCTCTTCGCGTGCTACCTGTTGCTGCAGGTCTGCACCAATGCCGCACATGGCGCCACACAGGGTCTGATCCCCGACCTGGTGCCCGAATCCCTGAGAGGACGTTTCTCGGGCATCAAGGCAATTCTAGAGGTGCCTCTGCCCGTCATTCTGGTATCGTTCGCCATTGCCGGTTTCATCAAGGGCGGCAATCTATGGTTAGGATTGTTCACGCTCATGGGCTTCATGGCATTGAGCACGGCGTTGACGATGCTCGTGCGCGAGGAACCCCTGCGCGAGACGCCGTCGCCGCTAAACTGGGAACCGCTGGTGCGCTTGCTGGCAATGACAGCAGTTTTCACCCTGGTGATTCTCGGATTGGGCATGCTCACCCGCTGGATTGGAGCGGCGATTGCAGGGATGCAGAGTGTGGTAAGCCTGGGCCTCGTGATGGGGGTGGCAGGGCTGCTGGCGATGGCGGTAGCAGTAGCGCTGGGTGTCTGGCTCAGCGTGCGCATCTGCATTGGCGCAAAAGACCAACAGAACTACCGTTCCTTCACCTGGTGGGTCATCAACCGGTTGGCGTTCCTGGTACCCGCCTTTAGCCTCTCCGGTTTTGCGCTCTACTTCCTGCAAGGGCGATTGGGACTCACTGCCGAAGCTGCTACCGGACCCGCCGCGCAGATGATGATGTTCGTCGGCGTCTTTGTGCTCCTTTCGGCGCTGCCAAGCGGTTGGCTGAGCGATAGATTTGGGCGCAAGCGCATGGTTGCCCTGAGCGGTCTCATCGGGGGCCTTGGGACGCTCGTGCTGCTCCTGGCGCCCAACCTGACCGTCATCTACATCGGCGCCTGCATCATCGGCCTGGCGACAGGCATTTTCTACACCGTCAACTGGGCGCTGGGAACGAGTCTGGTCCCCGATAGAGAAGCGGGGCGTTTCCTGGGTATCTCCAATCTAGCAGGCGCAGGCGCAGGCGCGATAGGCACCTACATCGGTGGTCCTATCGCAGATTTCTTCACGGTCAATGTACCACAGATGCCAGGGCTGGGCTACATCATCGTGTTTGCAATCTATGGCGTCCTGTTCTTGCTTTCGATGATACCGCTGAGTAAGGTCGAACTGCCGACAGCTGCCACACCCATTTCAGGATAGGTCTATGCGAGAAAATTACGATGGCGACTTTGCCGCCGCCGCCCGCGACTTTACACGCGCCCGACGCGCCGCGGAGATGGAACGACTGCTGGCGCGACTGACAGGGCGTGCAATAGACCTGATCTCGTATGAGGCTGTGCGGAAGCAATTGCACAGCCAACGCCTTGCGCCGCGCGGCTTGCAGGACGTGCCGCTTGAAGCCATCATCGGGAGTGTGGACCGCTACTCCGATTTCAGTCGCAGTTTCCTACCCTGGCACGATAGCTACAAAGAGCGTTGGGCGCGGGTGAAGATGGCGACCGAGGACATGGCGGGTTTGCCACCGGTGGAGCTGTACAAGGTCGGCTCCGCGTATTTTGTCAAAGATGGGCACCACCGCATTTCCGTCGCCCGGCATCTAGGCTCATCCAACATCGAAGCCTATGTAACCGAAGTAGACACCCCGGTGCCCATCACCCCGGAACTGAGAATGGAAGACCTGGTTCTCAAAGGGGAATTTGTCAGCTTCCTCGAAGCCACGTGTCTGCACGAAGCCCGCCCCGAGGCGAATCTGGAAGTGACTGCTGCCGGGAGCTATCTCCAACTCGAAGAACACATCGCCGTACACCGATACTTCATGGGCGAAAAAGCCAGGCAAGAAATCCCCTTCTGCGAAGCCGCCGCGCATTGGTACGATACCGTCTATCTTCCCGTCGCCGAAGCCATCCGCGAGTATCACCTGCTCAAGCGTTTTCCGCAACGGACGGAGGCAGACCTCTATCTCTGGGTATCTGAACATCGCGCCGAGTTGCAGGATTCGCTGGGGTGGGAAGTCGGTATTGATGAAGCCGCCTCACACCTGGCGGAAGAAGGCAATCCAAGCGCGGAGCAAAAACTGGCGCGACTTGGCGCGCGATTGCTGGATGCGGTAGTTCCAGATAGCCTGGAGAGCGGTCCCCCACCGGGGCGTTGGCGTGAGAATCTCGATGATCATCACACGCTGTTTCGCGATCTGCTGGTACCCATTTCGGGCACGGAAGAGAGCTGGCAGGCGCTAGAGCAAGCCCTGGAGGTGGCAGGCCGTGAGAACGGCTTCCGCGAGAGCGGCTTGCGTGAGAACGCCGGGCGTGAGAGCAGCAGTCGTTTGCGGGGGCTCCATGTTATCGCTGAGGGGAAGTCCGTTGGCGACACCGCTGCGCTACAGGCACGCTTCGAATCCACGTGCCAGAAAGCGGGTTTTGCCGGACAGCTGGTCATCGAGGAGGGCAATATTGCGCGTGCTATCTGCGAGCGCGCCCGCTGGGCAGACCTGGTGATCCTGAATCTGGCGCATCCTCCTGGAACGCAACCGCTCGCCAAGCTCAGTTCGGGCTTCCGAACGCTGATGCGACGCTGCGCGTGCCCGATCCTTGCCGTTCCGCGACAGGCGCGTCCCCTGGATAGCGCCCTCCTCGCCTATGATGGCAGTCCGAAAGCCCGGGAGGGCTTGTTTGTCGCTGCTTATCTTGCCTCACGCTGGAGCATCCCGCTCGTGGTGCTCACGGTGATGGAGGGCGACCGGCAGCTTTCGGAAACGCTGCTCCAGGCGCAGAATTACCTCCAGGTCCGCAAACTTCACGCCACCTTCGTGGACGATAAGGGACCTGTGGGCGAAACCATCCTGCGCACGGCACACAAGCACAACTGCAACCTCATCATCGTGGGCAGCTATGGCCTCAGCCCGGTGGTGGAAGTGGTGCTAGGCAGCGCTGTAGACCAGGTGCTCTGCGAGAGCACCCGCCCCGTGTTGATTTGCAGGTGAGCTGACCACAACCACCCACGACCCACAGAAATGCGCGTTTTGAATGCCGGGCTACACGCGGCATTCAAAACACGCTTCTAAATTCACCCTACCGCGCGCTTCTGTTTCACCGGGCGTTTTGCAGCACCAACGGCAAGTAGATGTGAAATTGTGTGGGAGTGGCGTTGAGCAAAGCCGCTGCCTGAGATACATTCCCGTGAATATCCTCAGCGCGGACAATCACAACACCGATGGGCGTCCCGCCTTGCCACGCCGTATAGTCGAAGCTCCAGGCGCCGTTAACCAACACCGCATCCTGATACGTCACCCCACCATCGAGACTCACCCGAACCTGCAACACGCCAGAGCCATCGCTCACCGTACCCGCCGCACGGTCGAGGCTCTCGGTGATCACAAGGTGGGGTCCGACCGCATCCAGAATCACCGTCACAGGGGCGCTCTGCGGTCCAACGTTGCCCGCTGCATCCACAGCCCGCGCCACGACCTGCAGCGTGTCGCCATCTGCGCCGGCGACATCGAGAGGCAAAGCCCACGCCAGAGATGCAGCCTGCACTTCATTGAGCCGCACCGAACCATCCCCGAGCAAGAGCGCGCGCCGGAAGGGATTGCCATTCAAGCTCACCTCCACGGCTTTCAATCTGCCGGAGTTATCATTTGCCGTCCCGCCAAGCCAGCTGAACCCCCGACTGAGAATCGGCGTGGGCACAACCTGCACGGACGGCGCCGAGGTATCCGTCGCCACCGTCACGCTCGTCGTTGCGGTCTGCCCACCCGGACCGCTGACCCGCAATTGCCAGACAGAGTTATAGCCCGCCGGCAGCATCGTTGTGATGCTGGAAAGCGCCCCCAGACTCCCTAGCGCCTCCCATCCCGCGCCCCGGTTGAGACTCACCTGCTGCCGGCATGCAAGGACACTGTTACCCAATTTGGGAAGGACCGGCAACTTGAAGAAACCAGGTTGGGCATAAATCGTCGTTCCCAGCAAGCCCACCTGTACCTGCGCAACGCTGTTATCCACGGTGTAGGTTGCTGTCGCGGGAGGCTGCGGCGCCAGAGGCAATCCTTGATGCGCCAACCGCGCTTCGACGCCAGCAGCGAATACTCCCGATGCTCCCGGGTTGCGCGCCCGTACGGTGAAGTTCACCTCGCGCGTGCCTTCCGCCGGCACATTGACCGAGAGCACCCATACCCTACCATTGGGCGGGCAGTTCACACAAGCAGCGCCGCCGTTCAGGTTGACGAATTCCAGCAGCTGCGGGGAGGCGCCGCCAAGCGTCACCGTGAGTGGGTGCGACCGATACGAGAGGATATCCGGGTTGGTCACCGTCACCACCAGATTCGCCGTCTCGGCAGGGTTGAGATGGGTAAGGGTTCCAGGCTCAACACGCACCAAGGGCGCGATACGCTGTACAGGCAGGTCAGAAGCGCTTGCGGGGAAACCGTTACGCAGCGAGGACCAGCGAATGGCATCGCCGAATGTCACCGCGCCCGGCAACAGCTCCGCAGTCGCAGGTCGCGCGCTCGCGGGGATGACTGCCGCAACCTCCGCTTCTGTGGCGACATAAGCCAACAGCGCAACCGGCACGCCCGCTACCGCACGGATTTCATTCCTATCGAAGGTTATCTCTGTGCCATCGCCCACGACCGCAAAGCTCAAGGGAGTTGCCACAGGCGTCCACCCGGCGGTATTGCTGCTAAACAAAGTGAAGCTTTGGGGACCGGTGAGCGCCAGCGCAAAATCGGCAGCAAAGGGCAGGCTGTGAACCGGTTCGCCGCCCGGCAGCGCCGCGCCCAGAGAGGTCGCGCGCCCTCCCGCGCGCGTATCGAGATAGATGACCAGGCGTTGTTGCAAGTTCCAATCGCTGCCGGTAAAACCAAGATAGAGACGGTTGGCATCCCAGGTTGCCAACATGAGCGCCGGTTTGAACGCTGTGTATGGATCGTAGCTGCTCGTCATGCCAATCGGGTACTCTCCACCATCAAAATCCAACCAACCATCGGGGAGAATTGCCGAGGGCGTGCGCGTGCGATTGACGCCGAATGGGCCATCATGGACGACCTGTTGATTGCCTGCCGCATCCACCACCCGGACATGCGCGTACCACGCGCCGGGCGCGTTCAGCGCTCGCGAGACCTGATTGACGGTGACAAGCGTCGCCGGCACGGTCTCAGGGTTCTGGTCAATGATCGCATAGCGCGTTACCGCGCCCCCCGCATCAGTTACCGGGGACCAGGTAATCGTCAACGTCGGTGTGGTGTTGGTCTGCCACGAGGTAACCGGAAGGTTGGCAGAGAGCGCCGGCGCCGCAACCAGGGTATCGGCGGTTACCAACTGCACAGCGTGCGCCACGTTCCCCAAGGCATCGCGGGCAACCACGCGGAATGGTATCGTGCGCCGGTCGCTGCGCTGGATATTGGATTCGCTCGTCCAGGCGCCGGGCGCCGCATTGAGGAGGGGTAATCGTATCCAGCGCTCGCCATCAAAGGCGCGGAGATGCTGGATGGGGGAAGCGCCGTTGACACCGCCGCTCAAGTTGACGCGCAAGAAACCTTCTGGAGTGAGCCCGGGCGCATTGAGCGAAACAGAAAGCGCCGGCAGCTGCTCCACGTTCAAATTGACAAAGGTCGTGCCGATATACCACGCCTCCGCGGGGAGGCGGTTGCCAGCGCGGTCCAGGGCGCGAGCGTAGAGACGATAGTCGCCGCTGGCGCTGAAATTGAGCGCGGCGCGGAAAGTGGTCGCAGCCCCATTGACATTTGCCAGAGTGGCGGGAATCCAGACTGCCGGCAACGTGGCGGTGAAAGGCTTATCAGGTTCGGTGATGGGACCGGCGATGCCAATTTCCACCCGACTGATACCCGAAGGCGTGAGGCGGGGAGATTGACCATTGAAGAGCAAGGCGCGAAGCGCTCCGGGCGCTCCCACGAGCAGGTCGCGAATGCCGTCGCCGTTGCTATCGCCGCTGCTGAGCGTGCGCCCCACCTCATACTCTGACCGGGTACTGTCAATCCGGTATGCCGCCAGCGCGGGCGATTGCTCGCGCACCCAAGGCAGTTTCCCGCTAAGCACGATGCTCGCACCGCCTTCCGCGCCCGTCCGTCCAAAGGCGAAGTCATCCTTGCCGTCACGGTCGAGGTCACCCATCGGGGCGAGGCTCTCCCCCATGAAGGGATAGCGCACGCCATCCACAAGCCCAACGAAGGAGATATCCGCCGCAGTGACCAAATCGAGACTGGCAGGTGGTACAGGGAAGCCCCGCTCAGGGCGACGCCCGAAGACGACAAAGACACGCGTAGGACCGCCAAGCGGGTCACCAACCAACAAATCCCGCAAGCCATCGCCGTTGACATCGCCCACAGCAGAGACTGTATGCTGAACACCGCCGCCATCCAGACCAGCAATGGCGTTGGCTTCAGCCAAACCGGAGACCGGCAGGGTGTCCTTCGGGCGCCCGTAGATAAGCCAGGTCATCTCGAAGCCCGCGAGCAACACATCGGAAAGCCCATCACCGTTGGCATCACCGACTCCGGCAAGGTTGGGCACACGCGGCGTGACGCAACCTCCACGGCAGTTCCGCCCATAGAATCGCGATTGCAGGGACGGCGCCCCACGCTCAAGGCCCAGGTAGAGGAATAGCACTTCGTTGTTAATGCCCGCCACGCCAGCGTTTTCTGCCACTGCGCCGATAGCGACATCCACCAGACCATCGCCATCCAGGTCACCGGCGCTCGCCACCGATGCGCCAAAGCCCGTCGTCTGCGGGACGCTCAAACGCCAATCCGCGTCGCCAAGGTCAATGGTGCTGGTCCAGTTACGACGTCCCAGCACCACATAAGCCCGACCCGCGCCGCTGTTGGCGTTGCCATCACCGAGCAGGATATCGGCAATGCCGTCACCGTTCACATCTAGCAACCCGGGTGTGTTGATTGCCACTGCCGGAGGGTAAGCCGAAGATGTGCCAAAATCCGCCTCGCCGTAGAGCGCCACATCTGCCTCTGCCAGGCTTAGATTCGAGGGGAAGCCCGAGATTCTGCCAAAGAAGAGGCCCGCTTGCAGGTTCTTGCGCGCTTCCCAGGTGACCAGAAGCACATCATCGAGCGTATCCCCGTTGACATCACCCACGAGGTAGGCGCGCCCGTTGGGGTTCACCCCGGCGAACTCGGTGTCCCGATCCTCAAGCTGCTGTGTCGTCGTGTAGGGCGAGGGTGCGACGCGGCGCAGGCTCAACGCGGTGTCATCAGCGCGCCCCCCGAGGTCAAGCGAGTTCGCCAACACGGTCTGCGGCACCCGGAGTGTGACGAAGGGCGGGGTATCATCCACGATCACTGTGAGTGTATCAGCATTGGCGCTGACATTACCCGCACGATCGTTCGCGCTCAGTTGCAACTGATACTCACCTTCAGCATAGGGTGAAGCCGTCCCACCAAAAGGCGTCGTAGGGAGAGAGAAGCGCGTATCAAAGGCGCTGCTCGAGGCGCCGGGGGCGGCAAGGGTAGACTCGCCCCGCAAGTATTCAGTACCCTGGGCAGTTACCTGCCATGGGGTTAGCAGTGTCGCGTTGACCAACGCCCCACCGGCGCCGGATACATAGGCGCCTGCCGCATCGGCGATACGCCCCGTGACCGTGAACGTCGCCAGCGAGCTGAGGCTGAAGGTGGTCGAAACGTAAGCCGTCCCATCGAGGTCAAAGCGTGCGCTTGCGAGGGGTGTGCTATCCACGAAGAAGGCTACCGGAGCGGAGACCGGTCCGGCAACGCCGTAGGCATCGGTCGCGCGAGCGAGCGCCGTATAGGCGCCATCCGCGGGCGGCGTCCAATCGTAAGTCCAACCAAGGCTGTAGAGGCTACCGACCAGCGCCGTCTTCCAATCGCCTGCGGCACATGCGCCGCTCGCTTTGACACAGACCTGCACGCTGCCGATGCCTTCGGGATCATCTGCCGTTCCCTGAATGCGAACCGGTCCATAGAGCCCGCTCGTGATTCCACCCACGGGGGGCGCGGTGATGCTAGAGAGTGGACCGCCCCGGTTGATGAGCAGCGAGGCATTTGCCGTCGTCTGGCGTGGCACCGTCCCCTCGGTGTAGGAAAAAGCCGCATCAAGGAACACATCGCCTGCGGGGATACTCGCCGGAACGCCCGAGAAGGTCACCTGCACCAGGCGGTTGAGCGTGAGCGGTGGGAAAGTCCAGGCGTAGACATTTGCCGGCAAGCCCGCAACGGGCGTTCCGGAAATTGGGTTTAGCCCGGGGAAGGTCTTATTGAGCAAGCGCGCGCTGACCGTGACACCGTTGAAGGCGATGGGCAGCGTGAGGGTCAGCTGCGGCGCAAGTCCCGCCGCGGCGTCGTTATTCCAGGGGAAGGTGGTCAGGCGGAGGCGCGTCCCCCCACCCTGGAGCAATTCCTGCGTGATAGCGACCTCAATATCGCTCACATCGAAAGCATTGGGGCTGGAAAGTAGCTCTTTCTCTTTCTTGTCACTCCGGGGGTCGCGGTCGGCGTTGGCGATGCGCGGATTGGGGAATGCCGCCGGATTTGGGAGACCCGGATAAGCTCCCCGCATATCTACACGCCAGGGAACACTCAGCCCTGACGCATTCGGGAACCAGCGCGCGCCCTCGTCGCCATCCCTGAGCCCATCACCGTCGGTATCCACCTTGCGCGGGTCAGTGCCGAGCACGAATTCCTCGCGGTCGTTCAAGCCATCGGCGTCGGTATCGCTGGAGCAGGGTGAGCTGCTATAGGCGAAGAGTTCGAAGTTATCAGTCAAACCATCCGGCGCCAGCTCACTATCGCTTTTGAGGTGCGTGTTCGTGAGGCCACAGAGGCCATTATCGAAACCGATGATGCCCTGATCCTGGTTACCGATGAGCCCATCGCCATCCGGGTCGTTGTTGCGCAGTTCCTCCCAATCCCAGAACTCCGCGAGGCTGCGCGGGAGAATGTCCACATAAACATAACCGACGCTCGGCGGAGCAACGTATTCCTCCGGATAGACATCACAATCAAGCCCGGCGATACCGCAGTTCTCCCAAAGCTGTACCACGTCGAGTGTCATATCTAGTGCTATGACGCCGTTAATCTTTGGCTCGCGGGGGTTGATGTTGAGCTGCGAGGTGACATCGTAATCACGCGCACGCAGCGGTTGCGGCAAGGGGAACGATGTGCCAGGTATCGTCGTCGCAAAATAGACGCTCGACCGCTGCCGGTCATTGCTGCGAGTGTAGGTCCAATCGCGTTCGTAATCCAGGCTGAAGGTCGCACATTGCCCCTTTACCACAGCGCTGCCGTAGCGAGAGAATTGGTCCAGCTGCCCCGTATCGGTCAAATACTGGAGGATTTGCATGCCGCAGAGCTCGAAAGATTCACCTGCTGCATAACGCCCCAACTGCACCCAGGCGCGGGAACGGTTCAACGCCGTATTCGAGCCAACCATGGTCACCGTGCCGGTAATCGCGAAGCCAAAGCGATCGCCAGCGATGAAACCGCCCAGGGGGTATCCCGGGAAAGTCTGGAATTGCAGCTTTCCAACGCGGGGGTTGCCCAGGAATGTCGCCAGCGGTTCTGGATCAGGGTTCGCTGCGTCGAGAAAAGCGCCGATGGGGTCAAAAACCCAGGCGAGCACCTCGCCCACATCGCCAAACCAATCCTTGAGGAAGGCAGAGATGCCTCTGGCAATGCCGATGGCAAGCGCCAGCAGAGTGCCATAAGGGAAGATACTCGCCACAACGAAGAGCACCACGGTGATGGCGATTTCGACTACGGCGCGCAATACCGCACCGATGAAGCCCAACACGCTCAGATTTCCCAAGGCAAGTTGGAAGAACATGCTGAGAAGGGTGCTGAACACGTTGAGAATAACACCGATAATCTGCAGCCCACTGCTCAGGGCGCTCAGCTCGCTGACCAAGGCTAACACCATCTCTGCGACAACAGCTGTGCCATGCTCGATCAGCGCCTGAATCGTTGACCAGAGCTGTTGCACTTTGTTGAAAATATCGAGCAGCTTGGTGAGCACCTTGACGGCATCACTCAGGAAACCAAAATCGAGGATGGACGCCAACCACGTGAGCACGTTAATAGCGGTCTGCGTGAAGCTGATCAGCGAATCAGGTGTAAAGGCAAATTCGCCCGCAGAAAAATCCTTGAAGCTGCCGACGAGGTTCTCGCCGATGGCGACAACGGTGTTCCACTGGTCCTCCAACCACTGCGCCGGACCACCAGGGTAGTTGAGCACGCCGAGAAGAAAGCGGCGTCGTCCAACACATTAGCGATATCAGCAAGTTGCAGGTCGCCAATTGCCTGAATGACCGTCTGCCCCTGATACCATGCGGTCATCGCCATTTGGAGCACCGCCATCGTCTCGTTGTAGAAATCCTCGAGCGTGCCATAGATGGCATCGAATTGCTGCTGGATATCGGCGAGCACCTCATCGAGGCCTAACATCACCCAATCACCCAGGGCGGACGTTCCAACAGT
>JAKJAC010000063.1:0-17207 GCA_022707705.1 Chloroflexota bacterium
GAGATTTTGTAACCAGCCGGGACACCGCCGCCGTTGGCCCAAGACAGGTTGGCGGCGAGTGGCACACCCGTCGCCCCATTCGACGGCACGGGCAAGAGGGCGCAGTTCGGGCGGGAGGCAGCCACTGTCTGAACGACGCTCACGTCATCGAGGAACATATTGCTACCCCAGCCGGAAATGCCCTTAAAGACCACACGCACACTGTCCTGCCCAACGTAAGCCGATAAATCAAGCGTGTGCTGCGCCCAGCCATTCATCCCTGTGAAGCGCGAGATTTCAGCGCCAACATTCTCAAAGGTGCTGCCCCCATCCAGACTGACCTGCACTTGCAGGCGGTCAGGAGAGGTATTCGCATATAGTGTATCGTGATACATCCAGAAAATCAGGGAATACTCTCCCGCTGCGCTGAAATCCAACTCCGGGGAGAGCAGCTGTTTGTAATTGCCGTTAGGGCAGGAATAAGAATTGAACTGCGCCTCTGCCGGCGCGGAATAGGGCGATTGTGTGGGGTAAGAGCCGGACGTGACCCGGCTCCAGGCGCATGCGCCGGCCGTGGGAATCGTCCAGCCGGTCGGCGGGAAGTCCGTGCCGGTGAAACTCTCGTTGAGCAGGTCGGTGGAAATAGAGGCGCCGGTGGTAAATGACCACACCGGGCAACCCGTCGCGTCGCCGTGGGTGTTGTACGGGACGGCTTGCCAGTAGTAGGTCGTGTTGGTCGCCAGATCGCCAACCGGGTCGTAGGTGGTCACGTTGCCTAAATCCGTCCCATTAATAAGGTTTGTCGGCGGGTTATCGGTACCGAAGTAGAGACGGTAACCATCCACCTGCCCGCTGCCGGCACTCCACTCCAACGCGGCATTAAGCATGACATCCGTCGCGCCATTCACAGGGCTGACGTTGATGGCGCAGGCTGGCGGTGCAGTGGAGTCGAGCGGCGTGAAGGTGTAGGTCTTACCGCTGGGCAGGTTCACCGCAGAATTGATGCTGTTATTGGCCGTCGTGCTGCTGACCGTGTCGGCGGTACCGGCGGCGGGGGTCACGCTGAGGAAATGCCCGCTGCCGCTGGTGGCATCGTTGATGCCAATAGAAGCCGAAGGTGAGCCTCCCGGCGCGTTCATTGTTCCATAGATAAACTCAATGATATTGGTCGTCTCGTGCAGACGCACCTGGAAGTTTTGCGGGGTACCATTAGTCAGGCTCCACAACACATTGACCCACTGCACCACAAAGACGCGGTTCGGCGCTGCACCCAGGGTGGCATAGCCAATCTGTCCCTCGGTTGGCAGATACAGGTCATCCCATAGTGGGGCCAGCAGCGGCTTCGCTTCGATGGAATCCAGGGCGTTGGTGTAGCCGAAGCCTGTATACGTTTGTCCCATCTCTAGCCAGCCGTTGACGCTGATGCGCCCAGTGTTGTAAGACACACCGTCGTAGGTGAAGGTGTACGGCAGCGCGATATTCGCCGCACCGTCGTCGAGGTCAGCGACGGTCAGGGCGGTGTAACCGGCCTCATCGCTAATGTCATCGTATGCCCCCAACGAGACGGTAAAGGTATAGTCGCTGGCGGCGGCTTGCACCGGGGCGGGAACAAAGACTGCCAACAACAATGCCATCACGGACCAACAACGCACTACAGTTTTCATCATTTGACCTCCCGAACGTGTGATTCATCCACAATATCATTCGATATACCGGATAACTCTTGCAGATGCGCCAGCAACTCCTCCACACTCGCAAAACCACGTCGCTCTGTCGTCGCCTCGGCCTCCGAGCCAATAGACTCCAAACTGAAACGCCATTCCGGTTCCACGGCTCCATCGAATGGACTTTCCTCAGCCCACATTCGCAGGATAAAGGCGCGATACGTCGAGGGTGTATATGCAATGAGAGTCATAATGACGACTCCTCTTTTGCCTGTTTGCTGCAATAGTTAAATGTGAGTATACTTCAAGAGTCTTCGCAAATCCTTCGCTGAAAATGGGCGTCATGCAAATGATTTAGGAAGACCAGAGTAAGGTGATGCAAGCACACAAAGAGGTCCTTGTGAGTGTTTTTGGGCGCCGCGCTGCGCGCGGCGCCCAAAAACACTCTTTTTCCGGGTCGGTTGCTGGATGCTGGATAAGATCAACCGACCGGAAGGTAATGCTGAAATGAATGGGTTGCGCGTTTGGCTACTGGGAGGTTTGCGCGTGGAGTGGGTAGGACAACCCGTAACGGCCTTTGAATCCGACAAAGCTCGTGCAATGTTCTGCTACCTGCTACTTGAAGCCCGCCCCATCCGCCGCGAGCAACTCGCCGGATTGTTCTGGGGCGAGCAACCCGAAGCCCGCGCGCGCGGCAACCTCAGCCGTGTGCTCTCGAATCTGCGCGATTTGCTCCCCGATCAAATCCTCAGCGACCGCGCCACGATAGCGCTTGCCGCACGCTCTCCCGTGTGGGTGGATAGCATCACACTGATGGAGGCTTATGACGCCGCACGGCTATCTCCTACCGCTCACAAGGCGCTCGAAGCCGCATTGAAATACTACCGTGGACCGTTGCTGGCAGGATTCTCGTTACCCGGTTGTCCGGAGTTCGAAGAATGGCTCCGCATCCAGCAAGAACGAGTGCACCTGCTGGCACTGAGCGCTTTCGAATCCCAAAGCAATTATCACCGCGAACGCGGCGAGTGGTCCTCTGCGGTCAGCTGCGCCCGGCAGGCTTTGGAACTCGAACCCTGGCGCGAAAGCGCTCACCGGCAGTTGATGCTGCTGCTGTCGCTGCAAGGCGAGCGAGAGCAAGCGCTTCACCAGTATGAGCTCTGTCGCCGCATCCTGAAACAAGAACTCGATGTTGAACCTGCAACGGCAACCAAAGCACTCTACCGGCGCCTACTCGATGCAAACGAGACACCCATCGAAACGCTCTTCTCGCCCGCCGGAATCCCTGGCATCCATACGCTCCTGCCTTTCGTGGGTCGCGAGAACGACCATGCCTGGTTACTCGGCCGTTGGGAAGCTGCCCGGCGCGGCGCAAATGGCTTGACGTTGCTCGCAGGCGAAGCCGGCATCGGCAAAACACGGCTGATCCAGGAGGCGCTACGTCTGGTCGCTGCACAGGGAGCGGTCATCTTGAGTGGACGTTGCTATGAATTCAACCGGGCTTTACCCTATCAAGCCATCCACGAAGCTCTGAAGTCCATACCAGAGCAAGCCACACTTGCAGTCGCCAACCCGCTCACGCAGCGGCAACAACCCGAAGGTATCGCGCCGGCGGAACGCAGTGCACTGTTTGAAGCCATCGTTGCTCACCTAAATGCCCTGTGCACCCGCCAGGCTTCGGGTGTCATCCTGTGTCTGGATGATTTGCATTGGGCTGACGCCGATACACTGGATCTGTTACATTATCTGGCGCGCACGCGTAACCGATTTCCTTTTTGGCTCATCGGCACCTATCGCCCTTCAGAGACTCCGGTCGAGCATCCTCTCAAGCGTCTTGCACAGTCCCTTGACCACGATTGGTTGCTTTATACCCGTGCACTCGCTCCACTATCCGCCGCCGATATCACATGCCTGACCACCCAACTGCTCGGAACGACGTCTGATACAGTTCTGGCACCCTATCTCTTTCGGGAGAGTGAGGGAAATCCATTCTTGATGGTCGAGTTAGTGGAAACACTGCGTGAGCAGGACATTTTAAGGATAGATGACGCCAATTGGGAACTGACCGGAGACCCGAATCTCAAACCAGCGCTTCCGGCGCGGCTGCAGGATGTAATTCTCCAACGCATTCAACGACTCGATGAACTAAACCAATACCTGTTGCTGCTGGCAGCAGCTTATGGAGGTCCCTTCGACCAGGCGCTGTTAGCTCAAGCAGGTGAATGCGCCTCCGAAACCATCGAAGAAGCCTTGCGAGAATGGCAAACGCGACAACTGGTACACCCCGTGAGCAACGGTTGGGATCTCGCACACGACACCATCCGCAGCGCACTTTATCAGACCGTACCCGCGCCCCTGCGGCGCCTGCTGCACGCCAGATTAGCCTACGCCCTAGAAGCCATGCACCCTGAGGAAGTTACACTCCTCGCCCATCACTTCGATCAAGCGCGTCAGGAAATGACCGCAGCACATTACTTGCTTTTGGCAGGCGACCAGGCGCGACAGACCTACGCCCATGAACAAGCCCTCAGCCATTACCGGCGCGGTCTAGAGCTGGCTAAAACTCCAGCGCTGCGTTATGCCTTGCTCACAGGGTTGGAAAGTGTGTGCGATCTCGCCAGCCAACGTGAGGAGCAACGTGCTGTTCTCGAAGAGCTGGCAGAACTGGTCAGAAACGGCCCGGCAGAATTGAGCACCCCACAACATCAAATCGAGATTGCTCTGCGACAGGCGCATCTGGCAGAAGCGACAAGCGATTTCGTCGCCGCTGCTGCCGCTGCAGAGCGCGCGGTAGCACTGGCGCAGACGGCGGGGGATAGTATTTTGTCGGCTTCAGGTTTACGCCATTGGGCTTATGCCTTGAGGCGCCAGGAGTTGCTGCCCGATGCCCGAACCCTGTACGAGCACGCAAAAACCACCGCCGAGCGCATTGGCGCAAAAGCCGTGTTATCGGATAGCCTGCAAGGGCTGGCAAATATAGCCTGGAATGAGGGAGATTTCACCACCGCCAGAGTGTACCTGGAGCGGAGTCTGGCGCTCTGCCGGGAGCTGGGTGACCGGCGGGGGGAAGCCGACGCCTACAACATCCTCGGCATCGTTGCGCAACGGGAAGGCAACCTGCAAGCAGCACGGGAGCACACCGCGCACAGCCTGGAGCTGCGTCGCGCCATCGGCGACCGGCGCGCGCAAGGCTTAAGCCATAACAACCTCGGAGCAATTGCCCTGGCTTTGGGTGAGCTGGATGCAGCCGAAACCGCCTACACTATCGCTGGCAGGCTCTGTTACGAAGCCAACGACCGCTGGGGAGAAGCCATCGCCAATCTGGGATTCGCGGAAATTGCCCTGGCACGGGGAAATCTGGAGCTGGCCCAAAGTCATGCCAGACAAGGGTGGATGACACTCGAAGAAATTGGCGCAAAGGAGCGCGCGACGCATGCACAGCGCCTATTGGCCAGAATTCAAGAAGCCGCAGCCTTATATCCCCCATCACCGCCAGACCTCAAAAGCTAATCCCTTGGCTTTGGGACGCTTTTGGGACCGCGCCTTCAGCAAAATCCGGCGCCCTTCTTCGCTGCGCGTGTAGACCAGCTCGCCGCCGCCAACATAACGCTGCCAGTACCGCGCTAACGCCTCGGCAAGCTCGCGCCGGGTCGCCAAAACCTTGGGAACGGGATGATACGCTGCCTGATACAACCCGGCATCACGGAATAGCCGCCGCAACCTTGACCACACCACCCGCAGTGGCAAGCTGGGCAAGGACGAATCATCCCGCAGAATCAAATAGCGCTGGTCTACCACCGGTTCGAAAAGCTGCTGATAGGCTTCGATAAACGCCGCAGCATCTTCGGGTGAGGCATAGTCCAGCAACACTTCATAGCTATTGTCGGGTTGCTCAACCACCCGCACGTAATCCGGTTGCAGGTGACGGCTGAGCACCCCCGCATCCTTCAACGCCGCCAGCAGAGCCTGTGCAATATCACGCAAGATGCCGTCGGGAGGTTGCTCCACAAGGAGCGCTTTTCCCAACCGGTAAGCCGAGCGCAGGTTCAACGCGAAGACAAAGAAAGTCCCGAGCACCAGCGCCAGCAGTGGCGCCAGGCAAGCCGCATCAGAGCCATCGCTGCCCAGCGCCAGTTGCAGGAAAACCCAGGCAATCACCAGAATTCCTCCCACAATCGAGGCAGCAAACATGCGCAACATCCGCTTGAGGGTGTTCTGCACGGTAAACACGGTACGGATTTTGAGGTCACGTGTGTCGAGACGGGTAGCGCGGTAGGCGAAATTGCTGTACTCCTCGCCGATACCCCAGAGCGCATAGGTCCGCTCCCGGCGCGGAATCTGTTGGAGCATCCGTTGGGTAAATTGCGCGAACGTGATTTGTTTGAGGGGGCGTGTTGCCAGCTGGTACGCCAGGTCAGGGTCCACATGCCCCACACCCTTGACGATACGACCCCGTCCATCCGCGGGCAATCCTCCCTCACCGGAGAGCAATGCCCCCGCGTCGTTCACCAGGGCTTGTAATCGCGACTCGGGCACGACGCCCCAGTATTGCGCGTGACGGCGCACAAAGCGGCTGAGGTCCAAGCCCCCTTTTTCGTAGGTCGGTGCGACGCAGACCACATCCCAATTGTGCGCCACTTTATGCGGCCAACGCGGGTCCAGGCGGATGCTGCGCCCTCGCAGCTGCTGCACTGATGTGCTGGTGGTCACGCTGGTAAGATCAATCAGTGTGTTAAGGGTAAGCGAATCCCAACCTTCGCCAAAGATGCCGCGCGTGCCAATGATGCAGCGGGTAATTCCCTGTTCCAGGAGCCGCGTCACCAACCGGACGTAGGTGCGCGACCCCCAATCAGGACCTTCCCCCACAACCTGCAATTCGCTGACGAACTCTGTCGGCTCAGCACGGCACGTCGCCCGCAGACCTTCGGCTTGCAGCAAAGCCTGCAACGCCGCAACTACTGCCGGCCCATGCACAACATCCACCAACAGCAACCGTCCCGTGACCAGCACCGGTGCGAGCGCACGAACAGGTTCATGCATGAACCGCTCATCATGCGCCAGGCGCCGGAAGACGCGCACAGCGCTCCCCGCATCCTGATCCAAAATGCCCCTGGCGCGCCGGACACCGCTGCTCAAGCGCTCGAAATCGGTCACCACGACCGCTCGGAGCGCCGTGCCCAGGGCTTCGGACTCGGCGGTGAGAATCCGCAGCACCGCCTCATCCTTGGATTCGGAGAAGGTAAGAATGAGATCGCCCGGCGACCGTTGATGACGCAATCCCCGCTCGGTTAGCGTAAAGCCAAAGGGCTGGAGGATTTTCCGCAAGCGACGCAGCAACAGGTGGTCCGCCGGTTCGGGGCTTAGAGCCAACTCATCCAACCCATAACGCTCCAGGAGCGCTACCCAATCATCCAGGGTCAGCGGCGACTCAGCCTCCTGAGGCAATGGAAAACCCTCAGGCAAAGGGAAATCCCTCTGCCGCAAAAAGCGCAAACACGCGACCGCGAAGACCGGGCGGCGCCGCAACAACTCCTCCCAGGGAAGAGATTGCCCGCCCTTACCCTGAGGCGCAAAAACCAGGTTGGCAATCCAGGCGCGGAATGCCGCGCTATGGGTGAGTTCAGCGATGGCGCCCTCGAAGGCGCTCTGAATGTTCTTGAGATAGTCGCGCTCACGGGGGCTTGGTTCCACGAAGTAAACCAGGTCGCGATAGGGCGCCAGGTCGCCTTCTTTCACCACGGCAGGCGTGGGCACCTCGAAGTCCACCTCCCCGAGCAAAGCGGTGTAATTATCGTAAGAGGCGCCATCCTCAAGGCTGGGCAACGTCGCTGTAAGCCCAATCACCCGGCAATCGGGAATCTGGCTGATGAAATAGCGCAGCACGACCGCCCAATAGTCGAGCAGATGGTGGCATTCATCCAACACCACCGTGCGCACTCCATACGCCAGCAACCGCTCAATCAGTGCACGCGCATTCTGGTGCAAAAAAGGCGCCACGGCGGAGGGCTCGCCCTGAAGCAACTCATGCTTGAAGCGCTGATAGCGGCGTGCCAGCTCGCGACGATAGCCTTGCAGGTTATTCCTCTGGAGCAGCGCCAACCGCTGCATCGCCGCCTCCTCGGAGGGCGCGCGTCCCTCTTCAAGCAAGTCCCGCAACCAGCGCTCGCGCGCCAGCGTCTCAACCCAGGCTTGCGATTCACCGGGCGTAGAGAGCAACTGATAGGTAAATACATTGACCGGGGCGAGCACATGAGGGTCCAGGCTCACCAGAGCATCGAGCGCTTCTGGCGAGGCATCTTCTGGAAGAAACAGAGCAGCTTTGGCGCGCCACTGCTCCTGGATTGTGGTTGTGGGCGCAAAAACCACAGCCGGCGCATCGAAACGACGCAGCAACTCCAGCCCAACGATAGTTTTCCCGGCGCCAGGCGGCGCGACCAGGTGATAACGATGGTCGCCCTGCCCGGATGCGACCTGCTCCAGAATCATCCGCTGGTATTTGCGGAAGGGATGCTGAAATCGCAGCATGGCAAATGGGGATAGAGGCAAACTCACACGTGACACTATGGCTCTCTTCGGAAAAGATGTCGCACGGTGAAGCGTTGCACGGCTTCAGGGAAGCTTACCCTGCTCTTGCTTGCTCCTCGCTCCTGATGTGGAAAGCAAGAGTCAAACCACCAATCGCTCGTAGAGCGCCTCCAGGCTGATATAGGGACAAACAGTCTGCGCACAAACGATAGTCTGCGCGGCAGCCGCCAACCCCAGACGCACCACCTCAGTGGAGGGCAAACCTTCTGCCAGCCCATAAGCCACCGCAGCCGTCAGCGCATCACCAGCGCCCACAGGGTCTACAACCTCGACGTTGAAAGCCGGCAGGCGACCACTCTCATCAGAGGTCGCGTACGAGAGTCCTTCCGCGCCCTGAGTGATGATTGATAGGCCGACTCCAAGTTGCGCCAACCGCCGCGCGCCCTGCAGCACCTCATCCTCATTACGGAAATGCGTGCCCAAAAGCGCCTCAGCCTCCGCACGATTAGCCGCCAGAGCTGCCAGCTCAGGCAGAAAAGGATGGAGGCGCGGCGCAAGCAGCGGGGTTGTCGCATCCGCGCAAACGGGCACGTCATTCTCACGCGCCAGACGGAACAATGTTTCCAGGGCGCGCGCGGAGAGATTGGCATCAACACAGATAACGTCAGCGTCGCGCAACAGGCGGCGGTGCTGGTTCAAATATCCCGGGGTGATGAGGCGAATCACCTGCATATCATCGAAGGCCACACGCAGTCGCTTATCGAGTTGGTAGACACCCACAAAAGCGCCGGTGTTGTAGTCTTCGGTCACAATGACCGCATCCGTACGGATGCCCACATCACGTAATTGCTGTAGGATTTGCGTCCCAGCGTCATCGCTACCCACAGCCGTGATTAGCGAGACCTCGCTCCCCAAACGCATCAGGTTCTCGGCGATATTCCGTGCGACGCCACCAAAACTCGAATCGATCACTGCAGGATTGGAGAGCTCGGGCTCGATTGCCAGGGAGCGAGCATGGACTTTAATATCTAAAGCCGCCGTGCCGATCACAAGCATATCATGTTCACCGTTCATAGCGAGCGCTCCTTCACCCATGATTCACAGACACACGGACACCGATGCCAGATAGGAACCTGCACAGGACTTGTGCAGAGGTGCACGAAAAACACTGCGCTGCAGCAGCAAAATCCTCATGCAGGGATAACACAGGAACAAGGCGAACGAATTTCTGGAACGGTTACGTCAAACCGTGAATGTGCGGTTGATCTTCGGTGAGAGACCCAACTTGCTTCGCGACTTTTCGACCGGGCACATTTTGCTACCGCATTGGCAGATTGTTAAAGCCGCCCGAATCACTACCTTCAATTATAGGAAACCTAAAGATAATGTCAACAGGTAACTGTTCAGCGTTCTCCTGCCTACCACAACGGAGAGCGGCTAAAGCCGCGATTCTTTGAAGGTGATTTTGGTGCCGCGCTACGCGCGGCACCAAAATCACCTTCTTTAACGGGCTTTGGTTCGCAGTGTGCGCATCACGATGGAAATCTAAACAGTTGCGTCAACAATCTTTTTAGATGTTACTGTTCAGATTTCCATTACCAACCACAAGCGGCACAGCACCTACAACCGACTTAAGATAAATGGCGCCCGGGGTGTTTCAGGCGTTGCCCAAACAGGCGTAACACGGTTGCCAGAGCTTTCGTGATCTCCGATTTAGAGATTTTAGACGTCCCCTCGCGACGGTTCTCGAAGGTAATGGGAACCTCCCCTACCTTCCATCCCTGGCGCTGAACGTGATACAGCATCTCGATCAGAAAAGAATAGCCATTGGAGAGAATCTGGTCGAGAGGTGTCTTTTCCAAAACCGCGCGGCGATAACAACGGAAACCCGCGGTAGTATCGTGCGCGCGTAAGCCCAACAGTATGCGAGCGAAAGCGTTAGCCCCCCAGCTTAAGGCGATGCGCGGGGGCGTGCACCCCACCGTTCGCCCACCTGGGACATAGCGACTGCCAATGACCAAATCGTAGCCCGCTGCCGCTTTCGCAACCATCTCCGGTATGGCAGCGGGAGGATGGGAGAAATCGGCGTCCATGGTGCAAATCAGCGCACTATCACCGGCGAGAGCGCGACGGAATCCCGCAATGTAGGCAGTGCCCAACCCAAGTTTGCCAGAGCGGTGGATGACTTCCACGCGGGAGGGGTACGCTTCCGCGAGCGCATCAACAATCGCTCCTGTACCATCGGGTGAACCATCATCCACGACGATGGTATTAATCTCCCCCGGCAATACCAGGAGCATCCGTATCAAGCGTTCGATATTCTCGCGCTCGTTGTATGTGGGTATAATGACAGTCGTTTTCATGCTCTCACTCACGCTAACACAATGCCGCCATTCTAGCCGTTTTCAATTGCAATGCAACCCTGGCATATAGGGGAGGGCGCATCTCATGACGGGGGCGAAAATCTCAAACGCCCCTACAGGGCGTCCCAGAAATGTGATTTTTTGCGGCGTGGCTGAGCCACGCCGCAAAAAATCACTAAGAAAGAAATCTTATGTATGACAATCAGCTACTTTTTGCCCCGAAGTTGGAATATACCCATATAGGGGGGCATCTCACGACGGGCGCGAAAGTTTCAACCGTTCCGCAGGCATCAAATCCGATGTTGCTGTCAAAGGATTTCGGCGTATGATGACGCAGCAAAAGGCGTCCAGACGTTTGGAGCAAGCCTTTGCCCAAGAAAGACATGCCTGATTACGGAATACCACGAGACAACAGGAGGACAACTATCAACACCAAACTCCACCCACCTGCCTGGTTACGAGCCTGGGGACCCGCCCTAGTATGGATGGGTATACTGTTCTATCTCTCATCACGGCAGCACTTGCCACAGCCACCCGATCCTTTGCTGAACACGATTATCCGCAAAGGTGGGCACATGGTTGCTTTTGCTTTGCTGGCATTATTCTACCGCCGGGGCTTGCGCCACGAGAATGTTCTCGGAACAGCGCTTATCTGCGGCGCCTGGCTTCTGACGGCGCTCTACGCTGCTAGCGATGAATTCCACCAGGGTTTCACGCCGGGAAGAGAACCTACGGTGATGGATTGGTGTATTGATATGACCGGGGCTACGCTGGCGCTGGCGCTTCAGACTCTATGGCAGAGGAAATCTGGTCGGGCGGAATCAGCGGCGCAATAACAATATCGCCAAAGCGTTCACCCTGCTGAACCTGGACGGCTTGCTGCTTGATTAGCTCCAGAATCGCCTGCAAGGTCACCACCGCTTCAAGACGGGTAGCTTTTTGGCTCAGCAAGGAGCGAAAAACCAGCTGCTGCAAGCGCATCAAACGTTGGCCTATCAACTGGATTTGCTGGACAATGGAAATGCGCGGGCGCTGAATCGCTTCCTGAGGGCGGGGACCCTCTTGAGGATAAAGCACCGCTTCCGCCGCCTTGCGTAATGCCGCTACCGTAACGCCCGTGAGATCCAGAATGAAGCGCTGTGGCAACACAGTTGGCGCTACATGCACATAACTGCGTAACTCAGCCTCATCCTGTCGCCGCAGCCATTGCGCGGCTTCCTTGTAAAGACGATAGGTCCGCAGTTGCTGCACCAGATCGTCACCCGTATCTTCCTGCGCCAGTGCTGCAGTCTGAACCGGATTGGGCAGTAGCACCTGTGACTTGATCCACAACAAGCGCGCCGCGATAACCAGGAAGTCGGCAACCACATCAATTTCCAGGTGCCCGCGCATCAATTCCACATACGCCAGGAATTCGTCGGTCACCTGCGCCAATGCCAGCTGGGTGATATCCAGCTCTTCCTTCTCGATCAGATGCAACAAGAGGTCGAGCGGACCTTCAAATTGCGCTGTATGAACGCGGTAATCCATGCGCCTACTCCATCCGGTTTTGAGATGCTAACGATACTCGAAAAGCCCGAAAGTGCAAACGCAAGTTCAGGGTATGTTTCAGTTTTTGGGGAAAAAGTGAGCCGATTGTCATACAGAAGATTCTTCTTCAATTGATTTTTCACCGCGGGACTGTGTCCCGCGGTGAAAAATCAACTCTCTCCCGCGCCCCGTAGGAGAGGTTGAGATCTTCGCCTCATCGTGAAATGCGCCCCAAATTCAGTTCCCTTTTGCCCAGAAGCCCAAATAGTGTTATAGTCATAGTGTAGAGAAAACCTATCGTGAAGATGGAATAAGACTTTGGCATCGGTGATTGTGCTCGTTGGGGAATTGCTGGCAGTTCTGGGATTGCTGCTTCTGGCTGACCGTTGGTTACACCGACACCTTCAAGGGATTATGTTTCTCCTGACCAATGACGCCGAAATCTCAGTGTGGCTCTATGCGCTGACTCTCTTTCCGGGGGTACTGCTGCACGAAAGCAGCCATGCGCTCGCGGCGCGGATCCTCGGGGTACGCATCGGACGCCTATCGATTCTGCCGCGTCGGGTGGGCAAAAAGATTCAGTTAGGCGTCGTCCCGGTCGAAGAGACCGATATCTTCCGCGCCAGTTTGATTGGTGCGGCGCCGCTCTTTGCCGGGACAGCTGCCATCTTCGCCATCGGGCATTTCGTTTTTGGAACACCAGATGTGGTGGCAGCACTGAGCGCAGGAGAATGGCTTGCAGCCCTGCGCAGCCTGCAACAAGTGCTGTATGCACCGGATGTGTGGATTTGGGCTTTTCTGGTGTTTACCATCGGCAACACCATGCTGCCCAGCCGTGCGGATACCCATGCGTGGCCATTCCTCGGCGCTATCATCGTCTTTATCGGCGCGTTTCTTGTGCTTATGGGAGCGGGCGACACGTTGCTCAATGGGGTTAGACAATTCCTGGTACATGCGGTGCAATGGGTCATCTTGTTGAGCGCCAGCACTTTACTGGTGGATGCCCCTTTCTTCTTGTTCATCTTTCTCCTTGAAAAGATTCTGGAGCGAGTCACCGGTAAACGCATCGTTTACGGGTAATCAATCACCTTATATGGAGTACCAACCTTGCTCAAGACACGTTGGCCAGCAGTGTTGATTTTGATCGCCTATCTCATCGTTGGAACCTTCTTCGCAGCGCTAACACCACGATGGCAGGTCCCCGATGAGCCTGCGCATTATAACTACATCGCTTCGCTGGCACAGGGGAACGGTTTCCCGGTCATGGAAGCAAAGGATTATGACCAGCGTTACCTCGAGCGCCTGACCGCGGAACGCTTCCCGGCGAACTTGCCCACGAACAGTCTCGCGTACGAAGACCACCAACCGCCGCTCTACTATTTGCTGGCAACCCCCATCTTTCTCCTCTTCGATGGGGCGCTACTGCCGCTGCGGTTGTTCTCGCTCACGCTCGGCGGCGTTGTTGTCATCATGACGATGGCTCTAGCACGGGAAATCCTCCCCAAATCACCGGGGCTCGCATGGTTAGCGGGAGGCTTCGTCGCCTTCCTGCCGCAACACCTGGCGATGATGGCGGGAGTCAACAACGATTCCCTGACCGAAGCGCTGCTTGCGCTATGGCTGCTGCTCGCCCTGCGGTATCTGCGTGGAAAAATCTCCCCGTACCTGCTAGGAGGTGTGCTGGGAGCGCTCCTGGTCACCAAGACGACCGGTTACGTTGCTCTGCCGTTAGCAGGTGTTGTCGTGGCGCTACGCTGGCGACGCAGCGGCTTTTCCTGGCAATGGGCGCTGAAGCAGCTCGCTCAAATCCTGCTGCCCGGTTTGGTTGTAGGAGCGATATGGTGGCTCCGTAACCTCATGGTCTACGGATGGCCCGATTTCTTGGGCCTTCAGCGCCACGACCTGGTGGTAGTGGGGCAGCCGCGCACAGCAGATTGGGTCGCCCGCGATGGACTTCTCCCTTTCCTGCGCAGCGCATTGCGTACCACCTTTCAATCTTTCTGGGGGCAGTTCGGCTGGATGGGCGTGGTCCTCGATGCACGTATCTACCTGGGCGCGGGCATCTTCACCGTATTGACCACCTGGGGTGTGCTGTGGACAGGCATCCGGAAAGCCAAAGAGGGGTTGGAGCCGCGTCAACGCGACGCGCTCATTCTGTTAGGGGCTTCTGTCCTGATCACGGTGGCGTTACCCGTCTGGTACAACCTCACCTACGTGCAGCATCAGGCGCGCTACCTGTTCCCGGCGTTACCCATTTTCGCCCTTCTCGCAGCTGTGGGGCTGCAACGCCTCGCCGAAACGCGCCTCGCGATGCTCACCGGATTGGGGCTCATCGCCGTTGTGATTGTTCTAGGCGGCATCGGGCTGCTGCAAGGCGACCCACCGCTATGGACGCTCGCACTGGTAGGTATGACAACCATCGCGGTGTTGGTTTCCGGCGTCTTGCCGAATGGATTGAAATCTATCGCAGGAGCTGTGCTGCTACTCGGTTTTTTTGCCCTTGATTTCTGGTGTCTCTTCGGTTTCATCATTCCGATGTTGACGTAAACGGAAAATCCAGCGCGTTGCGCCTCACTAACATGAATGCAGCGGAAGCCACGGCTCGTGGGAGTACTATTCATCGTACAACACTTTCCCTTTGGCAGGCTTCAATTCAACAAGGACGCGAAATTCGCTTGTGCCTGGCGCCCGTGCGTGAGGGCTTTCAACTCTTTTGAAGGGGAAATCACTATGCCACTCGAACCAGGGTTGATTGGAGAAGTCATTCACACTGTAGTCGAAACAGATACGGCTGCCGCCTACGGTAGCGGATTGGTGGCTGTGCTAAGCACACCACACCTGATTGCGCTGATGGAAAATGCTGCCCAAAAAGCCATCCAGCCATTCCTGGAACCGGGTCAAACCGCTGTAGGCACGGCAATCGAGATGCAACACCTGGCGGCGACGCCCGTGGGGATGCAGGTCACCGTGCGTGCCGAGCTGCTCACCGTAGAGCGGCGGCGACTGCGCTTTGCGGTTGAAGCGTGGGATGCGCAGGAGCGCATTGGCACTTGTATCCACGAGCGCGTCATCATTGACCGTGACCGCTTCATGGAACGCGTCGCACAGAAGCAAGCGGGGTAACCCGGCGTCAGAGCGCCTTTTGGCGCGCGTTACTCCTTAATACTCAATGCTTCCGCATTCCACAGCGCCGCCAGATTAGAGGCATCAGGGCGCACGCCCTGCACTTCCGGACGCGCGACAAACCAATCCGGACGCCAGGTAAGAAACAATGTCGGCAAATCGCGGGAGAGAATGCTCCCCGCCTCCTGCAGCGCTGCGCTCTGGGCAGCTGGGTCCACGCTCAGCAATGCGCGGCGACATGCCGCATCATAATCCGAGGAAGCATAGCCACTGAAATTCTCCCCAACCCAATTGTTCTCTGCGCTGGGAATGCGATCTGAACGCCAGGCGCCACAAACTGCCGGCGCCTCAGCCGACCAGCCAAAAACCACCAGATCGAAACGCCTACCGATGAGCAGGCTTGCCGAATCTGCAGTGTAGAGCGCACGTGCATCCACCGGTTGCGGCACCACACCCACCCCACACACCTCCAGGTCCGCCGCAATATTCGCCGCTGCCACGGTATACTGCGGCACAAACACCAGGGTCAAGCTCAGGGGCAAGCCCTCGGCGATATCAGCCACAGCGTGTGCTTCGCGCACTCCATCGAAGTCCGCGTCACGCCAACCAACCTCTTCCAGTAGGATCTGACCTTGTTCAGGTGAATAAGGTAACCGCGCGAGCGCCGTTCCGGCAAAGCCAGGGTAATCCGGAGGCACAAAACTTTCCGCCGGTAGGAATGCCTGCCCAGGTTGTGCTAGAGCCAGGCGATTGCGATCAATACACATACCTACCGCCTGACGCACACGCAAATCAGATAAAGGCGTCAGCCGTCCATCCATAGGCGCCAGGTTGAAATCTAGCCGTTGGAAAACCGGCTCAAAACCCGTATCCGCCCAGATAATCGCCTCACCCTGCTCCATCAGCTGCGCCCAGGATTGCCAGTTCACTTGCATTGCAGCAGCAGGTAATACCACATCACATTCGCCGGCAGCTACCAGTTGGGGCCACTGCGTCACGTCGTGTTCCGGGAAGAGCACGGTCACTTCGTCAAGCAGAGGTGGCGAACCGGCATAGTAGGGATTGGGACGCAGGCGTGCCCCAACGCCCGCTTGCCAGGACTCAATCACAAAAGGTCCAGTGCCGATCGGGGCGCGCTCAGATAAAATCTCCGACAAGGTCAATTCGCTGTAGCGATGAGCCGGTTGCGGCGGGAAAAGGAAACCAGGAGCATCCGCACTCAGGAAGCCCGGCAACCCCACCCAGCGCGCAGTCTGCGGGTCGAGCACCTCGAATTGGGCAGTGCGTTCTGCCAGGTCATGCCAGCGACCCTGTGCTTCAGGCGCCTGAGCCAGATGGTAGCCCAATAACGCATCGCGCATCGTCAGCGGCGTACCATCGGACCAAAACAGCTCGCTCTGCAAGGTAAAGGTCACGAGCAGCTGCGGCAACAATAGCGCCTCGCTGCTCTCATTCACCCGAAGAATTCCCGCCTCATCACTGTAACGTGCACCTGAAACGACGGACACAGTGCGCGTGACAATATCACCGTCCGCCACTGTGGGAATATGTGCCAGTAACCGCGCCTCCCATGCAGAATTCACGCGCTCAGCCGGTTCCTCGAATACCAATGCCAGAATATCGGCGCTAGCGGTCGAAGGGTCAAAAGGGCTCAACGTCGCTGGTTCTGGAGAGCACAGCGTCAGCCGTTGGGATTGAGGTGTAGCCGGTTCAGAAGCAGGCGTTGCCGTTGCAGGACGCGGTGTAGCCGTAGGAGGCACAGCAGTCGCAGAGGGAGCTGCCGTGCTGCTGCAGCCAACCAGCAACAGCGTCACAAACAGGAATCCACAGAAACCGCGCCAACGCTGAAGGCGCTTACGACTTTCAGACACCCAACGCCTCGCACAACAGCGCCAGATCCGCTTCACGAACCGCCCCCTCAAATGCAAGCGGTTGCCGGGGAGGACCCACATGCAGCCCGCGCATTTCGAGCCCGGCGCGTACAGCCAGGCTACCGCCCGTCCCGGTGATGCGGCTCACCCGCTGC
>JAKJAC010000063.1:17217-20168 GCA_022707705.1 Chloroflexota bacterium
TATTGCCCGGCGCGCGCGGCTTCCCAGTCGCCATCACGGATGGCGCGATACACAGCCTGCCACTGCGCCGGGATGAGATTGGCGCACGCCAGAATCCCTCCTACCGCACCCGCAGCTATTGCCGGCAGGAAAACGGTTCCGCGCCCCACCAATACCTGGAAATCCGGCGGCACCCGCTCCAAAACTTCCAGCATATACGCCAAATCGCCTGAAGTGTCTTTCATCCCGACAATATTCGGAATGGCAGCCAAACGAACCACCATATCCGGGGGAATCGGTTGCCCCGCCAGCTGCGGGAAATTGTAAAGCAGAATTGGGACAAAGCCGCCGCAATCGCTGCGAAGTGCCGTTCCAGCCCCGTCAGAGAAGGGCGCAGGTAATAGGGTGCAATCACCAATGCGGCATCGGCTCCGGCATCACGCGCCTCGCGCGTCAAAGCAATGGCTTCCCGCGTGGCAACCGCACCGGTACCTGCAAGCACGGGCTTCTGTCCCGCCACGACCTCAACCACGGCAGCAATCGCTTCCTGGCGCTCGGCATGGGTCAGGAGGGGAAAGTCCGCCGTCGTGCCATTCACCAATAGCCCATCCACATCCGGCAGCAGGTGACGCACCAAAGCGCTCAACCCAACGGCATCGAGCGACTCATCCTCATGATAGGGGGTAATCAACGCGGGAATGATGCCATGTAACTGCAGCATAAACGTACCTCCAGAGACAAAGTCAGAATACAAAAGAATCAGGCAACTGCTCAGACTTCCAGCGTTGAGTACCAACTCCGGACGTCAATCCATTCGGATGGTCTCCAGTGCTGGATTTTTACGTGGCAATGGAAATCCTGGCAATCACAAAATCGAATTTCATGAGCCGAGTTGCGATTCAGGCTCTTCCGGAGCTCACTTTCCCATCCATTAACGCTCACGGCTTAGATGGATCAAAATTCCCACCGTGAACACCCCCAAAAAGGCAAGAGCGAGCAATTTATACAAAGCCGTCGAAAGCGCCAAAGCCAGAATTCCGAAGATGGCACAAACACCCCAATACAATCCTACGATGGAGCGAATCGAAAGCCCGGCATCCTGCAAACGATAATGGAGATGTCGCCGGTCCCCCTGACCGGGGTTTAGCCCATGTCGCATCCGGTCAATGATGGTCCAAGCCACATCGAGGATGGGGATGCCCATCACCATTAACACCATCGCCACCCGAGCGCCGGCGATAAGGCCTAGCGCCGCCAGAATGTATCCCAACACAAAGGAGCCACTGCTGCCCATGTGCGCGCGCGCCGGGTGAAGGTTGAAAACGAGAAAGCCTAACGCCGCCCCCAAAAGCGCTAACGCCTGGGGCGCTACGCTGTATTGCCCCATGCGCACCATGTGAAATGCCAGGACCGCCGCCATGATGGCTGCGACGCCCGTAGCCAAGCCATCCAAGCCATCCAACCAGTTCACCGTCACAATCATGCCGGTAATCCAGAAAATCGTCAGCGGCACGTAGAGAATCCAGGGGGCGTTAATCAAAGCGCCAGTAAGGGGATTGTTGAACTGCTCCAGGATGATGAGCGCAGCAATCGCCAACAATGCTGCGACGAGATAAGCCAGATACTCAGCCCAGGCGGGCAGTTCGAAGCGATCATCCAGCAGCCCAACGCTGAACAATAGCACACTCCCGCCGATTAAGCCCCATAGGCGACGCGCCTCGTTGGGATCAGTGGTGGGAATACGGAAAGACTGCGCCAATGCCAGCGCCGCCCAAAACCCCAGAGCCAGGCCCACCCCACCCAGACGCGAGACCACCCCCGTATGCTGGCGTCGCCCGCCTGGGGTCGCCGTGATATGCCAGCGCACGCCCAGAACCTGACCCAACCAGGTGCCCAACAACGCCACACCAAAGCCGGTGAGCAGAATTAGTCCATATTGCAGTGTGTATTGCTCCATGACGCGAGTTCAGCGTTGTCTAAGCCGTGCCAAACTGCCTGTCACCCGCATCCCCCAATCCCGGTACGATGTAGCCCCGTTCGTTGAGGTGGTCATCCACAGCAGCCACATAGACCGGTACATCGGGGTGAGCCTCGGTGAAAGCCTTGATACCCTCTGGCGCAGCGATAAGGCCCATGAACTTAATGCGGTTTGCACCCCAACGCTTGAGAATATCCACGGTTGCGATTGCCGAACCTCCTGTTGCCAACATAGGGTCCAGCACCAGACAGACATCCACCGTGGGGTGCACCGGGAGTTTATTGTAGTATTCCACAGGTCGGAGCGTGCGCTCATCCCGGAACAAACCAATATGCCACACTTCGGCAGAAGGCATCATCTCCCAGACCCCATCTACCAACCCTAACCCGGCGCGCAGAATAGGGACCAGTCCAATATTGCCCTTGAGCCGGGATCCCTTAGCCGCCTCAAGCGGGGTTTCGACGACATAAGGGTCTACTTCCAAATCTGCCGTCGCCTCGTAGGCGAGGAGAATTGCCAGCTCTTTGACCAATTCGCGAAATCTCTTGGAATCAGTATCCTTCTTGCGCAACAATGTCAGCTTGTGCTGCACAAGGGGATGGGTGGATACGTGAACCTGTGCCATTAGTACCTCCCTGAGAATCAACAAAATGGATGGATACCGGGCAATGACAGACATTGCCCGGCAATCCCGAACGCTCACGCCGCTGTCTGCGATGCCAGTTTCAAGCGCACAAAGAGCGCCGGAGCGCCCCAGGTGACCCACAGCCCCAACACACTATAACGAATACCTCGCAGCATCAAGAAAAGTGGAGTACCTTCATCCGCGAATAACCCGAAAACGGCTTTGAGTCCACGCCATAAAAGTACCAAGATGACAAGACCGACCACATACCGTAAACCTCGCTGTTTCCAGGGTCCCGCGACATCAAAACGCACATAGGCGCGTTCCAGAATCCAACCAATACTCCCACAGACCAGGGTCGCCACTGAC
>JAKJAC010000064.1 GCA_022707705.1 Chloroflexota bacterium
GCGCTTGCTCTTGGATCTGCAGAAGGAAGTTATCGCCTTCGCAGCTCGACAGGGCTTGGGGGAGATCGCGCTGAGCGTGAGCCCGGCGCAGTTGTACGGGATCGAGATCAACGCCTACGCGCACGAGCTGGCGCAGGTGACCATCTGGATCGGCTACATCCAGTGGATGCGCGACAACGGCTACGGCTTTCCCTCGGAGCCAATTCTCAAGCCGCTGGACGCGATCCGGCGCATGGACGCCATCCTGGCTTATGGCGCGGAGGGCAGACCGATGGAGCCTGAATGGTCCCCCGCGGATGTGATTATCGGGAATCCGCCGTTTTTGGGCGACAAAAAGATGCGCGGAGAGCTTGGCGACAAATATGTCAAAGACTTACGTGATTTGTATGCCAATCGTGTGCCAGGTGGAGCCGATCTTGTTTGTTACTGGTTCGAAAGAGCGCGTTCCATGATAGTGCAAGCAACAACTAGCAGAGTTGGATTGCTAGCCACTCAAAGCATTCGTGTTGGAGCAAATAGAACTGTTTTGAATGCCATCAAACAGAGTGGAGATATCTTCATGGCATGGAGTGATCGGCCTTGGGTGCTTGATGGAGCTCAAGTTCGCGTTTCAATGGTTGGCTTTGATAGCGGAAAACAGATTGAGCGCACGCTGAATGGAAATTTAGTAACAACGATCAACAGTGATCTAAGCACTGCCACAGATCTAACGCAAGCATTATTACTGCGCGAAAATGCCAGTATAGCCTTTATTGGGACACAGAAGGGTGGCGCATTCGAGATTGATAGTGCCACAGCACAAAAAATGTTGTCAGACACTGGAAATCCCAATAAAAGACCAAATTCTGATGTCGTCCGCCCATGGTTTAATGGTACGGATGTTATGGGAAGACCTCGACATATGTGGATCGTAGACTTTCCTTCAGATTTATCGGAAGAAGAAGCGGCTATGTACGAGGCACCATTTGAGTATGTAAAAGAGAATGTAAAGCCAAAAAGATCGGGTAATGCTGTGATTTCTGCGAAAGAGAGTTGGTGGCTACATGAACGTACCCGACCTGCTATGCGTGAAGCTTGGTCCAATTTACATCGTTTCATTGTAACTCCAAGAGTCGCCAGGCACCGTGTTTTTGTATTTTTGCCAATGGGAACTGTTCCTGACAGTAGAGTCGTGGTTATCACACGGGGGGATGACTATTTCTTGGGCGTGTTACACTCGCACATACATGAGATATGGAGTCTTTCCACGTCGCCACGCCATGGGATTGGTAACGATCCAACCTACAACGCGCAAAGCTGCTTCGAGACCTTCCCCTTCCCCTGGGCGCCGGGTACGGAACCCGCCGAGGATGCCGATGCCCGCGTCGCCGCCATCGCGGAGGCGGCGCGCGAGCTGGTGGCGAAGCGCGACGCCTGGCTCAACCCGCCCGGGGCGAGCGAGGCGGAGCTCAAGCAGCGCACGCTCACGGCGCTCTACAATCAGCGCCCGACGTGGCTCACGCAGGCGCACGCAAGTCTCGATCGCGCTGTGTTCGAGGCGTATGGGTGGCCGCCTGACCTCAGCGATGAGGAGATTCTGGAGCGGCTGCTGGCGCTAAATTTGAAACGGGCAGGGGAGTGATCAGAAGGACGAAGAGAGTTCTAGACTGATAAGTTCCTACAGACCACAATGTGGCGTTGCTTGTTCTCGGTAAGAATTGAGGTGAGGGCTATATGAGTAATGAACACTGGTATGATACTCTATTCACGTATGTTTGGGTTTTCAACGTCGAGCGCGGTTTGTCAATTTTCATCAGAACAGGTTTCAACCATGGCATAATGTACGACTTCGGTTCATCCCCAGAATTCTCACCAACTGGGTTTGTCGAGAAACATATCTTGCCCCACATCGATAACTACGACGGTTCTAGGATAGCTCAAACTATAATATCTCATCCTCATACAGACCATATCTCAGAAATTGCCAGACTAAAAGAAGGGCGTGATTCGCCATTCTACTCGTCAATTCATACTTGTCCTCATGATAAAGAACCTGAGAATGGCGTAGATGAGCGGCTGGATTGGAGACGAGTCAATAATAGGTCTAAAGACGAAGAGAAGATATATCGGGATTTATACGCCGGGCGGAAACTCCCCCTTCAAACTATCCAATATCGTGATAATCGATCAATCCCCAATCTGGAATACGGACTTTATTATGTTCGCCCTCCTAAAGTGGCGGATATTTACCCCAACGATGACCAGGAATATACCAATGGGACAAGTTTGGTCCTCTTTCTCCGGCATGGATCGCATACATTGCTTATCCCGGGTGACATGCCGCCAGATGTCATGGAATACTTACTAGAGGAAAAGGCTGGCTGTGAGAAGCGGTTCACCGTATTTGATTTGAGAGTGAGTGAGAAGAATAAAAACTGGCATAGAGAGACTTGTGATCAACCGAGCCTTCGAGGTTGTTTGCAGGAGCATGGCATAACGATCTTAATCGCTCCGCATCATGGGCTCGAGTCCGGATACTCCGAAATTCTTTACGATTCCACGAAAGAAGGAAAACCAGGGCTGGTTATTATCTCGGAGAAGAGACATACATGTGCAACTGACGGCACAATCGACGCCAGATATCAAAGCCAGGAAGGTGCTATAGGAATGCCGGTCGTTGTTGAGGGGAATGCGGATAATCATTATTCCTTTTCCACCCGAAACGGACATCATCTGCTGATTGTTTTCCGTGGAACAGGGCGCTTCCCTCATGTCTATGCTGAGAAAGATCCCGAAAAACTGCTGGATAAACAATGAGGGGAAATGGCAATGACAGAAAGCAGGTATATTTGCGTTGACCTAGATGGTACCATAGCTCATTATCAGGAATGGAAGGGAGAGGATAGTTTTGGCGATCCCGTACCAGGAGTGCAACAGGCACTGACTGAGCTGCAGAGATCAGGCTGGATCATTATCATATTTACTACCCGTAGCAATGTGGCTAAAATCCGGGATTACCTCAACCAAAACGAAATCCCATTTGATTACATTAACGAAAATCCTGACCAGCCAGCCAATGCTATTGGTGGCAAAATCTACGCTGACGTCTATGTGGATGATAGAGCCATCCAATTCACTGGTGATTGGCAAGAGGCGATCGGAAAAATCGTGCGATTCAAACCTTGGGAAGAAGATGTGGTGAAAAGCACCTCTGACTTAGATTCTGAGGCAATTCACTTTCTTGAGCGTGATTTCAGCGAATGTTTTTCACAGATGCGCCATTACGATGAGCAAATGTTGGATGTCACCAAATTCAGTTTTGCGGAAATGATAGCAGTGATTGCCGGATCATGGACCATATTAGTGTTCGCTCTTGAATCAACAAACTCATCGATCCGGAGCAACTGGCCCATAGCAGTAATCTTCGTCTTACTTGCTGGTTATATTTTCGGCATCCTCAGTCTTTCTATACTGGCGAGACTAAGGCTCTATTTCACATTGGTTGCTAGATACCTCAATGAGCACCGTTGCTTCTTTCTAAAGAACGAGCCGCTAGGATTTCAAAATAGATCTAGAATGTATACTGATTTCAAGAACCCTAGACCATATGACCCCTGGAGCACTCAAATGTTGTCGATTTATGCCATAGCTTTTGTTGATTCGCTTCTCTTGGCGGGCGCAATTGGGTGTGTAGCGTTATGGTTTAAATGGTTACTGTGGCAAATCATATCCATAGCAGGCATTAGTTATATCCTCTCAGTGATTATTATCATTATCTGGACAAGGCAGTATTTGCGAAACAAAGAGGACAAGGGTGCTGATGAAGCGGTGTTTGGAGTTAATTCCGCGGATAAAAATGTACAAAATCGCTGATTGGCGTTGAATTTGTAACGAGCAGCAGGAATTGATCTCGCACGAGTACCGATATACTCCCTATCGAAGAAACCGTCGACGGTTTCTTCGATAGGGAGTTTCTTTTGCTTAACCATTCAGAGTTTCCAGTTGTCTATGGGCGAGGCTCTGCGATGGGCTTTTTCGACATCGGTCTGGGCGATGGCGAGGTAGCGTCTGACCATGTCCAGCGTGCTGTGACCGAGCATCATCTGCAGGCTGTAGACGTCGCCATCGTTTCTGAGGTAGGTGATTGCGAATGTGTGCCGGAAGCGATGGGGGTGAACGTCGGGCACTCCAGCGCGTTCGCCTATGCGCTCCAGGAGCAGGCCGAGGGCGCGACGAGTCAGGTGCTCGATGCCATCATCTGTGGCGAAAAGCGGCTCGTCAGCGTTGATGTTGGCGGGCCGGCTTTTGGTCAAGTAGAGCCAGATCGCTTTGGTAGTACGATCTCCCAGCGCCAGCACGCGCTCTTTGGAGCCTTTACCGAAGACTTTGAGCCGGTGGTTGGGCATGTCGAAATCCCCGATTTTGAGGTCGCACAGCTCGGAGGCGCGTAGACCAGTGTCAGTGAGGGTGCGGATGATGGCCTGGTCCCGGAGTTCGGTCGGGCGTGAGTTTGCGCACCAGGTGCGTTTCTGGAAATAGCCTTTGGTCGCAGAGCAAGCGTTGAGCATGGCGGCGACTTCATCGCGGGTGAAGGGGATGATGACGCGCCTCTCAGGCCTGGGGCGGGGAATATCGCGGATGATATGGGCGCTGATGATGCCCTCGCGCAATGCCCATGTCCACAGCGCGGAGAGGCCCGTGTGGATGTTGAGCACGGATTTCTTGGATAGCGGTTTGGCCTGGCGTTGGATGGGGGTGTTGGGTTGTTGTGGGGTGTTGCCAAGGTATGCTAGGAACTTCTGAATGGTAGCGGCTTCGATTTCGTGCATGTAGGGATCATCGCGCAGCCATGCGGTCAGTTTGTTGCAGGTGTTTTGGTAGTCGCTGATGGTGTGAGGGCTGAGTCGCCGCGCGTGAAGCTCGAGAAAGAAGCCATCTATGGCCTGGGACAAACGTAACTGGGTAGAATTCTTCTTGCGTGCCATGTCATCTCCGGTTCTAACGTCTTGTTCCGCTAATGTTGCGGATAGTGCTGATAACTAACTGCGACGTTTTTTTTGAAGCCGGAAAACGATAGCGACGCCAGTTTCAGTAGGGGTGGATCCCTACTGTGGTACTCATGGAATGGCGGCTAGGCTATCCATGAGACATACTGTACCATGCTATCTACAGTTGACGGGAGAGCCAACTGGGGCGCTCATGGAGTGACAAAACGTGCCTTCCGTGAGCACTCAGTCGGGGCGCAGGGATTTGAACCCTGGACCTCACGGACCCGAACCGTGCGCGCTACCAAACTGCGCTACGCCCCGAACACCGTGCATGATACCACATTCGGTCGATTTCGCAAGGCGCGCCTTGCGCGGGGCCTGTCTATCTCGGCAGGGCAGAAAGATCCAGCCTTGCCGTTTTCGCCGAGACTGGTATCATAGCCACGTTATCGCCATGTAAGGAGTTCAACCATGACCTTCATTCAAGCACTACTACTCGGCATTCTTCAAGGCGCCACCGAATTCTTGCCGGTGAGCAGTTCCGGGCACCTGGTCATTTTCCCGCATCTCCTGGGCTGGTCCGAACCGGGGCTGGCTTTCGATACGTTGCTGCACCTGGGTACCCTGGCAGCGGTGATTTTCTACTTCCGGCGCGAGCTGTGGCAGCTGGCGGTCGCGGTCTGGGATAGCCTGCGGCGCCGCAAACTGGATACGGCGGAGGCGCGCCTCGCCTGGTTCCTGGTGCTCGCCACCATTCCCGGCGCCCTGCTGGGCTTCCTCTTCGAGGACCAGGTGGAGCAGCTCTTTGGCATGCCGCGCACCGTCGCGATTTTCCTGCTGGTCACGGCAGCGTTGCTCGCGATTTCGGAGCTGCTTTCCCGCCGCAGTCGCGGGCTGGAGACGCTCACCTGGCGCGATGCCCTGATGATCGGCTTGGCGCAGGCGGCGGCGATTCTCCCCGGCTTGAGCCGTTCCGGCGCGACCATCGCCGCCGGGCTATTGCTGGGCTACCGGCGCGAGGAATCCACCCGCTTCAGCTTTCTCCTGGCGATTCCCATCGTCTTGGGTGGGGGGCTGTACCAATTGCTCAAGCTCGTGATGGCAGGCTTTTCGGGGGTGGGGAGCCTGGCGCTCGTCGGCATGCTTGCCGCTGCCCTCGTCGGCTACGCCGCGATTTCGGGCTTGCTGGCGCTGGTGCGCCGCCATGCCCTGTGGCCCTTCGTGGCTTACTGCGCGCTTCTGGGCGTGCTCGTGCTCACCGGAATCTTGGGATGAAGCTGCCTTGGCGCGCGCTCGGGTTGTGCCTGTTGTTGGTGGGTTGCACGGCGCCGGTGCTGGTGCCCACCCCCACCACGGAGACTCCCTCTGGTCCGGTCCAGCCGTTGCGCTTAGCCGGACCGGAGAATCTGGAGCCGCTGTTGCGCGCGCTCGCCGCGGCTTATCAACGGGAAGTCCCCAGCGTCGAGGTCTCGGTACTCAAACGCGCTGACCCGCTGGCGTGGGAAGCGCTGCAGAATGCTGAGGTGGACTTGATTGGCTTGGCTTGGGTGCCGGAGCAGCTGCCCCCGGAGACCTGGGTCCAGCCTCTGGCGCGGGATGGACTCGCCATCGTGGTCAATACGCAGAACGGCATCCCCGGCCTGACCCTGGAACAGGCGCGCTTGCTCTTCCAGGGGCGCGTGGAAGATTGGTCGCCCTGGGGCGGGCTTCCCGGCACGCCGCAGCTGGTCACACGCGAGGATGCCTCCGGCGACACGCTGTTCTTCCAGCGCCGGGTGATGGGCGATTTCCCCATGGCGCTGACCGCGCTATTGGCGCCCACCTCGGAGGCTTTGCTGGGGGTGGTGGAAGAGGACCCTCTGGCGGTGGGCTATGTCTCCACGGCGCGCATGAATGGGCGCGGGCGGGCGCTGGCGCTGGATGGGGTTCCCCCCGTGCCGGAGATGCTGGCTTCGGGGCTGTATCCGCTCACGCGTGATAGCGTTCTGGTTGCGCCTGCTGCGCCTGAAGGCGCCCTGGGCGATTTCATACAGTGGCTTGCCGGGGAGCATGCCCGGAACATCATCCGGCAACAGGGTTTTCTGCTGCCGCCTGCGGGGTAAGTGGGGTCCCGTTTACTCCGTTTCGCCGTTGAAGAAGCGGTAGCTCAGCCGTCCCAAGTCGGAGAACAGCGGGGCGCTCTCTTCCCACACCAGCCACTCCGGTTGGTAGAGAAAAGCGGCGATCACCAATCGCCCATTGGGGCTGTAGACGAGCGCCACATCCGCGTGCGTTTGCCCGGTCCAGCCATTCTTGTGTGCCACGCGCAACCCTTCAGGGATGCCGGCTTTGAGCAGCGCCGTGACCTGATTGCGTTCCATGGTGGTCAATATGGCCTCGCACTCCGCCGGCAGAATCTCCCTGGGGAAAAGCATCCGCAACATACCGGTCCCCTGGCTACACTGCCCCAACCCCTCCAGGAGCAGTCCCATCTCCAGCGCGGTGGTCTGGATGTAGGGATCAGGCTCGGTGGCGTAGGACGTCTGCGAGTTGCCTGGGGTGCTGAAGTCCGGCGGTGGGACCCCCTCTTTGAGATCGTAGGGCGCCGCCAGGAACGTGCTCTGCAAGCCCATCGTGCGCACGAAATCGGTTACCTGCAACGCGCCGGAATAGGGATTGCCCGCGCCAATCTGCTGTAGAATCATATTGGCGGAGGCGTTGTCGCTTTCCGTCAACGTGGCGTTGATGAGCGCCAGCGTATCCGCATCGGGGGCTGAGTCCAGCTGGCGGTAGCGTTCGAGAACCACCGGAATCTTGAGCAGGCTGACCCCCGAGAAGGCGATGTTGCAGTTGTAGCAGAGCTCCTGTCCGGTATCCAGGTTCTTGACAAAGAGGCTCGCGATGCCGGTGAAATCCTCCAGCTTCGCGTCGAGTGCATCCCGCAAGACCGTCATCGAGGCGGCGCGCGCCGGCTCGAGCTCGACCACCAGGCGCATCTCCGTGGCTGTCGGCGATAGCAGCGTGGCGATGAGCGGCGCCAGCGAGGCATCGATATCGAGCGTGGTGCCGGGTTGGGCGGGGCGGAAAGTGTCTGCCTCGGGCAGCGGCACCGGGTCCAGCGGGGGATGGTCGAATTGCTGTGCGGTGCGGCGGAGGAAAGCGTCAATGCGTTCGCGGGAGTAACTGAGTACGGGGCGCACATCCTGGGGTGGGGACTCGCGGCGCCAGATGGTGTCGAGCGCGTATTCGATGAAGCCCTGTAGCCCCCCTTGTGCGAGCAACACCTGGTCGAGGTTGGCGCTCGTGGCTTCGACATTGAGCACCAACCCCACCATCTCGGGCACCAGCAGAATGGGCCTCTCTTCATAATAGACGGTGATGGGTTGCGCATAAGCCTCAGAGAGCATGGCGAGCGCCTGCTCGCGCGTCATGCCCGCCATGGATAGCCCGGCGATGGATACGCCCTGAGGGAATACCCGCTGGCTCGACTTCCATCCCGCATAGAGCCATGCCCCTACCAGGATGAGCAGCGTGAGGATGGCGAATCCCAGCCACCCCACTCCTCCTCCGCGATGTTCTTCCACGTTGACCTCCAGAGCGCAGTATACCTGGAAGCCCAACGCCGTCAACAAAGGCGGTCCAGATAGGGAAATTGCCTGTGACAAACTGCAAAACTTGATTATAATACTCACGCTTGCGTTCAACTGTGGGGCGCTTTGAACCATCGCCCTGCAAACTGGGCACATCGGTTTCTCGGGAGGCAACCATGGCGGATGACGTGCGCAACGAGATGTCCTTTGAACAGGCTCTGGCTGAATTGGAGACGGTGGTGCAGCAGCTCGAAAGCGGCGCGCTGGCGCTCGAAGAGACCGTGGCGCTCTACGAACGTGGGCGGCAGCTGGCGCAACTCTGCCAGTCGTTGCTCGATGCTGTGGACCTGCGGCTTCAACAGCTCGTCCCAGATAGCGCGGGCGGCTTCACCGCCGCACCCCTGGTGCTCAAAGAATGATCCCTGCTTTCGATGGAGGTGGACCCATGCCTTGGAAACACGGATTCCTGCTGGCGGCGCTGATGCTGCTTGTGTTGGCGTGCAGCATCCCGATTCCTAACATTCCCACTCCTGCACCCCTGACCCTGATTGACCCTGTGGACCTGCAAAAGACCGTCGCTGCGGATGGCGCTTCGCAGGCGACGGTGAAACTCGGCATCTATGTTGGCGACCTCACCCTGAGCTCCAGTGATGCGGTGGCGCTCTTCGACGGGCATTTCCGCTACAACGTCAAGGAATGGGAACCGGTGCTCCGCCAGGAGACGGTGGGGGACACCCTGCGCCTGACCGTGAATCAAGGCTTGGGCACGCAGTTGCCGCTTGCCGACCACGAGAAATACTCGAATGCCTGGTCTGTCACCCTGGGCCGCGGCACCCCTGTGGATTTGCAGGCGGATTTGGGCTTGGGCGCGGCAGAGGTTGACCTGGGCGGCATTCCGCTCACGGGCCTTTCGATCACCGCCGGCAGCGGCGATGTGACCCTGACCTGTGCGACGCCCAACCCTCAGGCGTTAGCCATGTTGCGCCTGACTGCCGGCACGGGCACGGTCATCGCCTCGCAGCTGGGCAACGCCAACTTCGACCGGCTTGCCTTCATCGGCGGCGCCGGCGGCGCGGACCTGGATTTGAGCGGCGCCTGGACCCGTTCGGCGCTGGCGGATATCAAAGCGGGCGCCGGCAAGGTGACGGTGCGCACGCCTGCCGGGGTGGGGGTGCGCCTCAGTTTCTCCGGGACCCCGGTGAGCGACCTGCACACCGTCGGCTTCACCGAGCAGAGCGAGAACGTTTTCGTCAACGCCGATTACGGCAAAGTGCCGTTGACGCTCACTTTGAACATCGCGGTAGCTGCCGGCAGCGTCACGGTCATCGCCCCGTAGCAGCTTGCGCGGCGCCGCGGGTGGTCTTTCAAACCAAGGGGTGTGTGTCGATGCCGCGCGCGGCATCGACACACACTGCAATTCTAGAGGTGCGTGGGGAGGGTGCTTATGCCTGGATTCGTGCGCCTGATCAAAGCCGGTGGGAGCATCCTGCCGTTGCGGGTGCGCCGCTGTGACACGTTCCTGTGCCGTCTGCGGGGCTTGATGTTCCGCCGCCGCCTGCGCCCGGCTGAGGCGCTGCTCTTCGTCGAGGCGCGCGAAAGCCGCACCGCTACCGCCATCCACATGTTCTTTGTCTTCTGCTCCATCGGCGTCGTCTGGCTCAAAGATGACGGGGTCATCGTGGATAAGGTGCTCGCAAAACCCTTCCGCCCCTACTATGCGCCGCGTCTCCCCGCGCGTTACTACCTCGAAGCCGCTCCCGAAGTCTTGGAGTGGGTAGCTGTGGGCGAACGTTTGGTGATAGAGCCGGATTGACTTTCGCTTAGTTTGATTTATTATGGTAATATTGATTTTATTCTCGGGCGCGGTTCGCCCTGGATTGGGTTTTTGAGGCACTTATGAGGCGTGGCTTCTTAATCACGACGTTGTCTTTGCTGTTGGTGTTGGGGGCGCTGTTCCCCGAGAGCGTTTGGGCTTTTGATACACCTCCCGCAGAAGATGACCGCCCTGCCGTACACGTTGTCGCCGCCGGCGAGACGCTGTTCTCGATTGCCCGCCGCTATGGCGTCGATGCGACGACGCTGGCGCAACTCAATGCGCTCCCCAACCCCCGGCAAATCTACGCCGGTGAGACGCTGCTGCTGCCCCTGCCGGAAGGCTACCCCCGCGCCGATTGGCAATCGCACACCCTGGCATTGGCGGAAAGCTTCGGCTTGCTGGCGCAGCGCAGCGGCTTCGATTGGCTGACCCTCGCGCGCGCCAATCGCGTTCTGACCCCGGAGCGGGTCACGTTGGGGCAGTCCATTCTGCTCCCGCCCCAGGAGACCCCTCTGACCCTGCATGTCGCGTCCGCCGGCGAGACGCGCCTCACGTTGGCGTTGCGTCAGGACCTGCCCTACTGGCAGCTGGCGCATTACAATCCTGCGCCGCTCTATGCCGGCGCGACCTGGGTCGCCCCGGGTACGGCGACCTCTTCCTCCTTGCCCTATCCCATCACTTCCCTGGTGCTGGGTCCGCAGCCCGTCACGCGCGGCGAGGCGACCGTGCTTACCCTGGAGACGGCGGAACTGGCGGATTGCTCGATTACGTATCTGGACCAGACAGAACCCTGTTACCGGCAGGATTCGACCCACCTCTTCGCCTTCGTCAGCCTCTCGCCGATGTTGGATTCCGGCGAATACACGGTTGGACTCACTGTGACCTACAACGGCTCTGAAATCGCCCTCGCGCTCCCCCTGATTGTGGCGCCCGGACGCTTCGGTTACGAGCGCATTGATGTCTCCGGCGCCTTGAGCCAGCTCACGGATCCTTCGCTGATGGAGACCGAGCGCAACGCTCTGGACGCCGTGGCTGATTTGCGCACACAGCAACGGTTCTGGGAAGCCCCCCTGGATTTCCCGGTGCAGGCGGCGATTTCTTCCTACTTCGGTTCGCGCCGCTCCTATGGCGGTTCCTACAACTCTTATCACTCCGGCGTGGACTTCCGGGCGGGCACCGGCACCCCGGTTCACGCTCCCGCTGCGGGCCGGGTGGTGCTGGCTCAAAAACTGGCTGTGCGCGGCAACGCCATCATGGTGGATCACGGTTGGGGCTTGATTACCGGTTACTGGCACCTTTCGCAGATCGATGTAGCCGTGGGCGACTGGGTCACCCGCGGGCAGGTCATCGGGCGGGTGGGCAGCACGGGCCTCTCGACCGGTTCACACCTGCATTGGGAGATGTGGGTGGATGCCAAGCCCATCAATCCCCTCCAGTGGGTAGAGCCATTTTTCCCCTTCCCCCCGGCTATCAGCGCCGAAGTCATACCGGCTCCTGAATGATGGCAGGCAATCAGGGTAGCCTCTCTCAGTTCTGCCGTTCTGAGGGCTGGTTAGGCGCTGCCTCACGCTTTGTCTTCCGCAGCACTGTCGTTTCGACGCATGACATCTTGCGGGACCTGGCTGAGCACGGTGCGCCTGAGGGCACCGTGGTGCTGGCGGAATCGCAGACCGCCGGGCGTGGGCGGTTGGGGCGGCGTTGGTTGGCAGCGCCGGGGAGCGCCTTGCTGCTATCGGCGCTGTTCCGTCCCCCCGAACCGTTTCTGACCTATGCCCCGCGGGTGATGATGAGCTGCGGCTTAGCCCTGCGCGAGGCCGTCGCTGCGGTCACCGGATTGGCGCCGGCTTTGAAGTGGCCCAACGACCTCATTGTGGAGCGGGGCGAGCAGTGGCGCAAGCTGGCAGGGATTCTGGCGGAGATTGGCATCATCGCGGGTCAGGCGCCTTTTCTCATGGTGGGTGTGGGTCTCAATGTGGAGACGCCCGCGGAGCAATTATCGCTGGTATCGCCTGTGGCAACCAGCCTCCTGGTCGAATTGGGACACCCTGTGGACCGTGCGGCGCTGCTGGAGGCTTTCCTGCAGCGTCTGGAGGAGCGCTACGAGCGTCTGTGCGCCGGTTGGAGCCCTTTGCCCGAGTGGCGGGCTGCGCTCGCGTGGATGGGGCGTGAGGTGTGGGTCAAGGCGCCCGCGGGGGATGTGCATGGCGTGGCGACGGATGTGCTGGATGACGGCACGCTGGTCTTGCAGACCGCCGAGGGTGCGTTACTGCACTTCCCGGTCGGCGATGTGAGCCTGCGGCTGTAGGGGCTGGCCTTGTGCCTGCCCTCTGGCCTTGTGCCTGCCCTGGCCCTGTGCCGCCTGATTTCAACGCGGTAACCCTGGAAAAGAGAAGCCCTTTGTGCCCGTTTATTTTCTTAATGTTCATTGATCGCATGGATTCATCAGCCGGCAAATCCTGGCTGAGCAGCGATAACGAATCCTCTTGAGGGAGGTCCTGACCTGTGCGTATTTTAGTACTTACCGATGTTCATGGGAACCTGGCGGCATTACAAAGTGTGCTGGCGACCGCCCCAGCCTTTGACCGCATCTGGTGTCTGGGCGACCTGGTGGGTTACGGACCCAATCCCAACGAGGTGATCGAGCGCTTGCAGGAATTCTCCCTGGTGAGCGTCTTGGGAAATCACGATTGGGGCGTCTTGGGACGCTCGGACCCCTACATCTTCAACGCCGATGCGCGTTACGCCCTGCTGTGGACGCAGACCGAGCTGAACTCCGAAAACCGGCGCTTCCTCGCGAGCCTGCCCGCCGGTATCGAGGTGGATGGCTACGTGCTGGTGCACGCCAGCCTCCGCGAGCCTATTTGGGAATACCTCCTGGATGTGGATGCTGCGCGCAAGAATTTCGCTTTCCATAACTTCAGCGTCGCCTTCGTGGGGCATACCCATATCCCGCTGGTTTTCGAGTCGGTTGAGAACGGGCGGGAAGTGCGCGGCCTGTTGCCCGATTGGCATGAGCCGCTGCAGCTGGATGGCAGGCGCCTGCTCGTCAACCCCGGCAGCGTAGGGCAACCGCGTGATGGCGACCCGCGGGCGGCTTATGGCATCCTCGATACCGAAGCCCGGACCTTCAGCTTCCACCGCGTGGCTTACGCCGTCGAAATCACGCAGGAGCGCATGCGCGTCCGTGGCTTACCGGAGCGGCTGATTGACCGGCTGGAGGTAGGGCGTTAGGCGTGGGGGAACTTTCTGCTCCTGGTCAGCGTTTGTAGGGTGAGATCGAATTTGCATCAACCTGAAGGAGGTGGGCAATGAAAAAGCATTGGATGCTGGTTTTGATGTTGGTAACCCTGGTTTTGACTTCTTGTGGCGCGAAAGCCGTGGAACAGATGACCGACGCAACCTGGGAAGAGGGCGCGGCGCGAGCGCCATCCATGGCTGCACCACAGGAATCTAAGGCGGTTGATTACGCCGAGAACTCCGCTGCCGGCGACATCACGCCGATGATTATCTACAACGGCTCCCTGAACCTGGTGGTCTTGGATTCGGCAAAGGCGCAGGAAGACGTGCAGCAGCTGGCGGAAGAGTTCAAAGGCTATGTGATGGCTTCCGAGAGCTACCGCTATGAGCAAGACCTGATCACGATTAACATGACCCTCCGCGTGCCTGCGGAGCAATTCAACGAGGTCATGTCGCGCCTGCGGAAGATGGCGCTGTCCGTTGACCACGATAGCGTCTCCAGCGAGAACGTCACGCAGGAATACGTGGACCTGGAATCCCGCCTGACCGCTCTGGAAGCCAAGGCTGCGCGCCTGGAAGAGCTCATGGAGCAGGCTGAGGATACCGAAGCCGTCCTGGCAGTCTACCGCGAGCTCAGCGCCACGCAGCAGGAAATCGAGCAGGTCAAGGGCCGGATGCAGTACCTGGAACGCTCCGCGAGCATGGCGACGATTACCGTGACCCTGACCCCGGATGCGCTTTCACGGCCCGTTGAGGTTGCCGGGTGGCGCCCGCAGGGCACCGCCAAGCGCGCCGTTGAAGCCATGCTCAGCGCCATGCAGTTCCTGGGCGATGCCTTCATCTGGATTCTGATCTTCGTGGTGCCCATCGTGGCGGTGATTGGCGGCGTGATTTACCTGATCATCAAGCTGCTCTCGCGCCTCTTTGGGCGGCGCAAGCGCTCGCGCCAACCCGCTGCCCCCGTAACCCCTGCCGAATCGAAGTAGCATTGGTTTTGCCCCAACGCGGCGACCGTCCTGGTCGCCGCGTCGTTGTTCCTAAGATTCTCCCCCTCTATTGTGTTTTTGAACGCGGCGCCGTATTCGGCGCCGCGTTCAAAAACACAATAGACAAAAACCCTCTTGACAACTTCACGAAGTTGTTTATAATCAAGATATAGAACAAAAGTTCTATATCTTGATGGGAGAACCTCATGTCACGGATGCTAAGGCGTTATCTCGAAGCACAAGCGGACCAGGTCGAAGCCGTGCTGGTGGCGCATCGCACCCCAGGGCGTATCACCGGTGGGACGATTGGACCTCGCCTGATTCGCTTCTGCCTGGACCCTGCCCCGCAGACGCGGCTCTCGGCAGTTCGCAGCCTGGCGGAGGACCTGGCGGTGGCGCTCAAGGTGCCTTCCCTGCGCATTGACCGCACGCACGAGGGCATTATCCTGGAGTTCCCCAATCCCGAACCGCGCCCCGTCACGCTGGTCAGTCTGTGGCCCGAGGTAGCGCCGCTGCCTCCAAATACCGCGCTGCTGGGGTTGACCGATGACGGCGCGCCGCTTCTGGCGCGGCTTTCCTCACCGGAGGTGGCGCATATTCTGGTGGCGGGGACCACCGGTTCCGGCAAGACGGCGCTCCTGCGGACCATGGCGGTCTCCCTGGCGCTTGCCAACCGCCCCGAGGATTTGCGCCTGTTCTGCCTGGATCCCAAGGGACGCGCCTTTCGCGGGCTGACCGGCGCGCCGCACCTGGCGCGCCCGCCGGTCGTCGCCGTGCCAGAAGCCATCGAGGCGCTGCAATCGCTGCTGCGCTTGATGGAATTGCGTGACCAGAAAGGGGAGTCGCATCCCCGGATTGTCGTCTTTATCGATGAGGTCGCCGACCTGGTCCTGCAGGGCGATGGGCGCGCTGCGCCTGGGCGCAACCAGCAGCCCACCTCGATTGAGACCCTGCTGACACGCCTGGCGCAACGCGGGCGTGAGGCGGGGATTCACCTGGTGGCAGCCACACAGCGCCCCTCAGCTGCTGTGTTGAGTGGGGTGCTGCGAGCGAATTTCCCGCTGCGCCTGGTCGGCAAAGTGGTCTCGGCAGAGGACGCGCGCGTCGCCGCCGGGCGCGCGCAGACCGACGCGCATCTGCTCAGTGGGCGCGGGGACTTCCTGGCGGTCGGCGGCAGCGCCGCGCCGATTCGCTTCCAGGTAGCCTACATCGGCGAACAGGAAGCGCAGCAGCAGCTCGCCGCGTAACGGCTCAGATTTCCAGCGCCGGGTGCAGAGTTCGGACTCAGAAGTTTTCGGTGATCCAAAAACGCCAAAAGGCACACCGATAGACACCGATACACAAATAGGGGGTCAGCCATGCAGCAATCGGATTCAGTAGGGCAGCGTGCAGGACGCTTCTTGCTGCTGGTCACCCTGGTGGCTACAGCGATGGGGGTCGTGGTCGTCACGCAGCGCCTCAGTGAGGATGCGCTGGCGCTGTTGGCGGGCTTGGGGTGTGGCGTCGCCGTGCTGCTGCCGGCGTTGATGCTCTGGCTCTGGCGCCGGCAAGAACAGCGCCTGGAGGAGGTCACCGCCGCGCGACCCGCGAACGTCGCCCCGCCGGTCATCGTCGTCGCGCCCTCGTTGCCGCCCGGATACAACATCTCGCAACCGGCATTGCCGGGAAATACTGCCGTGTGGGAATCCCAACCGGCGGAACGCAGGTTCACGATTGTGGGAGGGGAAGACTAAGCCGTCACGAGGCTAATCATAGATGAGAATCTTGCCCCAGTCCCACGTGAGACCGTAACGCCTCTGCGCTTGGCAGAGGCGTTATGGTTTTTCTACGGGTGTATTTCAACATCGGGGCAAAAGCAAGACGATTATGGTGCAAATGCCTTTCCTCTGATTGATTTTTGGCGGCGGGACGAAGTCCCGCCGCCAAAAATCAATTCTCTAGATTACCGCCCCCGTTTTGATATGCACCCCCGGAAGTTGGTGCGGTTGCCTCCTGCAAAAACTGCGGTATACTTGCTTCTTCCTGATCCTGGGAGGGTGGAATTTCTACTACAGCCTGCACTGTGATAGCGGCGCGCATGATCCCGGCTTACTCCCCCTATGGCGCGCATTGCCGGGAAGTCCATTCAAAGCAATCTGTATCTGTCTGTTGTGCCGCGTGTGCCCGCCGCCCAGTCCCGGGAAACCGCGTTGGTTGGGTCGCTTTCTGGAGGAATCAAAATCAATTCACAGAGGAGTAATCTATGCGTATAGGTATTGATTTCGGAACGACCAACTCCGCCGTCGCCTATTACGACGGGCAAACTCTGGTTCCGGTCGAGATTGATCCCGGCAACGATAACCCTCGGGTATTGCCTTCCCTCATCTATATCAAGCGCAATCACGAAATGGCACTCGGGAGCTCGGCGTCGGCTGAGTACCTGGAGCAGGAGACCGGACGGCGCCCGGTGTGGGAGCGGCGGCACATGGGCGCCATCGAGATCATCGTCGGCGGCGCAGGTTCTGGTCCCATCCAGTACATGCACGACATCTTCGACCAGGTGGATATCGCCGCCAATGGGCGCCTGCTGCAATCGGTCAAAACGGTCCTGCGCGATCCTGAATACGAGGGCACCGTCATCTTCGACCGCTACTATGCCGCGGATGAACTGGTCGCCATTCTGCTGCGAGCGATGCGGACGCGCGCCGAGGAGCAATTGGGCGCGACCTGCGATGCGGTGGTGCTGGGGCGCCCGGTGAAATTCTCCGAAGACCCCGCCATCTCTGAGCGCGCGGAGGAGATTCTCTACAAGGCAGCGCGTTTCGCGGGTTTCAAAGAGATTAGCTTTCAGCTGGAGCCGATTGCCGCCGCGCACCTCTACCATCGCACCGCCGAACGGCGCGAGCGCGTGCTGCTCTTCGACTTCGGCGGCGGCACGCTCGACCTCACCATCGCCGAGGTGGGCGGGCAGGAACCGCCGCGCGTGCTGGCGACCCGGGGTGTGCTCGTCGGCGGGGATGACCTGGACCGCCGCGTAATGGAGTCGCTGCTGAAGTATTTCGGCGCCGGTTCGCAGGCGGAGCCCGGCGTGGACTTCCCCTATTACATGCTCGACTTGCTCAAAACCTGGCAGACGATGCCGGAGCTCTCCCGACCCCAGGAGCTGGGCAAGATTCGGCGCTTCCAAGAGACCGGCAACAACCCCCGCGCCATGCGCGCGCTGGAAACCCTGGTTTCCGCGAACGTCGGCTTTTCGCTCTTCAAGACGATTGAGCGCGCCAAGGTGCAACTCTCGACCGAGCTCATCGCAAAACTGGACTTCCTCTATCAGGCGATTGAGGTTCGGGAGCGCATTCTGCGCCGCCGTTTCGAGGAGCTGATCGAGCAAGAGGTCGCCCTGGTCGAGCGGGAGATTCTGGCGCTCCTGGCGGAAGCCGGGATGCGTCCCGAGCAACTCAACGTGGTCCTGCGCACCGGCGGCAGCTCGCAGATTCCGGTATTCGTGGCGCTGCTGGAGCGCCTCTTCGGTTACGAGAAGCTGCGCGCGATGGACCCCCTGACCTCCGTGGTGGGGGGGATGGCGGTGGTCGCGCAGGAGGACGCGGGTCGGCGTCCCGGCGCTTATGCGCAGCGCTACATCTCGCCCGTGGTCACGGCGCAGGTCGCCAGTCCCCACCGCTATCGCAAGGCTTTCCTGCGCGCCTTCCGCCCCGCCTACACCGACCGTCCCTATCCCATCATGCGCCTGCCCTTGCCCTTGAGTGGCTTGCCTTCGGTTCAGACCGCCGACCTGGACTACGAGGCGCGGCGGGAGTCCTTCCTGCACCTCGAGCTGGACCGTCCCTCAAAGGTCTATGTGGCGTACCTGGCGACGGCGAAACAAATCCCCCACTGGCTCCGGAAGTTCGCCCCGGAATCCATGCATATCGAAATTGACCATCCCGGCGGGCGGATGATGTTCCCGGTCTATAGCCGCGACTTCCCCGCGGGTAAGGTCACGCTGGGCGGCAATCAGGCGCCGGGCTGTATGGGACCCGCATTCATGAATTACCTGGTGGCAATCAAGGCGGAGATTTGAAGGTGAGTCGCGCCTGCGAGATGGGGTGGGTCGCACCTGCAGCTGGCAGTCACCTTTCCAGGTGCGACCCACCTGTATTAGCCGGAGGCGGGTTGCACCTGCACCGTCAATCCGGCGCCGCAGCCTGCTTGCCGTGCACACGCTATCCCGGCTTGCAGTCACCTTTCCAGGTGCGATCCACCTGTATTGAAGGAGGGATTGAATGGTTGATCTCAAAGAGCTCAGTTTAGCCTTACATGCCCGCTATCGCGGCAAAATCCAGTGCGCCCCCAAGGTGCCCGTGACCGGCTTGTCCGATTACCAGGTGTGGTACACGCCCGGCGTCGCGGAGCCGTGCCTGGCGATTGCCGCCGACCCCGAGCGCGTCTGGGAGCTGACCAATCGCGGCAACACCGTGGCGATTGTCTCCGATGGCACGCGCGTTCTGGGCCTCGGCGATATCGGTCCCCTGGCGGGCTTGCCGGTGATGGAGGGCAAAGCGCTTATCTTCAAGCTGTTGGGTGGGGTGGATGCGGTCCCCCTGATGCTCGCGGCGACTGCGCCTGAGGCTTTCTGCGCCACGGTCGAGGCGGTGTCGTCCACCTTTGGCGGCATCAACCTGGAGGACATCGCCCAGCCCAAGTGCTTTGGGGTGCTCGCGCACCTGCGCTCGACGCTCGATATCCCCGTGTGGCACGATGACCAGCAGGGCACTGCCACCGTGATCCTGGCAGCGGTCTTGAACGCGCTCACCCTGGTGGGCAAGACGTTGCCCCAGGTGCGCATCGCCCTGATTGGCGTGGGGGCGGCGAATGTGGCAGCCTATCACCTGCTCAAGGCGGCGGGCGCGTCTCCGGGCGCGATGGTCGCCTGCGATGCGGGCGGCATCCTGCACCGGGGGCGGCGCGATTGGGAGGCGCAAGCCGAGCTGGCACAGGCGCAAGCCTGGCTTGCGCCCCAATGGGGTATCTGCCAGGAGAGCAACGCCGAGGGGCGCACCGGCGGCATTCCCGAAGCTCTGGCGGGCGCGGATGTGGCGCTCGCCTTCAGCCGTCCGGGACCCGGCGTCATCCAACCCGAATGGATTGCCGGGATGGCGCAGCACGCTATCGTCATCGCGGGCGCCAATCCCGTGCCCGAGATTGCCCCGGACGTGGCGCACGCTGCCGGCGCCTGGATTGTGGGCACGGGGCGCAGCGATTTCCCAAATCAGGTGAACAACGCCCTGGCTTTTCCGGGCATCTTCCGGGGCGTGCTGGATGTGCAGGCGCGCACAATTACCGGTGCGATGGCGGTGGCGGCGGCGGAAGCGCTCGCGGCTTGCGCGCACGACCAGGGCTTGCGTGAGGACCACATTCTGCCCACGCTGGATGAGCCGGATGTGGCAGTGCGGGTAGCGGTGGCGACCGGATTGGCGGCGCAACGCGAGGGGGTCGCGCGCCATCCCGGACCGGCTGCGGACCTGGAGACGCGGGCGCGGACGGCGATTGCCTCAGCCCAG
>JAKJAC010000065.1 GCA_022707705.1 Chloroflexota bacterium
GGGACTTGAGCGTCCTGCGGCGCAGGCTCAGGGTGCAATGGGGTCGTCTCGCGCCCCGTAACTAGACGCCGCGTGGGGTCAGAGGCGGCAGGCTTATCAGGCGACGGCGCAGACGTCTCGTCTGCGGGACGTCCAGATTCAGGATCGTAGGGCATGCATCTCTCCTTTGAAAAAACTCGTGCAAGAAAAACCGTCAAGGCGCCTAAGAGAGCTCGCGCAAAGGCGCAAAGACGCAAAATAGAAACAGACCTGACGTTCCTCAGCGCCTGGCGTAGGGTTTGCGTGCCTGGGGGGTGCACAAAACACCAGTAGCCCCTCACGCAAAACCGTCAAGGCGCCTAAGAGAGTTCGCGCAAAGGCGCAAAGACGCAGAAAAGCAGCAGAAAGGTCAGCTAAGCCTGCTGCTTTCCAATCTCATCGAACAACTGCTCATACGCCGCTGCAGTCTGCTCAGGCGCAAACATGGCGGCAATCTCATCTTTAGGACGTGCATAATCCGCGCGGTGTTCCAGGACCTGCAATAGCGCCGCCGCCAACCCGGAGGCGTCCCCGACCGGCGCGATCTCCCCCATACCCGTCATGCGCACGGGTTGACGCACACCCGGCAGGTCGCTTGCCACACACGGGACGCCGTTCAACATCGCTTCTACCTGTACCAACCCGAAGGATTCCGTGGAATTGAGACTGGGCACGACCAACACATCCAGGTTCGGGTAGAATGCCGACATCTGCAACGGGGTCAGTACCCCCAGGAACTTCCACTGCCCGGTCTGCTCGTAACGGCGAATGAGCGGATCGAGCTGCTGTGCGTAAGCCTGCTCCCCCAGGACATCCTGGTATTGCCCGGCATAGAGAATGCGCGCATTGGGGTAACGCTCAAGAACCTGTGGGAAAGCCTCCAGCAAGACCCCCACCCCCTTCTCTGCGGCGAAGCGCGCCGCCATGCCGATGATGGGCTGCTGCCCGGCAGGGTTGTGCATCTTCGCAAATGCCGCTACTCCGGAAGGTCCAGCAGTGGGCAGGGTCACTGGCGGGGGAATCACCCGCAGCTTCTCGGAGAAACGAGACAGATAGGGGGAGTTATCGGCGAAATCTTGGGTGTAGGCAACGATACGGTGCGCAAACTTTGCTGCCAGGCGGTTCATCCAGTGAACGACCTGATTGACGACGCGGTTGAAAAACCCAGGGGGCAATTGCAGGTCGCAGTGATAGGTGAGCACGGTGGGTTTGTGCAGCAATCTGCCACGCAATGCCACCCCGGCAGCATCGAATTGCGGCAGGTGCAGACTAATCACATCCGCCTCACGGGCGAGCTTCCACGCCAGGAAACCGAAAGTGGGCATGATGACGCCCTTGCTGATGCGGAAAGCCACGGGGGCGCGCACCACGCGCACCCCATCCAGCTGCTCCTCTGCGGGAAGGCGACGGTCATAGCGCGAAGTCAGGATAGTCACCTGATGCCCTCGTTGCGCGAGCGCACAGGCGAGACGTTCGGCATAAATCGTCAAGCCGCTGGTGTGAGGACGATAATAGGTCAAAACAATCAAAACGCGCATGCACAACTCCGTGACACGTGATAGCCTAGAGACATTGTTACTCGAACAACGCCTGATTTTCAGAGATCCACGCCAGAAGCCGCGCAACGCCTGCCTTGACCCCCACCTTAGGCTCCCAGCCCAAGTCGCGCGCCGCTTTGCGAATATCCGAGACGTAAATGCGCTGGTCACCAGGGCGCCAATCGCCCCAGCTGACCGGAATATCCCGACCCAGCAAGGCTATCAACAACGGTTCGAATTCGCTCCAAATGGAGAGTTGGTTTGCAGGTCCGCCGCCGATGTTGTAGACCTGCCCCGCCGCGCTATCTCTATGCGCTATCGCGGCATCATAGCCATCCAGGAGGTCCTCGATGAACAGGGCATCGCGAATCTGCTTACCGTTGCCGTAGATGGTGATGGGCTTTCCCAGCAACGCCGCAATCAGGAACCATGCCACCCATCCCTGGTCTTCGACCCCGAATTGATGCGGTCCATAGATGCAGCTCTGCCGGAAGACCACCGTGGGCAAGTCAAAAATGCGCGCGTAATCACGCACGTATTGGTCACCCGCCCCCTTGGAACAGCCATAGGGTGAGTGGAAATCAAGGGGGAAATCTTCAGGAATGCCGTGGGGAAAATCGCTGTAGGCATAGCGCGTCTCCAGTTCCTCCACGCGCAAAGCCTCCATGCCGCCGTAGACTTTATTCGTGGAAGCATACAAGACGATGGGGAAGCGCCCCGAAGCCCGCGCAGCTTCCAGGGCGTTGAAAGTCCCCAGCGCATTGCACTCAAAGTCGGTGCGGGGGTCCTGAACGGAGGTGGTCACTGCCACCTGAGACGCCAGGTGAACGATCACATCGGCGGTAGCGGCACTGGCAGTGAGGAGCTTCGTGTCGCGCACGTCACCGTGAATGAAGGTGAAAGCGTTCTCGCCAAAGGTAGAACGCAACCATGCCAGGTTGCGCAACGACCCACGCCGCGAGAGATTGTCAAAGATCACTACCTCTTCGCCACGTTTCACCAGACGTGCGCCATAATTGGACCCGATAAAACCAGCACCGCCAGTGATAAAGTACCGCATGAGCTTCTCCCTTGATGATTGGGAGTCAGCAACCACACATGCCGTCAAGAGCCGCGGGTGGGTTGATTCTCAGCCTCAGCCTTCGACTCTTGAGCAGTGGCTCCTGACCCGTGGCGCATGACCTCGCGCAGGGAGATGCCCCATGAAAGCAGCGCCCCTGCACCGAGTGTGATTCCCAAAAGATAGGCAATAGCATGTGAGAGCACTGCATAGGTGAACCCCAACTCCCGTGGCAAGGCAAAGCCCCAGAACAGGGCTTCCCGCACAGCAAAATGGAAGGAACCGATGCCTCCAGTAGCGGGGAACACCATGCCGAAAGCGCTCGCCCACATCGCCACCAAACTTTTCAGCAGGGTGACTTCAGCGATGAATCCCCCACACGCGCGCATGATGGTGAAGAAGTACAGCCCCGTGGTCGCCCACAGCGCCAGCGTCCAGAGTATAATCTCTATGCCAGCGCGCACCGAACCGAGAGCGCTAAGACCCTCAAGGATGTGCTGCACCGGGCGCAGCAACCGCTCGGGATGGGCGAGGGGCAGCTTTCCCAGCACGCGCTGAGCAAGCGCCTCGACCTTAGATGGGATTGCCGCCATGACCACCAGGACTGCGACGATGCCCAGAGACACCAAACCGCTCGCGATGACGACCAGGTTCAGCGGGATGCCGCCGCCGATGCTGCCAGTTGCCAGATACTGGCGCAAACCGGGCACAAAGGGGAGCGTCGCCACGAGAATCAGGACGATGACGAGCATATCCAGCACGCGCTCCACGACCACAGTGGATAACGCCGCAAGCATGGTGACCGGACCGCGCAAACTGCCCGCGACACCGCGCGCCGCATCCCCCGCACGCGCCGGCAATACCCCATTGACCAGATAACCGATGTTGATCAAGCCAAAGGCATCCCGGAAGGAGAGTTGCCGCTTGAGCAGCACACGCCAGCGTTGGGCGCGAATCACCAGGGTGACCAAAATCAAACCAGCAGAGACCAGCAACCAGAAGCCACTCACCTGCCGCAATGCCTGACCGACCTCAGCGAAATTCACGCCACGCAACGCTAAAAAGAGGCTGAATGCAGTCAAAGCGAGGGCAAGGACTAATTGCAAACTTTGTTTTCTACTCATAAACTGGCATTATACCATAGTCCCCACTACCCAAAATCGGCAAAGCACGTATAATAACGGGCGAGTTTCCGCTCCAAGGCTTAGCACCTCAGGACGGAGAGCGCGGGAAAAATCAGCAAAGCGGAGCCGGGTTGAATCTCGAAGAATACGCGGTCATGTATCAGGTGGAAGATACCCATTGGTGGTATCGGGGGATGGTGCGCATCACCCGCGCGCTGCTGAACCGGAGCTATGCTCCCGGCACAGGATTACGTATCCTGGACGCAGGTTGCGGCACCGGCGCAGTGATGACCTCCTACCTGGCGGAGTACGGGCAGGTCACCGGCTTTGATTTCGCTGCCGCGGCGCTGCAATTCTGCCAACAGCGTGGCGCCGAGCGCCTGGCGCGCGCCTCGATTGTCGAACTCCCGTTTGCCGATGGCAGTTTTGACCTCGCGGTGAGCTTCGATGTGCTATGCGAGCAAGCCGTGCGCGATGATGGGGTTGCGCTGCGCGCCCTGCAACGCGTCCTGGCGCCAGGAGGCAGATTAGTGCTGCGCCTCCCCGCCTACAACTGGCTTCGCGGGCAACACGACCGCGCCGTCCACATTCGCCACCGCTACACACGGCGGGAGCTCGCCTCCCGGTTGGAAGCTGCCGGTTTCGAAGTAGAACGGCTCTCCTATGCCAATACGTTTCTATTCCCAATCGCCGTAGCCAAGCGATTGGCTGAACCTATCTGGACCCCAAAAGACTCCGGGTCAGATCTGACCCTGGGCGTGGGTCGTATGAATGGGGTCCTGCAAGGCATTCTATCCGCAGAAGCCCCACTGATAGCCGGCATCGGGCTTCCTTTTGGGCTGACAGTCGTCGCCGTGGCGCGAAAGCCATAATCAACACGGGAGTTCCTCAGTCTGAAGAGGGTTGCGCCTTTCCCGGTAGGAACAAAACAAGTGCAGATGAAAGCGATTTCGAGCGTTTCAGCCTTTTTCCCAGCCTATAACGATGGCGGCACCATCCCCAGTATGGTGCTCACCGCGCTGATGGCATTGCGCCAGGTGACAGATGACTTCGAGATTATCGTGGTCAATGATGGCAGCAGCGATACCACTGCCGAGATCTTGGATGAGCTGGCGCGCTGCGTCCCGGAGCTCCGCGTCATTCATCACCCGCAAAACAGAGGCTACGGCGGCGCGTTGCGCACGGGTTTTGCTGCGGCTACCAAGGACTGGGTCTTTTACACCGATGGCGACGCGCAATACAACCCCCTGGAACTCACGGCGCTGGTGGATGCCGTGACGCCGGAAGTGGATGTCGTCAATGGCCACAAAATTGCCAGGCACGATCCGCTCTCGCGTAAAGTTATCGGACGGGTCTATCATCACTTCGTGAAGTTGATGTTTGGCTTCAAGTTGCGTGATGTGGATTGCGATTTTCGCCTGATCCGCCGCACGCTTTTCGACGCGGTGGCGCTGAAAAGCGATAGCGGCACCATCTGCCTGGAGATGGTCAAGAAGTTTCAGGACGCCGGGTTCCGGTTCGTGGAAGTGCCGGTCCACCATTATCACCGGCAGTATGGCGTCTCCCAATTCTTCAACTGGCGACGACTGTTGCGTACGGCGCGGCAATTGATCGCTCTGTGGTGGGAGCTGGTCGTACGCAAAGCGCACCAACCGCAGACAGCAAAGTAGGTGAAGGGTAACATGGATTATGCGCGCGCATTCTTCGGCAAACGGGTGTTAATCACCGGTGGATTGGGCTTCATCGGCAGTCATCTGGCGTACCGATTGGTGGATTTGGGTGCGGATGTGCTGTTGGTGGATTCCCTGATCCCGGATTACGGCGGCAATCTCTTCAACATCGCAGAAATTCAGAACCGCGTGCGGGTGAACATCGCCGATGTGCGTGACACCCATGGCATGAATTACCTGGTCCAAAATCAGGATTATCTGTTCAATCTCGCCGGACAAGTGAGTCATCTGGATAGCATGGTCGATCCTTTCACGGATTTGGAAATCAACTGCCGCAGCCAAATCTCGATCCTGGAAGCCTGCCGGCAGTTCAACCCCGGGGTGAAGATTGTCTTCGCCAGCACCCGGCAGATTTACGGCAAGCCCCAGTACCTGCCGGTGGATGAGAAACATCCGCTCGCGCCGACAGATATCAACGGGGTGAATAAGGTTGCCGGCGAATGGTATCACATGGTCTATCACCGCGTCTACGGCTTGCGCACCGTAAGCCTGCGCATGACAAATACCTACGGACCACACATGCGCGTGAAGGATGCGCGGCAGACCTTCCTGGGTTGGTGGATTCACCAAATTGTAGATAACAAAGCGTTGCAAATTTTCGGGGATGGCAAACAGATTCGCGACTTCAACTACGTGAGCGATGTGGTGGAGGCGCTCCTGTTAGCCGGCGCTGCGCCACAAGCGGAGGGCGAGATCTACAACCTGGGTAGCAGTGAGCCCATCAACTTGTTAGAACTAGCTGAGATGCTGAGAGAAATCAATCCCAAAGCGAAACCCTTCGAAGTCGTACCCTTTCCACCCGAAAAGAAGCGCATTGATATCGGCGATTACTATGGCGATTTCAGCAGAATCACAGAAGGCCTCGGATGGAAACCTGAGGTGCCCCTGCGCGAAGGACTCATGCACACAGTGGCTTTCTATCGCGCCCACAAAGACCATTACTGGTAAAGCCACCCTTTAGCACCAGAGCCAAGCCCACAGCACCCCATAGCGCAATCAGGCAACTCACGGGATTCGCAGAGAGCCACACAAAAAACACCAGGCTGCTGCTCGCCTTTTCGACTTTCCCGTGAAGTTATTCAGATTTTTCGAAGGAGCCTATGATTCCACCTTTCGACCTCAAACGGCAATATGCTGCACTCAAACCGGAGCTGGATAGCGCGATTGCGGGTGTTCTTGAGCGCGGCACCTTCATCCTGGGCGAGGAAGTCGTCGCTTTCGAGAGCGAGTTTGCCGCCTATTGCGGAGTCTCTGACGCTGTTGGTGTCGGCTCAGGCACCGAGGCGCTACACCTGGCGTTGCGCGCCTGTGATATCGGTCCGGGTGACGAGGTCATCACGGTGGCGCACACGGCCGTCGCCACCGCCGCCGCCATCGAAATCGCCGGGGCGCGGCCCATCTTCGTAGATATCGACCCGCAACGTTGGACGCTCGATCCCTCCCAGCTGGAAGCTGCCATCACCCCCCGCACCCGCGCCATCATCCCGGTGCATCTCTACGGTTGCGCTGCGGAGCTGGCGCCCATCCTGGATGTCGCACGACGCCACCAGTTGCGGGTCATCGAAGACTGTGCACAGGCGCATGGCGCACGGTATCACGGGCACCGCGTGGGAAGATGGGGTGATCTCGCCACGTTTAGCTTCTATCCCACGAAGAATCTCGGCGCGTATGGTGATGGTGGCGCCATCACCACCAACGACCCAGAGCTGGCAGAGCGCCTGCGTCTGCTGCGACAATACGGTTGGGCTGAGCGTTACGTCAGCACCCTCAAAGGTTTCAATAGTCGCCTCGATGAAATGCAGGCAGCCATTCTGCGGGTGAAGCTGCGCCATCTCGACGCGTGGAACGCACGTCGCCGCAGCCTGGCGCGCACCTACGGGACGCTGCTCCGCGACGCGGGACTGCAATTACCCCTCGATCCAGAAGAGGGTGCACACGTCTACCATCTCTACGTGATACGCACAACGCGACGGGAAGCCCTGCGCGCCTACCTGCGCGAAAACGGCATCGGGACCCTGATCCATTATCCCATTCCCATCTACCTGCAACCCGCCTACACCGATGCGGGCTATGGACCCGGCGCATTGCCGGAAACAGAAGCTGCTGCCGCACAGGTGCTCTCGCTGCCGCTGTATCCGGAGTTGCACGAGGATGAGGTCAAGGCGGTATGCGATGCCATCACGGCTTTTCAGCATCATGCATAGCTGAAGTTCGTACCCAGACAAGAAGATGCGAAGTCTGAGCAGAGCGGTTGAGCGCCCCGAAGGCAAAGACCAGGAACACCGAATGAGTTTCTGGGATGGGGTGTTGCTCGCCGCATTGGCGTGCCTGATTCTGGTTCTCTATGGGAGCCTGTGGAGCGGCAGTCCCGACGCACAGAGCGCCATCGCTCCCGGCGATATGACGGTTTACTATTACCCCTTTGCACGCTATACCATCGAGAGCCTGCTCTCCGGAGACCTGCCCCTGTGGAATCCCTATGTCCTGGGTGGGCATCCGTATCTCGCCGAGATGCAGACGCAGGTGCTCTACCCTATCCGCTGGGTCACGGCGCTCCTGACCCTCAACCAGCCCTTCTCCTACCGCGCCCTTGCCGCCGAAACCATCGTGCATCTGGTCCTGGCGGCGTGGGGAGCCTATGGCTTTTTCCGATGGCTCAGCCGCAATCGGGGCGCTGCCGTCTTCGGAGCCGTTGCCTGGAGTTTGAGCGGGTACCTGACCGGTTATCCACTCCAAGCGCCGCCCATTCTGGCGACCGCTGCCTGGCTACCGTGGTTGCTCCTGGCGCTGCGCTGCGCCCTGGGCGGGAAACGCTTCTGGCGCCGTAATGCGGTTCTGGCGACTCTGTGCTGGGCGCTGGTTTTTCTGAGCGGATTCGCCCAGACAGCGCTTTATGTTTACGGAATCGCGCTGGTTTGGGGCGGTGCGTTGGCCCTCTCAAAGCCAAAGCCACAGCGGCGCCAGGCGCTGCTGACCCTGTTATGCATTGTCGTCATAGGTAGCGCGCGCACTGCAGCGCAGTTGCTGCCTACCGTGGAGGTAACCACCCTCGCGGAACGTCTCAACCAGCCACTTGAGGAACGCCTTGCCGGTTTCAAGGTGCAGGAGCTGTTGGGGCTGTTAATCCCGCATGTGACCCTCTGGTCGCCCCTGTACGTTGGCATTCCCACGTTGCTGTTTGCCGGGCTGGCATTATGGCGCCGGCAACCGTTCAATCCGCGCCACCCCGCCCTCTGGTTGGGGCTAGCGCTCCTGGGATTGCTGCTCAGCCTGGGCAATGCCACCCCCTTGCTGCCCACACTCGCGCGGCTCCTCCCGATTCTGGGGATGTTCCACAATCCGGAGCGCGCTGCGGTCATCACAGCCTGGGCGCTGGCAACGCTGGCGGTGCTGGGATGGCAAACGCCGTTCACGCGCCGGAACCGGTTGATACCGGGAATCATGTGGGGGTTGAGCGGGCTGTTGCTGGCGGGCTGGTTCCTGTGGGCGCGATTTGGTCCGGAAGCAGCAGAGACGCCACAATGGCTCGCCCGTGGTTTTTGGTCCTGGTTGCTACTGGGGGGAAGCTGGTTGCTGTGCTTGCGTTTGCCCAAGACGCAATGGCTCTTGGTTGCGCTGCTGGTGGTGGACCTGGGCGCCACAGCCCGGCAAACTGCCGCAGCAGGGCACCTGGTACAGCAGAATCCGGCGCAAGTTGCGGCATTGCCGCCGCTACAGGTTCCGCTACCCGAAAATGACCAGGGGCGTCGTGTGGATACGCGCGGGCATCTGACCGGCAATTGGCCCACGGTGTTGCGAATGGAGGATTTACACGGTCATCTGACATTCGAGAACGGCTTTTGGATGCGATTCCGCCGGGAGATTCCCGGCGACCGCGTCTGGGCGCTGATGGGTGTGGGCTGCGGCATCTGGGGCGCCGATGAACTTGAGCCGCCGTGGGCGATGCGGCAGGTCGCCGCCTTCACCCACGAGGGCGCGTCCCTGCGTCTGCTCTGCCTGGGGCAAACGTTTCCACGTTACCGTGTGGTCTACGAGGCTGCCGCGCTCGATGACGGCATCACGCTGGGGGTGCTGCCAGACCCCCGCTACGACCTCACCCGCGCGGTGATTCTGGAAAGCACGGCGCCAGAGCTCAGCGCTGCGGCGCCACCAGTTTCTCCGACCGTGACGCTGGTATCCTGGCGTCCAGAGGAAACTCGCCTGACCGTGCAAAGCGCCCAACCGGGCTATCTGGTCATCGGGGACCTCTGGTATCCCGGATGGACCGCCCGGGTGGACGGCGAACGCACGCCCATTCTGCGCGCCTATACCACCTTGCGCGCCATCCAGATCCCGGAGGGCGAGCACGAAGTGCTCATGCGCTACGAACCGCTATCCTTCCGCATCGGGGCAGGTATCACACTCCTGGCACTGCTTGCGCTGCTCGCGTGGGGCCGGCAGATGTGGCGCAGCCCAACACAGATTGCCGGGAAAAATCGGGTGTGAGCAAGGCGCGCGGGTCATACCTGCGGTCAAGACTTCCGGCTATCCTCATTCTGCTGCTCGCCCTGCTGCTACGCGCTGCCTGGATTGCCGCCTTCCCGGCAGACTCGATAGGACCGGTGGATGCGGAAGGGTATCACCTGATCGCACGCAACCTCCTCGGAGGACACGGCTTCTCGATGGCGTGGGAAGCGCCCTTCTGCCCAACCGCGTTACGCACCCCCCTCTATCCCCTGTTCCTCGCCGGAGCATACCGGATTCTAGGCGCGGAGCCAGCGCGGGCAGTGCTGTTGCAGCTACTGTTGGAAGTGCTGAGCACCGCCCTGATCATGCGGGCGGGGACGCTGCTGGGAGGACGCCGGACGGGAGCGCTAGCAGGCCTGCTTTACGCCTGCAATGGCTCGACGCAGCGCTACACCGGGGTCTTGTTCGCCGAAACGCTGCTCCTCACCGGGATGGCGGCGGCGCTCACCACGACCCTGCGCGCGCTGCAGCGCCCCACCCTGAAGCGAGGCGCCCTCAGCGGAGCTCTGTGGGGGGTGGCAGTCCTGACCAAGCCCAACATGCAATTCCTGGCGCTGGCAGTCGGAGCGCTACTGCTAGCGGCGGCGTTGCGGCAACGGAAACGCCATCTTGCCAGCGTCGCGGGCTTTGCAGCCCTATTGCTGTTGGCGCTCCTGCCGTGGGTGCTCCGCAACCAGTTCGTTTTCAAACGCGCGCTTCTTTCAACCGCGTATGAGGAGAACCTGGCGCGCGTGAGCGCCGTGGCAACGCTCGCGGCAGTCGAGGAAATCCCCGCAGAACCGTGGACGCCGACATGGGAAGCGCTCTACAATCGTCTGGTCGAATCGGCGGCGCAGCGCTTCGCCTGGAGCGCTGCGCCGGAAGAGGCGCTACCGTGCCCTGAGCGTGAGCAGCGCCGCCAGGATGTCGTCGTTATCGCCAGAGACATTGTGCTCGCCCACCCTGGGGCATTTGTCAGCAGTCATCTGCACGGAATCAGCAGCTCGCTCCTCAATTTGGGCCATCGTGATTGGTACCGGGCGCTCACCCACAAGATGTGGGAACAGACCGGAGTGCTGGATAACATCTGGAAGCGCATGGAAGAATCCCTGAGCATCGGTGCGGTGGGGGATGCGCTCCATGCTCTATGGCTGGAGCGCATGGTCAACGCGCCGCTTGATGCCGCCCTGGTGTGGTGGGGATTGCTAGCGCTACGAGCGACAGTGTGGTGGGGGGCTTTGCGTGGTTGCCGGCGTTTGCGACACGCGCCGGCGCTGCTGCTGGGGGGAATTGCGGTTTACGGCTTGCTGCTCGCCGGTCCCATCGCACACGATCGCTTCTACCTGCCGGCAATCCCTGCGGTGGTGGTTTTATTAGCCGTGGGGTTGTGTGGAAGTGGCACGTATTTCAGAGAGCGGTGCAGTGCACCGCTCTCTGAAAATCAATTGTAGGAAGCGCGCAGGTTCAGGAAACGCGGGTGCGCAGATTCACGTTGGCTGTGCTCAATTTCTGAGTCAATCCCGCCGCCATACTCCGCATGATACGGAAACCAATTTCAGGATAGTCGTTGGTCAATTGCACCATCCGCTCCCGGGGGACGCGCAGCAGAGTGCTGGGAACCCGGCAGCGCGCAGTTGCCGTGCGATGCCCTTCCTCAACCAGAATGGTCTCGCCAAAGGTGTCGTATTGCTCTAGTGAAGCAATCACCAAGGGTTGGTCATCAGCCTTCTGAGGTTCAAGGATGATATCCACGGCGCCGCTGGCAACGATGTACAGCGCATCTCCGGGATCCCCCTGACGGAAGATATTGCCATCCGCAGGGTACGTGACTTCCTCACAAATCATCAGCACCAAGTCCAGGTAGATTTCGTTGAGGTCTCTAAACAATGTGCCGCTACGTAAGACATCCTTGCACTTTTCCAGATGCATCTAGTCCTCCCATCAGAAATCAAGCCTCCAGCACCTGCTAGTCGCCGGTTGCCAGTTCCAGGATAGCGAATGTTTTCGGAGACAAGCCACCTCCGCCACATGCGCCGGGGTTAATCACCCGAGTATGTCCGATAAGCTCATCACGCAGTTGGTGCGTATGACCATGGATGACATAATCATAGTCCCCGGAATGAATCAGGTGTGTCAGCTGCGGAATGTTATCACCGTGCAATAGCGCCAACTTACAGCCATCCAACGATAGCGAATGCACATACGCGAAATGCGAATTTCCAGACCCTTCTAAAGCCATAAGCGCAGGCAGTTTTTCATCACGGTCCACATTTCCCCATGCTAACCAGAGGTCAAATGGTGCGAACAGTTTCAAAATACCTGACCCGGTAACATCGCCTGCATGTAGGACCGTATGAATCCCCTCCGCCTCGAAACAGGCTACAGCGTGTGCCACATTCTGAGAGTGGTTATGGGTGTCGGAAATCAGACCCAACCGCGACATTTCACTCAGTGCAACCGCAGGCAGCAGTGTCCCCAATAGTGCGGATATCGCGCACGTGCACACCCAACTCTTGCATGAGCTGCAGCAGACGCTGCTCTTCAATGCCACAGGCACGAATCATCAGAATACCATCGCCACGGTTTTCGCCATAGAAAGTGCCCAAGGCGATGATATCGCCGCCATTCGAAGCAATACTCCCGGTAATACGGCTCAATGCACCTGGCTCATCGCGCACCGTAATGGTCATACGGACACCGGGCTCGCGCGCACCCAGCATCTCCAGGGTGGTCTTGAAGACATCCGTCTCGGTGATGATACCCACCAGGCGGTCGTTTTCAACCACCGGCAGACCACCAATCTTGTTGTCCACCATCACGCGGGCAGCTTCTTCCAGCGGCGCTGAAGGGGTAATCGTAATCACCTTGCGGGTCATAATCTCTTCGACCTTCAGCTTGGAGAGCAAATAACCGATTTCATAAACGCTCAAGCTGGTGGCGGGAGAAGGAGAGGCGTACAACAAGTCTTTCTCGGAGACGATGCCCACCAGGTTACCTTTCTTGTCCACCACAGGCAAGCGACGCACGTTGTTCTGGCGCATCAGACTAAGCGCCTCAGCCACGGACGTATCCGGGGCAATGATAAACGGTTTTGCCGTCATGCGGTCTTTCACTAACATAGGCTCTGCTCCTTCACCTGGCAATTTCTAGCGGATGGTAAAATCTATCTGGATTATGGCACAGCTTGCTGATTTTGGCAACTTCACGCCACGCCGCGCAGGACGCAATTCACGACAGGACGCCAGCCTTGATCCCCCGGAGCGCGGGGGAAATAGACTTTTGGGCGCCGCACTGCGCGCGACGCCCCAAACGCATCACAGCAATCCAGCCGCGCGTTTGGCACCTTTAACGGTGTTTTGGAGCAACATGGCAATCGTCATCGGTCCAACCCCACCTGGCACCGGCGTAATCCAACCGGCAACCTCTTTGACTTCCTCGAAAGCCACATCACCCACCAAGCGGTAGCCACGCTTGGCCGCAGGGTCATCCACGCGGTTGATGCCCACATCAATGACCACGGCGCCGGGCTGGACCCAATCGGCTTTGACCATCTCAGCGCGCCCGACTGCCGCGACGAGGATATCGGCGCGGCGGCAGATTGCGGGTAAATCTTTGCTGCGCGAATGGCAAATCGTCACCGTCGCATCACGCTTGAGCAGCAGCATGGAAACAGGCAAGCCCACGATATTGCTGCGCCCCAAGACTACGGCTTCCTTGCCGCGAATCTCGACGCCGATGCGGTCGAGGAGCTCGATGCAGCCCGCAGGCGTGCAGGGAGCGAAAAGGGCATCGCGCCCCTTCATTGCCAGGCGCCCAATGTTGACCGGATGGAAGCCATCCACATCTTTGTGCAGGCTAATCGCGTTGAGCACGGCTTCTTCATCCAAGTGTCCCGGCAACGGCAGTTGAACTAGAATGCCGTGAATGGCAGGGTCGGCGTTAAGTTCGCGCACCAGGGTTTCGACCTGCTCCTGGGTCGCGTCGGCAGGCAGTTCGTGCCCCACCGAATGGATGCCCACCTCGGCGCAGCGCTTGCGCTTCATTTTGACGTAGGTCTGCGATGCAGGATTCTCACCCACCAAAACCGTCGCCAAGCCAGGGACGATACCATGTTGCTCTTTGAGCTGCGCCACTTCGGCAGTGAGTTCCTCTTGAATGGACGCCGCAATCGCGGTCCCGTCTATCATTTTAGCGGTCATAACGACTCCTTTCCGTGCAGGTCAGGTATAGAGCCGGTCACCGGTAAACAGGGAACCGGCTCTTCAGGATTCAAAGCAACGCTCAGCTACGGGCAGCAGATTATGACAAGCCCACAACTTTGCCGTCTACAATATCAATGCTCATGAATGAGGGTTTGCTGGAAAGCCCCGGCATGGTACTCATCTCACCCGCTAACGGATACAGGAAACCGGCGCCCATACTGGCGCGGATATCACGGATGGGGAAGCGGTATCCCTTGGGCACACCTTTCCAGGAAGGCTCATGGCTGAGTGAGAGGTGGGTCTTTGCCATGCAGATGGGTGTGTGGTCATAACCCAGGTCGGTGTAGAGCTTGATTTTCTCCTCAGCTTCGGCGCTATAATCCACGCCATCGGCGCCGTAGACCTCACGAGCCAGGGTTTCGATTTTCTCTTTGATGGGCTGCGCCACATCATACAGGAAGCGGAAATCCGCAGGCTCCTCAGCCGCTTTGACGACCGCTTCCGCCAGGGCTGCCGCCCCGGCGCCGCCATCAGCCCAATGCTGGGTCACAACCCCATCGAAAGCACCGGCGCGCAGCGCCGCCTCGCGCACGGCAGCCCATTCAGCGGGTGTATCCGTGGGGAAGGCGTTGATGGCGACCACGACGGGAATGCCAAACTGGCGCGCGATGCCGACATGCGCCTGCAGATTGGCGGCACCCTTCTCCAGGAGCGCCAGGTTTTCCTCGGTGTAGGCTTTATCGAGCGCGCGCCCGGCGACCACTTTGGGACCGCCGCCATGCATCTTGAGCGCCCGAACGGTTGCCACGACGACCACGACGTTGGGAATCAGCCCAGAGGCGCGGCACTTGATATCGAAGAACTTCTCCATCCCCATGTCGGAGCCGAAACCCGATTCAGTGAGGAGGAATTCGCCCAACTTGATGCCAATCTGATCCGCCATGACGGAGGAATTGCCATGGGCGATGTTGGCGAAGGGACCGGCATGGACGAAGGCGGCTTGTTCTTCCAGTGTTTGGAGCAGATTGGGCATGAGCGCATCCTTCATCAAGACGGTCATTGCCCCAGCTACGCCCAGGTCCTCAGTGGTGATGGGGTTCTTCTTGGTATCGGTGCCGATGACGATGCGTCCAATGCGAGCGCGCATGTCGGCGAGGCTCGTGGAGAGAGCCAGAATCGCCATAATCTCACTCGCCACGCTGATATCGAAACCGCTCTGGCGGATAGGTCCATCATCCAGGTCTCCCAGACCACCAACGATGTGACGGAGCGCGCGGTCATTCATGTCCACCACGCGGTTCCAGGTGATGCTGTAGGGGTCAATATTGAGCTTGCGCAGCCCGATTTTCTCGAAATAGGTTTCGCTCCAGCGGCTCTCGTGGTAAATGCGCGCATCAATCGCTGCCGCGCAGAGATTGTGTGCGGCGCTGACCGCATGAATGTCGCCGGTCAAGTGCAGGTTGAAGTCCTCCATCGGCACAATCTGGCTATAACCGCCGCCAGCTGCCCCACCCTTGATCCCAAATGTCGGTCCCATCGAAGGTTGACGTATGGCAGCAATCGCTTTGTGGCCCAAGGCACCCAGCGCCTGCGTCAGACCAATCGTCGTCGTGGTTTTGCCCTCACCAAGCGGTGTAGGCGTAATCGCTGTCACATCGACATATTTGGCGTTAGGGCGCTCTGCCAGGCGCTCACGGACATCCAGATGGACTTTAGCCTTAAGCTTGCCGTAGAGTTCCAGGTCATCTTCCTCAAGCCCCACGGAGCGCGCTATTTCCACAATGGGTTTCAAGACAGCAGCCTGTGCGATTTCCAGATCAGAAGGAACAGGTTTGACTTTGACAATAGACATAGAGCTAACCTCCTGCGAATAGTAATCTGCAACAAGTTATGCCAGCGCTGGCATGAAGAAACGTTTCAAAACGCCCCAAGCTGGCAGGGCCTGATTTTGATGCCAAGTTTATCAGTCACAAAACCAATCTGTAAGCGGGGAATCCCGAAGCGTTCGGCGAGATCCCACAGCTGAATACATGCGAGCTGCTGCGGTGCGCCCGCAGCTTCCAGCAACGCTGCCTCCAAGCCTTCTGGCACCGGTTGTTCTGCCACTTTGGACCAGCCCTTCGCATGTCCCGGGTAGCCGAACAATCCCAGCTGGCAGGTTCCCAAGTGAATGCCCAAGGCATCAGCAGCTTGCCCGACCGCCAGCGGCGCCAGTTGGCGCTCTGCTGCGATGCGGAATGCAGCAACACAGGGCACGACATCGTTCACCAATGCTGCACGAATCGCTTCCTCCAGCTCAGCGGCGACAATCACGTCGCCGGGCAAAGTCTTCTCCTCTAAAGCCATAGACGAACCTCCCTATCAGGTGATGAGCGTGGTTCTTGCTCGATGCAATCCCATTGACCAAAGGATACACGCATTTGCAGATAACGGCAAGTTGCACTGGGTATAGAACGAATTACTGCGAAATTCAAGCGGTTGTACTCAACCGTAGCCGGCTTGGTAAGACAATGGCGTTGAGTACAACGCGGCGTTGAGTACAACGCGGCGTTGAGTACAACGCGGCGTTGAGTACAACGCGGCGTTGAGTACAACGCATTTAGGCACGTGGTGGCGCCAAAGAAATGCAGAGGTAGGTTTTTTAGATTTTCGTGGACGGAGGAAACCCTTCGGGTTTCCCCCGTCCACGAAAATCACATTTGCAGAAAAGAGACGCAGAGACGTGTCCCTTGCGTTTCCAAGGCCTCCGGTTACACTCAGGCACAGTCAAGCCGGGTAACGACAGCTAATCCACGAACGCAGGCTCAAGAGATTGCTAACACAAGTTACACCAGAGAGGCACCATGCAGCGAATCCATGTTGTAGGGACATCAGGCTCCGGCAAAACCACGATGGCTTATAGATTGGCACAACGACTACGTGTTCCACACATCGAGATGGATGCGTTGTTTTGGGGACCCGATTGGACCCCCGTGCCGGAAGAGGTCTTCCGGCAACGGGTGGTGGAGGCTCTCAGTGGCTCAGCCTGGGTCATGGATGGCAATTACAGCCGGGTACGCACCAGCATTTGGGAACGCGCGGATACTGTTATCTGGCTAGATTATTCCCTGACGGTGATTATGGCGCAGTTAATGAGCCGAACCCTGCGTCGCGCTCTCAAACGTGAGGAGCTCTGGAGCGGCAACCGCGAGAGTCTGAGCAAATCGTTCTTCAGCCGTGATTCGATTCTGTTATGGGCTTTGCAGACCTACCGGCGACGCCGCGAACAATATCCGGCGCTATTTGCACAACCAGAGTATGCTCACCTCACTGTCATCCGATTGGGTTCGCCAAACACAAGCGCGAAATGGCTTGCCACGGTGAAGCCCCTCGATGACGGTTGGCAGGAAAGCCCAGATGCATCAGGCGCACCGGCGCCCCTCTGTCGCTAACGGGAATAGAATTCCACGATCAACTGCTCTTTGATATCGGGATGCACTTCCTCGCGGAAGGGGGAGCGCAAGACCCGCGCCGTAGTGACGCCGACCGGTTCGAGCCACTGGGGCGCCGCGGATGACGCCGCCAACACCGCTTGCACCTGCGGCAAACGACGCGCCCGCTCCTTGAGGCTCACGATATCGCCGGGGCGCACGAGGTAGGAAGGGATATTGAGGCGTCGTCCATTCACCAGGACATGCCCGTGATTGACCATTTGCCGCGCCTGCAACCGGGTGAGGGCAAGCCCCATGCGATAGATGACGTTATCCAGGCGCCGCTCCAGCAATTGAAGCAGAATCAGGCCCGTCTGCCCCCTCATCCGCTGCGCCTCTGCCAAGATGCGCCGGAACTGCTGTTCGCGCACGCCATACATCCATTTAACCTTCTGTTTCTCTCGCAGTTGTTGCGTATAAGCCGATTCGGTCCGGCGGAACGCCTGCTCTTTGCCGTGAGGTCCCGGCGGTTGCTGCAAACGCCGTTCTAGACTCTCGCCACCGTTGCCATAGAGGTCCATGCCGATACGGCGCGAGCGCTTGTGTTTTGGTCCCGTGTACTTTCCCATATTTCGAAATCCACTCCCTGGTTCATGGCACCCTGCCCTCCAAGGGCCACGGCGCCACGATGCAATAATTGGTTTGAGGCTGGACATGTCAGCCTGAGTGGACTATACCACAATTTCAGGAAATATACAAGACAAACATATACTAAATTCAAGACCCGGAAGGGAAAGCGTTTGCATATAACAAAAGAGAGGTTGGGTTTTTCAAAGCCCAACCTCTCAGGTAAGCAGCGCGCTCACACCGCCCGAATCACGGACGGGCGTGAAAACGTTTTAGAACAGATGGAAAGCCGCAATAATCGGCGCAAACAGGGAAGAGACCAGTGACATCACCGTGATGAGCGTGTTCAGTGAGGGACCCGCAGTATCTTTGAAGGGGTCACCCACGGTATCGCCCACGACGCCAGCTTTGTGCGCCTCAGAACCCTTACCGCCGAAGAAACCCGATTCAATGTATTTCTTGGCATTGTCCCACAAACCACCGGCGTTCGCCATGAGCAGGGCGAAGATGATGCCGGTGAAAATCGCGCCACCGAGGAAAGCGCCGAGCGCCTCAGGCCCCATCACAAAGCCGACAATCAGAGGGAGCAGAATTGCCAGGAAAGCGGGTAAAATCAGCGAGGACAAAGCACCTTCTGCCGCCAGGGAGACACACCGGTTGTAATCCGGCTCAGAGGTACCTGCCAGAATGCCCGGGTCTTTGCGGAATTGCTCGCGAATCTCCTCAATCATATCGAAGGCGTTGTGCGTCACCGAAAGCATGGTTAAGGCACTGAAGAGCGGAGGCGTCATCGCGCCCAGGAAAACGCCCGCGATGACCCATGGGTCCAGCAAGCTCAACTTAATCTGCACCCCTTCTGCAGCCATTTCAGAGGCGAAGGCGGCAAAGAGCGCCAGCACCGTCAGCGCAGCAGCACCGATGGCGAAGCCCTTGGTGATGGCTTTGGCAGTGTTGCCGGCGGCATCGAGGATGTCAGCCGTTTCCACCACTTTTTGGGACATACCCGCCATCTCGGCGATACCACGGGCGTTATCCACGATGGGACCGTAGGCATCCGCAGAAACAATCATGCCGGTGACTGCCAACATACCGACCGCGCTGATGCCCACGCCATAGACACCGCTCAATCCAGCAGCCTCAGCCAGGAAATAGGAGACCAGGGTCGCGATGACGATACCGATGATGGAAGGCACAATGCTAATCAAGCCGTAGCTATAGCCGGTGATGATGGTAACTGCTGCGCCGGAACCAGAAACGCGCGCCGTCTCCACGACCGGCGGGCGGTCATCACCCGTAAAGAAATCGGAGGTGAAGCCGATGACCACGCCTGTGACCAAGCCAGCGAGAGTAGCCCACAACACGCCGATGTTGTACTTGAAAATCAGCACGAAAGCTGATGCCAGGACCGCAAAGATCAAGCAGGTAAAAATCGTGCCGTTGTTGAGCGCGACACCCGGCTTGCCATCCTGTTTCACCCGGACCAACTGAATGCCGAGGAGCGAGGAGATGATTCCCAGGGTGCAAAGGATCAAGGGGAAGACGATGTACTGCGCGCCAAGATTCGAGCTAATCGCCGTACCAAGCAACATCACTGCTACCGCAGAAGCCACGTAGCTATCGAAGATATCGGCGCCCATGCCACCGACATCGCCCACGTTATCACCTACGTTATCGGCGATGACGGCAGGGTTACGTGGGTCATCCTCGGGGATACCCACCTCAACCTTGCCCACCAGGTCAGCTGCGATATCGGCGGTTTTGGTGTAGATACCGCCGCCAGC
>JAKJAC010000066.1:0-3782 GCA_022707705.1 Chloroflexota bacterium
AACGCAGACGGTGAGTTTTGCACAGTCCGCGAGCCTCACGCTCGACAAACCCGCGCCCGCTGGGACCCTGGCGGCGGGCGAGACGCTGACCTACACGCTCACCGCCGAGAACACGGGGACTGTCACCCAGCACACCGTGACCCTCAGCGACCCGTTGCTCACACCGAACACGACCGCCTGCGCGAGCCTCGCGCCTGGCGGGACGTGCGTGCTGACCGGCATCTACGTGGTGACCCAAGCCGATGTGGATGCGGGAACCCTGACCAATATCGCGAGCGTGACCTCGACGGAGGTGACGTCTCCGGTCACCGCGACGCAGACGGTGAGCTTCGCGCAATCTGCGAGTCTCACGCTCGACAAGCCTGCGCCGACTGGAACCCTGGCAGCAGGGGAAACGTTGACCTACACGCTCACCGCTGAAAATACGGGCACCATCACGCAGCACGCCGTGACCATTAGCGACAACCTCATTACTCCAGGCAGTACCGCCTGCGCCACCCTCGCGCCCGGCGGGACGTGCGTGCTTGTGGGCACCTACGTCATTCAGCAGTCTGACGTGGACGGGGGAACTCTGACGAACACCGCGAGCGTGACCTCGACCGAGGTGAGCATCCCGGTCACCGCGACGCAGACGGTGAGTTTTGCACAGTCCGCGAGCCTCACGCTCGACAAGCCTGCGCCGACCGGCACATTAGCAGTGGGAGAGTTCCTGACTTACATACTCACCGCCGAGAACACGGGAACACTCACGCAGCACGCCGTGACCCTCAGCGACCCGCTGCTGACGCCGGATACGATTGCCTGCGCGAGCCTCGCGCCCAGCGCGACGTGCGTGCTGATCGGTACCTACGTGGTCACCCAAGCGGATGTGGACGCTGGATTTATCACCAACACTGCCGGCGTGACGTCCACCGAATTGACCATCCCGGTGACAGCAACACAGACCGTCTTCATCGCCCCTATACCGGCGTTGAGTCTGGATAAGAGCGCGCCTGAAGGCGTTCTTGCACTGGGCGAGACCCTCACATACACCGTTGCCGCTGCCAATACGGGCACCATCACCCAGCAGGCTGTCGTCATCACCGATACCCTGCTCAATCCCAGCACTGCCACCTGCGCCACCCTCGCGCCGGGCGAGACCTGCGTGCTGACCGGCATCTACGTGGTCACGCAAGCGGACATGGATGCCGGGCAGATTGTGAACACCGCTAGAGCGGCTTCCGCTCAAATCACCACACCCATCACGGTGATCCGGACCACGCTCATTACCCAATCCCCGGGGCTTCACCTGGAAAAGAGCGCGCCGGTAGGTTCCCTGGTCATGGGCGAGACGCTCACGTATACCATCACCGCTACCAATTCTGGGGATGTCACGCAAACCGCTGTCGTCATCTCCGATACCCTGCTCAGCCCCGCTTACCAGACTTGCCCCAGTGTGCCGCGGAACGCCACCTGTGTGCTTGTCGGCGCCTACGTCCTCACCCAGGCTGATGTGGATGCTGGCGTCCTCACCAATGTCGCCAGCGTCACCTCTGACCTGGTCACCGTGCCGGTAACCGCCACCCGTACGACCATCATCCCGCCAGGTAACCGCATCATCTATCTGCCTCTCCTGATGCGCGGTTGGCCCCCATTACCGGGGAGTCCCGTGCTGAACGCCATCAGCAACACCGGCGGCGATAGCACTTACACGGTGTCGTGGAGCAGCGCCGTGAACGCTACGACCTACATCCTGCAGGAAGCCACCAACGGCAATTTCACAGGCGCCATCCAGGTCTATTCCGGCGCGAATACCAGCGTGAATCTCACCGGCAAAGGTGCAGCGCGTTACTACTACCGCGTGCGGGCGCAGAACAGTTTCGGCTTGAGCGCCTGGTCGAACGTCCGCACCGTGGATGTGTTGTGGGAGCATGAGCCTAACGATGACGCCTTCACCCAAGCCAATGGTCCCCTCGTCTCCGGCGTCACCTACTTCGGGCGGTTTACCACCCCCGCGGATGTCAAGGATTACTTCTACATCCAGCTCGCCAGCCCACAGAGCGTGGATATCTGGCTCGGCAACCAGCCCTCAGGGCAGGATTATGACCTGGTGTTGCGTGATGCCGCTCTGACCCTGGTGGGCTACTCCGGAAATGTGGGCAACGCTGACGAGAGCATTCTCACGCACCCACTGCCGGCGGGCAAGTACTATATCCAGGTCTTCAATCACGGCGGGGGAATCAGCACCGAGGCCTATCACCTCTGGGTATTCTATCCGGCGGTTGCACTGACCGTTGCTGAGGATGGCGCCATCCAACCTGAGAATCCCCCGCCGGAGCCTTGATTTGAGCGGCTGTTGTGCGGCGCGGTGTAACCACGCCGCATAACACATCTCTTCGCGACTGTGGAGCGCGCACTCGGGGCGAAGAGCGTGGCTGTGATGAAAAACCTTGAACTTGTGGTCGCAAAGCAGTATAGTATGGAAAGAAGAAAGAGGGTGCGACCATGAATGATGATGATATCAACCGAATTCTCCGCGAAGCCGGGCAGCGCTATATTGTAGATGCACAACGGCGACCTTTGGGCTACTTGTTGACGCCGGAAGAATACGCGGATTATCTGGATATGCTTGAAAAGCGCAGGGCAAGCCGAAATCCAGATTTGAAGCAACCACCGGCTCAGGGCGTCGTCTGTTTTGGAACGCCCGGTCCGCAGTTACTGGCTTTTGCCGGGACCATCCCCACGGCTGACGCAGAAATGATGCGCCAGGCCGTTGAATCCGCCTGTGAAACCGTTGATCCCCATGAATGGTAAGTGTTTGCTGGACACCAACATCGTGATTGGGCTCTTTGCAGCCGAACCGGCAGTTATGCAGGGGCTGCGCGAGGCTGAGCAGGTGTTCATCCCCAGCATCGTTATTGGTGAATTGTATTATGGCGCGCTGCATTCGACGCGCGCTGAGGAGAATGTGGTCCGCATCGAACAACTGGTTGCCAGTAGTGCGATTTTGAATTGCGATGTCGTCACTGCGCGCCATTATGGTGGTATCAAAAATGAATTGCGACGCGAAGGGCGCCCCGTCCCAGAGAACGATCTCTGGATTGCGGCGCTTGCGCTTCAATACCAGCTGACCCTGATCACTCGCGATAAACATTTCGCTGAGATCCCCGATTTACAGTAACAAGCCTGGTAGCGGTATCTATCAGGCTTCTTGCGTTCCTCCCTCGATTCATACGTCGCAAAGCCCGCGCCAGACGCGAATAACCCACGGAAAACCAGGTGGCAAAAGACGCGATTTGAAATCGCGGCTACGACATCCCTCTCTCCATCTGCGTGATCTGAGGCCTCATCAGCGTCTAAATCTCCGTCGCTCCCCGCTTGCATTTCTTCGAAAACGGTCTATTATTCTCTCCCATTGCATGTTCAAGGAGTCATTCGCCTATGCTGCGTTTGTTCAAGTATCTGAAACCATTTACTGCCCTGATTCTTATCGCGGTGGTCTTGCTCTTCGTGCAAGCCAACGCGGATCTTGCATTGCCCGATTACATGTCGCGTATCGTCAACGTCGGCATCCAGCAGGGCGGCGTGGAGAATGCCGTGCCCGAAGCTTTGCGCCAGACCACCCTCGAGCGTCTCGCGCTCTTCCTTACGCCTGAGGAGTTGGAACAGGTGCGCGCCGCCTACACCCTGGTGGAGGCGAGCTCGCCGGATTACGCGGCAACCGTCGCGCAATACCCGGCGTTGGCGAGCGAACCGGTCCTCGTGCGCGCCGCTGTGGATAGCGCCACCGCCGAGGCGCTCAA
>JAKJAC010000066.1:3792-19703 GCA_022707705.1 Chloroflexota bacterium
CCCTGGAGCAGATGCAGGCGGATCCTGCCGCCGCTGCCGCTCTGGGCGCCGGTTTGGGCTTCGATCTCACCAAGCTGCCCCCCGGCATGGATTTGTTCACCCTTCTGGCAAACCTGCCCGCAGCGCAGCGCGCGCAGATGAGCACTTCTATCAACGAGCGCTTCTCCGCCCTCGGTGAGAGCATGATCAACCAGATGGCGGTGCGGGCTGTGAGCGCGGAATATGCGGCGCTCGGCATGGATACCGGCGACCTGCAGATGGACTTCATCCTGCGCAGCGGCGGCGCCATGCTGTTGTTCTCGCTCCTGTCTATTTCCTGCACCATCGCGGTGGGCTACCTTTCGGCGCGTATCGCCGCCGGTGTGGGGCGCGATGTCCGCAAGCGCGTCTTCGAGAAGGTGACCTTCTTTTCGAACGCCGCATTCGACCAGTTCTCCACTGCCTCGCTGATTACCCGCTCCACCAACGACATCACGCAGGTGCAGATGGTCATCGTGATGATGCTGCGCATGGTGATTTACGCGCCCATCATCGGGGTGGGGGGCGTCATTCACGCGCTCGATAAGAGCACCTCGATGTGGTGGATTATCGCCCTGGCGGTCACGGTGCTGCTCGGCTTGATTCTCACCGTCTTTGCCATCGCGCTGCCCCGCTTCAAAGCCATCCAGACCCTCGTGGATCGCCTCAATCTGGTGATGCGCGAGGCGCTTTCGGGCATGATGGTCATCCGCGCCTTCAACATGCAGGATCACGAGGCGGCGCGCTTCGACAAAGCCAACCGCAACCTCACCGATACCATGCTCTTCATCAGCCGTGTGATGGTGGTGATGATGCCCGTGATGATGCTCATCATGAACGGCTTGGCGCTGCTCATCATCTGGATTGGTTCCCATCAAGTGGCGGAATCTGCCATGCAGGTGGGCGATATGATGGCGTTCATGCAATACTCGATGCAGATTGTCTTCGCCTTCCTGATGCTCTCGATGATGTTTATCATTCTCCCGCGCGCCTCCGTCTCCGCCGGACGCATCGCGGATGTGCTGGACGTGGAGTCTGACTTGCGCGACCCCGCTGCTCCCGCCGCCTTCCCTGAGCCGTTCGCGGGTACGGTCGAGTTCCGCAACGTCTGCTTCCGCTATCCCGGCGCCGAGAAGGATGTGCTGCACGAGATCAATTTCGTCGCTAAGCCCGGTGAGACGACCGCCTTCATCGGTTCCACCGGTTCCGGCAAATCCACCATCGTCAACCTGATTCCGCGTTTCCATGACGTGACCTGCGGTGAAATCCTGGTGGGGGGCGTGGATATTCGCTCCGTCACCCAACGCGACCTGCGCGACAAGATTGGCTACATCCCGCAGAAAGGGCTGCTGTTCTCCGGCACCATCGAGAGCAATCTGCGCTACGGCGCGGCGGAGGCTTCCGCTGCGGATCTGGAGGCAGCTGCCACCACGGCTCAAGCCGCCGAATTCATCTTCTCCAACCCCGAGGGCTTGCAGGCGGAGATTGCCCAGGGCGGCGCGAACGTCTCCGGTGGGCAGAAGCAGCGCCTGGCGATTGCCCGCGCCCTGGTCAAACGCGCGCCCATCTACATCTTTGATGACAGTTTCTCCGCCCTCGACTTCAAGACAGATGCTGCCCTGCGGCGGGCGCTCAAAGAGACGACCGCAGCTAGCACCATCTTCGTGGTGACACAGCGTGTGGCGACCATCCAGCACGCGGAGCAGATTATCGTTCTGGATGAGGGTTGTGTGGTCGGAAAAGGCACCCATCGCGAGCTCCTGGAATCCTGCGAGGTGTATCGAGATATTGCGCTTTCGCAACTCGGACAGGAGGAAATCGCATGAGCATGCACAACCGAACCTCAAGTACACCTCGCGGTCCTATGGGTGGACCCCCCCGCGGCGGTCCCATGGCAATGATGAAGGGCGAGAAAGCCCGCGATTTCCGCGGCACGATGCTCAAACTGCTGCAGCACCTCCGCCCTTACCGGATTTCCCTCATCGTGGTCATGGTCTTCGCCATCGCCTCCACGGTCTTCACCATCGTCGGACCCAAAATCCTGGGGCGCGCCACCACCCGGCTCTTCGAGGGCGTGATGGCGCAGATTACTGGTACGGGCGAGGGTGTTGATTTCACCTACATCGGCAACATCCTCCTCCTGACCCTGGGGCTGTACCTGGCATCCGCCCTGTTCAGCTACATCCAGGGCTGGATTATGTCGAAGCTCTCCATGGAGCTCACCTATGGCTTCCGCCGCGACATCGCCGCCAAGATTAACCGGATGCCGCTGCGCGCCTTCGATGGCACCAATCACGGGGAGATTCTCTCGCGCGTCACCAATGATGTGGACACCGTGAGCCAGACCCTCAACCAGAGCCTGACGCAAATCATCACCTCCGTGGTGACGCTTGTGGGCGTGTTGGTGATGATGTTCTCCATCAGCTGGCAGATGACGCTCGTGGCGCTGCTGATTGTGCCGCTCTCACTGGTCATCATCAGCGTGGTGATTCGCAATTCGCAGAAGTACTTCAAGGAACAACAGGATTACCTGGGGCACGTCAACGGGCACATCGAGGAGATGTATGGCGGGCATGTGATTGTCAAAGCCTTCAACGGCGAGAATCGCAGCATCGCCGCCTTCGACGACTTGAACCGCACGCTCTACAGCTCTGCGTGGAAGTCGCAGTTCCTTTCGGGGCTGATGTTCCCCGTGATGAACTTCGTCGGCAACCTGGGCTACGTGGCGGTGACTATTCTGGGAGGCTATCTGGCGATTCGCAAGACCATCACCATCGGCGATATTCAGGCTTTCATCCAGTACGTCCGCTCCTTCACCCAACCGCTGACGCAGATTGCGAACATCTCCAACGTCTTGCAGCAGACCGCCGCCGCCGCGGAGCGCGTTTTCGAATTCCTGGCTGAACCTGAGGAAGCGCCCGATACCGATACGCCGGTGCAGCTGGAGCAAGTGGTGGGGCGTGTGGATTTCCGGAACGTGCGCTTTGGCTACAGCCCGGATAAGATCATCATCAACGACTTCACCTTCTACGCGGACCCCGGGCAGCGTATCGCCATCGTCGGACCCACCGGCGCCGGCAAGACCACCATGGTCAAGCTGCTGATGCGCTTCTACGACGTGAACGACGGCGCGATTCTGGTGGATGGGCACAACGTCAAGGACTTCCGCCGTGCGGACTTGCGCCGGTTGTTTGGCATGGTCTTGCAGGATACGTGGCTCTTCAACGGCACCATCATGGAGAACATCCGCTACGGACGCGCCGGCGCCACGGATGAGGAGGTCATCGCCGCGGCGCAGGCGGCGCATGTGGACCACTTCGCCCGCACCTTGCCAGAAGGCTACCAGACCGTCTTGAACGAGGAGACGAGCAATCTCTCACAGGGGCAGATGCAGCTGCTGACGATTGCCCGCGCCTTGCTCGCTGACCCGGAAATCCTGATTCTCGATGAGGCGACGAGTTCCGTGGATACGCACACCGAAGTGCTCATCCAGAAAGCCACGCAGGAGCTGATGCAGGGGCGCACCAGCTTCATCATCGCGCACCGGCTTTCCACCATCCGCGATGCCGACTGGATTCTGGTGATGAAGGACGGCGACATCGTCGAGCAGGGGCGGCACGAGAAGCTGCTCGCGAAGAACGGCTTCTACGCCGAGCTCTACAATAGCCAGTTCGAGCGCGCCGACTAAGTGCGGCGTAATGAAATTCAGAGATTAACTGGGGTATAACGCCACAGACCAACCGCGCCAATTTGCGGCGGGAAACTCCCTCTTTTTGGTTTTTTGGCGACGCGGGGTACCGCGGCGCGCGCAGCGCGTCGCCAAGAAACCTCTGAGACTCTCGGATTCTAGTCTCTAGCCCGCAGCTGCTTAAAACAGCTGGCACAACTTCTCCACTGCAGCCTTGATCTTTCGCCCGCGCCCGAAGCCCGACCACTTCACATCCGCTGCGCCGCAAATCGCGGCGCCCTTTGCCTCGCAGGCGTCCTGCAGCGCCGTGACGACCTGCTGCGAGCCCCAATCCGGGCGGAAGAAATGCGTCGTCAGCAACGCCACCTTCATCCCCTGTAGTGCGGGCAGCTGCTCCAGATAGCGTCTCATCGGCGAGGGTATGGTGCCCCCGCGCACCGGCGTCCCGAAGACCACCGCATCATAGCCCTCCACCGAGGGCAACGTCTTCAGCGGCGCGTCCTCCGTAGCCCGGCTAGCGATACCGGTCACCTCCACCCGCGCGAGCGTGACCTCATGCCCCGCCGCCGCGAGACAATCCCGCAACGCCTCCGCCACTTTCCACGTATGACCGCTTAACGAATAGATAATAAGTCCAATGCGCATAGCTCTCCTTTACGGAACACACTGAAGACATTTGAAACCACGAAATACACGGAACGCACTGAATGAGTCAATCTTTTTCAGCCGTCCCGACAGGACGGGGTTGGTAACCCACGTGGCTGTACAGGCACTGAAGTGCCTGCCTACTCTAAGCCGTCCCCACGGGACGGCAGACGTCCCCACGGGACGGCAGACGTCCCCACGGGACGGCAGACGTCCCCACGGGACGGCAGACGTCCCCACGAGACGAGGGGCAGCAGGCAGAGTGCCGTGACTACGGGGCAAGCCGACCTGGAGCATGGCACTCCCAGTAACAACGATTCGCGCAGGGTGAGGAGCAGCACAAAGATACACCGAATTAAAATATGAAAGTTCATCAACGCCTGCACAACCGGTCGAGCTGTATGGCGTCCCGTAGGGACGTCTGACAGTAGGCAGTCGGGCGCCTTAGCGCCCCTTCAACGCCTGCACAGCCGTGGTGGTAACCAATCCCGTCCTGTAGGGACGGCTGAAAAGAGCTTGCCACATTAGCACGCATTCTATTCGCCGTACAGCCGCGCCGCCGGTTACGGCGTTGGGCGAGCTTCTTCCCCCTCACCCCAACGGATGCAAGCCCGCAGGCAGCAGCGTCTTCACTCCCTCGCCGAGATTCACAATCATCCCAAAGCCAAACAGCTCCGTCATTCTCAGCGTCGCCGCGAGCTGGTGTCGCCCCGGCGCCAGCGTCACGTGCACCCGTTCGCGCGCCTCCACGTAACCCCGCTCTTCCCACTTGGGGCTGCTGTGAAACACATGCCTCCCGCTGAACACCGCTTGCCCATCTAGCTCGAGCGTGAGCTCATCGCTGTAGCCCACGCGCAGCTCGAGGTCGAGCGGCTCCGGCGTCTCCAACCAGCGCACCAGGCGCACCTCCTCTACCGTGACGGGCAGATAGCGATTCACGTTGAGAATGCCGTTCGGCTCGCAGGCGACCACCCCGAAGCCCTCCAGGAACCACTCGGTCACGCAACCCGCGGGCGCAGCCTCCGGCGTCCCTGAACCCCCGGGCAGGTCCGGGGGCGCATCATCCCACACTTGCACGTGCGCGAAGTGCGCGGGCAGATACGTCCACAAGCCCACACCGCCGCTGCCATGCGCGTGCGCCAACCGCGGGACGAGCAGCGGCGCCTGTTCCCCCACACGAATGCGCGCCTGGCGCTCGCTGAATTCGACGCTTAGCCGGAACCACGTCTGCGGCGGGAGGTGCGCCGCCGCCTGCGCATGCGGTCCGTAAACGAGCTGCCACGAGTTCGCCCCGTGAATGACGGGGTCATATTGCAGGGCATCCCATTGACCGCTGGTGTGCGGTTGCGCATAAGCCAGCTCGAAATTGCAGGTATCCGCGATGTGAAACGCCACGCCCGCGTAGGCGGCGCCTTCCGCGCCGATGTCCACCGCGATGCGTCCTTGCGCCAGGTGCAGCGGCGTCAGAATCACCAGACTGGCGCCCTGCCCGCTCAGGCGCAGCGCTTTTCGCCCGCGCCAGTCCACAATCGCCGGCGCCGGGTCCCGGACGTAACACTCCCGCAGCTCGGGCACATCGCTTTCATAGATAAGGGGCATGCTGCTCTCCTTGATGGGGTGGAATAAAGCCAGGTGCGTCTCACCTGAAACCGCGGTGAGACGCACCTGCACAACCGTCTTCGCTTGCTACAACACCCGCCTGCACAGGCGACTCTTCGCCCACCGGTCGCGCTCGTAGGTGCGTCTCACCTACAATCCCGGCAGCGACATAATCTTCGCAATCGGGCGCAAATCCAGCCACTTCTGCGTCTTCGGGCGCTGCAAGACCGCATCCGCCAACCGGGGCAGGTCTTCCAGATCCGTGAAGGTCACCTTGCCCGATTGCAGCCCGATGAAGACGCCCGCAGGTTCCGACTTCTCGGCTTCCGCGATCAAATACTCGATGCACCGCGCCGCCAGGCGGGTCGCCTGAATGCGGTCGAACGGCGTGGGGTCGCCGCCCTGCTGCAGGTGCCCGAGGATGTTCTGCCGCACGTCGAAGACATCGCGCCCTTCCTCGCCAAACAGCGCGCAGATGACATCGGTGGTGTAGGAGGGATTGGCGTTCTCGTTGCGGATCACCAGACCCAACCGTTTGCCCTGGCGGAAACCTTCCTTTAGCAGCTCCAGGTCCGCCAGCAGGTCTGCCAGGGTGATGCCTTCCTCGTGAATGTAGACCCGCTCGGCGCCGGTCGCCAGCCCTGCCATCAACGCCAGATAGCCGCAGTAGCGCCCCATCACCTCGACCACGTAGCAGCGCTGCGCCGCCACGGCGTATTGCTTGATCTTGTCCACCGCTTCGACGATGTTGTTCAGCGCCGTATCCGCGCCCACACTCAGGTCTGAACCGGGGAGATTGTTGTCAATCGCCGCAGGCAGGCAGACGATGGGAATATTGAAGGCGGGATAGTTGGGGCGCTCCTTGACCAGCTGGTAGGCGGCCTCATAGCCTGCCCATCCGCCGATCATCAGTAGCCCCTCGATACGATGCTCCTCAATCGTCCGGGCGATGCGGTAGAGGTCCGCTTTGGTGGGCATATCGCGATCGGTGCCCAGCTCCGATCCGCCGCGCGTGGCCCAACCGGCGACGCTCATCCAGCCCATCTCCTGCACCTGCCCCGCTGCCATCCCCGGGAAGCCGTTCCGGATTCCCAGCATGATGTGCCCCTTATCCGTGCCCAGGCGCACCGCCGCGCGCACGGCGGTGTTCATGCCTGCCGCGGGCGCGCCGCAGTTGAGTACGCCCAGGCGCAACCGTCGCTGCCCGGGTTCCGGTTCGTGAGGCATCGCGCGCATCAGCGTTAACGCGGTGCGATAGGATTCCTTGAAGCTGCCGCCGCGCAAATCCATGGCACGTTCGTAATCGTGCGCGGCGATGGCTTCCGCCACTGCCTGCGTCTTCTTGACGCTCTCCATCAGCGGGGCGCTGGAGACCCGGTTCTCCCGAATGCCGATGACCTGCGCCTCGCGCTCGGGTGTGGCGTTAAGCAGCTCTTGAACCGCGGCATAACCCAACAGCGTGGTGAAATAGCGGTCGAAGGCGCTCGGTGCGCCGCCCCGCTGCACATGCCCCAGAATGGTGATGCGCGTCTCATCGCCTAAGCCCTTTTCGATCACCGTCTTGACCTGCTCAGAGGTGATGGGTTTGCCAAAACGATCCCGGGCGCCTTCTGCCAGGATGACCATGCTATCGCGGTTGCCAGCATGGCGACCTGCCTTCAGCACCTCCACGAGTTTCGCTTCCCAATCATCCACATCCGGTGGGTTCTCCGGAATCAGGAACCAATCCGCCCCGGTGGCGATGGCGCTCATCATCGCCAGATAACCGCAGTTGCGTCCCATCACCTCCACGACGAAGGCGCGTTGGTGGCTGGATGCCGTGCTACCAATCGCGTCCACGGCTTCGGCGATGCGGTGCAAGGCGGTATCGGCGCCGATGGTCATGTCGGTGCCCGCCATATCGTTATCAATCGAGCCGACCAGGCCGACGATGGCGAGGTGGGCGCAGGCTTCAGCCTTCTCGGCGGTAATCTCGTTCTGTTCGACCAGTTCTGCCAACAGCTGGGACCATTCCTGGCGGAAGAGATTTGCCCCGGTCAGACTGCCATCGCCGCCGATGACGACCAGGGCATTGATATCGTGCGTGACCAGGTTGTAAGCGGCTTTGAGCCGGCCCTCGTGGGTGCGAAAGGCAGCGCAGCGGGCTGTGCCGATGATGGTCCCGCCCCGGTGCTGGATGCCGCCCACGGAGTCCCAGTCCATTTTCCGAATCAGATTGCCCCCATCCACCATGCCCTGATAGCCCTCGTAGATGGCGTAGGCGTCCAGCCCATGATACAGCGCCGTGCGGACGATTGCCCGCAACGCTGCATTCATTCCCTGAGCATCGCCGCCGCTGGTCAGCACTGCCACGCTTTTGATCTGATTGCCTGCCATTTCACCCGCTCCTTTCTGAAGTCCATGGTCGATCCCGTTGCTAATAAGTCTATTCCGAACCACAGAATACGCAAGAGCCGCCGGGTGCGTTAAAGGCATCAAAGTGTTTTTGGGAGGCGGCGCCGGGCACGGCGCTAACGCCGTACCCGGCGCCGCCTCCCAAAAAACAAAAGCAAACAGCCTCTTCGTCTGTTTGCAGAACCTCTCTGCAATGGAAATCTGAACAGTTGCAGCTTCACATTGCATTGACTCATGGTATACTGAAATCAGCACTCCGCGTGCTAATTCCGATTGCTTCCCGTAGCTCTTTTCCCTGGACCTTCCATAAGGATGCGGAGATGTTACCGGATTTGCAGATTGGTCCCTGGCGCTTGAGCGCGTATGCTCTGGCTTATGTGCTCGCCGCCCTGGCTAGCGATGCTGCCAGTGTGCTCCGGTTACGTCGCCTGGGACTGCCCCACCTGGTTGTGCTGCGCATCGTGTTGGTCGTCACCCTCCTCGGCTTTGCCGGATCCTATCTCGTGCGCGTGGTTCCTACCGTGCAACGCGGGCTGCAGACCGGCTTGTGGCAGTGGTATGGCGGCAGCAGTTACATCGGCGGGCTGCTCGCCGGCATCGGCGCGCTGGCGCTGCTTTGCCGCTGGCAGCGCATCCCCGTGCTCCGCGCCCTGGATGCGGTATTGCCCACCCTGGCGCTGGCGCAGGCGCTGGGACGTTTGGGCTGCTTTGCTGCCGGATGCTGTTACGGACGCCCCACCACCTCGTGGCTTGGCGTTTTCCTGCCGGATAACGCCGGGAATTGGGCGCTGCGCTATCCCACGCAGCTGCTCAGCGCCGGCGCTAACCTGCTCATCTTTGGGCTGCTGCTGGCGGTGGAGCAGCGTTTCACGGCGCGGCGCGATGGCATCCTCGCCGTGCTCTACGTGGCTCTGTATTGTCTGGAGCGCTTGATTAACGAGGCGCTGCGGGCGGACGCGGTGCCGCTGTTCCACGCAGCGGGGGTCGCGCTCAGCTGGGCGCAGCTCTACACGCTGGTGGGACTGGTCCTGGCGCTCGGTTGGTTGCTGTGGCAATTTGCCCGCCGGAAGTACCCGCGGGTCTGACGTGCGCCGCGGTGCGCATTGTACTGACGAACTTTCAGAATTTATCTGGGTAATAAGCTTCACAGACCAACGGCGCCAATTTGCGGCAGAGATTTCTCCCTTTTTGGTTTTTGGCGACGTGGGATAACCGCGTCGCCAAAAAACCTCTAAAGACCAATCTCCCTCCCTCGCGTCTGCGCGGGGGAGGGGGGTAGGGGGGAGGGGGCGATTTCAACGCGGCGACCCTGGAAAAAAGTCTCTTGCGCATGTTTGTTTTCTAAAAGTTCATTAGTGCAGCTTTATCCATAGTCCATGAGCTATCAGGAAAGGAGGTCACATGAAACGTTGGAGTCTTGGGGTAGTATCTGCTTTTCGGGGTAAGGCTGGCGCAGCCTTCCAGACGGCATTTTATCTGCTGCTGACCGCGGGCCTGGTCTTTGCGCTGATGACGCTCGCTGCTTGTGACTGCAACGAAAACGGCGTCGAGGATTGTGATTCGGCTGGGGAAGCGGCGCATGCGGCGGAGATGGCTTCGCGCATGGCGCGGGAATATCCTCAACCCACACCGGAGGTCAGACCGCGCATTCAAAAGACGGGCCTCGTGCAGACCGGGGCGCTTACCGCGACACGTGTGTTGCACGGCTTGATGGTCTTCGACCCCCTGCCCAGTTATACCACTCCCCTCACCTATACCTGGTACCCGCCCGCGGGCGCGAGCAATTTCGAGTTTTTTGGCAAGCAACCCGAACCGGGCGGACCCCCCTTCGTCTTCCGCAACGTCCCGGCGAACAACGCCGCCGTCCCGGTGATGTTCGATTTGCCGGAAACCGGCGCTTACGACGGCGAGCGACTGCCGGAATTGCTCACCGCCCAACAGGGCGCAGGTCCCCAGGCGACGGCTTACATGCTCAATACCGTGGGGCAGACGCAATCCCTGCCGGAGGTCTTCACGAGTGTTGCCGAGGCCCTGGCTGCGTTCCGGGCGGCAGTGCTGCTGCCGCGCGCGGAGACGGCGGGGCGGGCGCAGGCTACGGTGGATATGTGGGCCATCGACCAGTACTTCACGCGGGAGGGTATTACCGTGACCACCGCGACCTGCCAGCAGACCGTGGACCTCTTGCAGAGCGATGCCGCCTTTGTCGCCGTGCAGGTGCCGGAACCGCCGCACGAGGATTACGACTCGGCGCTGCTGCCCATCTACGGGGACTCGGTGCTGGCTCTGGATGACCTGGATGGCGGGCTGGACCTCGAAGCCGCAGCGACCTTCCGTCCCGAGCAATTCACCTTCCTCGCCAACACGTTGCCTCAGGAAGAGGGAAAAATCTGGATAGCGCTGGGCGTGCAGCAGACATCTGCACTCACCTGCCCGACCGCAGCGCCGAGCGGGGCGTGGGAAATCCACACCGGGCTGACGCTGGATTTGAGCTACGCGACCGAACAATGCGCGGGCTGTGTGCTGGACGTGCAGGTGTGTTATGAGGGGCAGGAGTTGCCGGGGAATGCCGCGCAGCGCTTCGTGATGGGGCAGGCTTTCGATAGCGCCCTGGAGCAGTTGGCTGAGACGGCGCCCAACGCGAGCGTGCAGACTTATCGCGATTGGGGCGTTACCTGCGCCGGTCCGTTGCCGCTGCAGCTTGTGGATACCGTTACGTCGAATCAGTGGGTGCTGGAGGGCGATAGCGCGCAGGCGATTACGCCTACCTGGACGATTACCCTGCCGCACCGGCTGATGGGGGGGGATTTCAGCCCGCCTGCGCTGATTGACCTGGACTTTGCTGCGCCCATCGGCGCGAACTGGCACTGGTCGAATGGCGCAGCGACCATCACCCCGCCGGTGAGTTATGCCGGGGGTTGGCCCCCCACCAACATCTACCTGGTGGGGACGATTCCCGCCGGGACCGCTGCCGGGCTGTACACCGTCAACATCACCGCTACGCAGCAGACCACACCTACGGATTTTCGTATCGGCTCCGATATCATCTGGGTGGGCGAGTGGTCGCCGCCGCCCGAAGGCGGTGAACCGCCGCAATATGCGATGTATCTCCCGCTGATCGTGCGGATGCAAGGCGCGCGGTAGTGGCGAGTGCGCTCTATGCATTAGCCGCGCTGGTAGGCGGCGCTGCGTATCTCTACCGGGTACGCCGCAGTGAGTTGCTGCCGCTGCTGGCGCGCAACCTGCTCTGGCTGATTCTGGGCGGCTTTCTCGGCGCTAATCTGGGGGGCGCGGCGATGCTGGTTTCGCGGTTGACCGGCGCCGCGCTCCCTTTCGCGCTCAAGGACACCAGCATCCTCGGCGCGCTGTTGGGGGGAACGGCGACGGCGCTATGGCTCTGCCGGCGCTATGCCGTCTCATTCTGGAGCGCTGCCGACCAGGGCATCCCGGCGCTGCCGCTCGCGTTGAGCATTGGGCGCTTGGGCTGTTTTGCGCGGGGATGTTGCTATGGCGCGCCCACCGCTTCGTGGTTGGGGTTGTACCTGCCCGACCGGGCGGGGAACTGGTTGCCGCGCTATCCCACACAGTTGCTCAGCGCCGCGGCGAATCTGCTTATCTTTCTGGCGCTGCTGGCGGTCGAGCGCTACGGGCGCCCGCGTGAGGGCGAGCTGACGCGGTTGTTCTTCGCGCTCTTCCTGCTCAAGCGCTTTGGCATCGAATTCCTGCGGGGGGATGCGCTGCCTGCCGTGCTCGGACCGCTCAACACCACGCACCTCACCTGCCTGGCGGGCTTAGCGCTCGTGGGGGCGGTTAGCCTCACACAAAGGAATCCTTAATCTCACGCAAAGACGCAAAGAGCGCCAAGGTTTTTTAGTTTCACGTCAAGGTCAAAGGCTATGCAGCTGAAGAACGCTGGTGTCCTTTGCCTGTACGGTCTTTCCGTGGCCATTTCTTTGTTCTTCTTTGCGCCCTTTGCTTGCAAAGCCTCTGCGTCTTTGCGTGACAAATTCTTACCGTAAAACCTTAATCTATGCCCCTATACGATTCTCCTAAGCTACTACAATTAGCCTTCACGCTGCTGCCGCGGCGGGAGTTTCTCCTCTCCCATGGGCAACGCCTGACACGCGGCGCGGCGTGGAGCGCCATTCGCGCGCTCGCGGCGGGCTTGCACGAGCTCGGTGTGCGCCAGGGCGAGCGCGTCGTCACCCTGCTTCCCCCCTGCCCGGAAGCCGTCTACCCGCTGTTCCTGCCCTGGCTCTTGGGCAACATCAACGTCCCGCTCAACCCCCTCCTGCGCGAGGCGGAACTGCGCCATATCCTCACGGATTGCGAAGCGAGTGTCGTCATCACCACCGGGCGCTGGCGTGGGCAGGATTTCCCCGCGCTGCTCGCCCGCCTGCAACCCGAGCTGCCCGCCTTGCGCACCGTCATCGTCTGCGATGCCGAACGCTCCGCGCTGCACCCGGGGCAGCTGCCCTACGCCGACGCCATTTCCTGTGGCGCCGCCACTTCCTGTGGCGCCGCCACTTCCTGTGGCGCCGCTATCGCGCCGCCGTCGCGCCGTGATATCGCGCCCCGCGCACTCTCCCCCGACGACCTGGCGCTGCTCGCCTACACCTCCGGCACTACCGGGCAGATTAAGGGCGTGGCGCACACGCGCCGGCGAATGATGGCCTTGCTGCCGCGAGCCTTCGGCCGGCTGTTCTGGGAACCGCTGCGCTGCCTGCTCACACCCTTCCCGCCGTTCCATTACGCCGGCATGTTCAGCCTGGTCAGCGCGCTCCTGGCGGGCGGCAAAATTGTGCTGCTCGACCGCTTCGACCCCCGCGCCATCCTGGAGCGCATCGAGCGCGAGCGTGTGGATCACCTCGCTGCTGCGCCCACGCTCTACCGCTGGCTTTTGCAGACCCCGGCAGCGGAGCGCTACGACCTCCGCTCGCTGCGCACCTGCACCTTCTCCACCGAGCCCTGCCCGCCCGAGCTGGCGGAAGGCTTGCATCGCCGCTTTGGCTGCCGTGTGCAGAACATCTACGGCGCCACGGAGAGCATGGTCATCGCCTGGACGGGCGCCCATGACTCCTGGGAATGCGCGGCGACGACGGTGGGGCGCCCGGCGCCGGGCGTCCGGGTGCGCATCGTGGATGAGGCGCGCCATCCCTTGCCTGCTGGCGCCACCGGTGAGATTGCCGTGCAGACCTCGCAGATGATGACGGGCTACTACCGCGACCCCGCGCTCACCGCGCAGGTGTTGGATGGCGCGGGTTGGTTCTACACCGGCGATCTGGGCGCACTGGATAGCGCCGGTTACCTGCGCCTGGTGGATCGCAAGAAGGACCTCATCATCCGGGGTGGGCAGAACGTCTATCCCGCAGAGGTGGAAACCTGCCTCAAGCAGCTGCCTGGAGTGCGGCAGGTGGCAGTGGTGGGCATCCCCACAGCGCTGGCGGGCGAAGCGATTTGGGCTTACGTGGAGCTGCATCCCGGCGCGGCGCTCGGCGCAAGCGAAGTGCTCGCGCATTGCCGGGAGCGCCTCGCGCCCTTCAAGCTGCCGGCAGAGCTGCGTTTTGTGGAGCGCTTGCCGGTGACCGCGACGGGGAAAGTGGAGAAGTACCGTCTGCGGGAGTGGGCGCGCCGTGAGAGCGAGGGCGCCTCTACGGGCAAGGGCTAACGGGAAGATTCTCGGTGCTGGAGCATTTTGAGCGTGTTTTTTGGCACGCGGAGCGTGCCAAAAAACACTATAAAAAAGTCCCTCTTCGTCTCTTTGCGGATCGTAAAAGAGGTAGACCATGCGTGAACCTTTTTCCTGGGAGGAGTTCCAGGCGCTGGTGACGGAACTGCTGCACGTAGCGCCGTCGCAGGTGACGCCCGAGGCGGTCTTCATCACCGACCTCGGCGTGGACTCGTTGCGCCTGGTGGATATCCTGCTGAAGCTGGAGGAATTGGGCGTAGAAATCTCACCCGACCTGGCGTGGGAGATTCAGACCGTGGGCGATGCCTATCGCTACACCAGCGCCCGTCTCCGCGAAGCGGGCGCGCCCCCTCATCAGCAGCGTTCCGGCAGCGGTGATCCGAGAATCCCATGATCCCGCTTCTGCTCTGGCGTTGCCCGCTGTGTGCCACCGATGATGCTCTGGTGCAGATCGAGCGCCGCCTGCGCCCCGACCGGCTACACTGCCGCAGCTGTGGCGCCGCGTGGCGGGTGCGCCGCGTTCCGGGCGCGGGCTTCACCCTGCGCGTGATAACAGCGGGAACATCCGGCGGGCGCGTGGGCGAGGAGCGCTCGCTCGCCGAGTGGTACGACGCGCTCAAGGCGACGCTCTCCCTGCGCCCGCTCGGCGCTGCGGCGTTGCCGCTCTCCCCCGGCGAGACCCTCTATCTGGCATCGGGCGTGGCGGAATTGCGCGCCGAAACCACCGACCCGCTCTTCTTTCCTGCCGGCAGCGCTCCGCCGCGACTGGATAAGCGTGAGGTGACCGGCGCGAGTGTGGGCTTGGGGCGCCTGTTCCTCACGGACCAACGCCTGGCATGGCGCGGCGCAGAGGGACGGGACGCTGATTTCCCACTGACCCGCCTGGCTTCGGCGCACGCGGTGATGGATATCGGGGTGACGTTGCTGGTGGACCTGCGGCTCTACATGGTGTGCTTTCGGGAAGAGAGCCTGCTCAAGGTGGTGACCCTGATTGGCTTGCTGGCGCCGCAAATTGCGGCAGCGACCGGGCATCGTATCGTCACCTCGCATTGGTAAAGGGAGCACGCTCACGGATTGGGAATCATTCTGTCAATCCTGATAATCCTGTAAATCCTGTCTAAAAACGCCTTATCTCGCTGACCAAAACAGTGTTCCGTGTATTCCGTGGTTTCCATATCTCTCTTGTCTTGCCGCCGTAGTTTTTAGCGGTGAAGGGGTCTATGAGTCTGGCGCAACGGGCTAAAGTGGTGCGGTTGGGACGCCGTCTCGGTGGGGAGCGCTGGCTCTTCCTGCTCGCGCGCTTGCTCTATCGCCTGCGCATTGAGGGGGAAGCGCACATCCCTGTGGCGGGCGCGTGCCTGTTCCCCTTCAATCACGTTTCGCAGCCCGCGGATTTGCTCGTCAACGCGCTCATCCGCCGGCGCCGCCCGCAGGTCAGCCTCTTCGGTTGGCAGGGCTGGCAGGGCGAGAACCCGCTGGAGCACTTTCTGGCGGGGACGGGCGAAATCGACCCCGCAAGCCGGGTATTGCGCGCGACCAAAGCGCAGGGTCTTTCGGCGGGCGAAGTGTTGCGGGCGCGGTCGCTGCTGCTCCAAGGGGGCGCCATCGCCCTCGCTGCCGAGGGCGAAATCACCTGGGATGGGCGCTTGCAGCATCCACTGGCGCCGGGAGCGGCGTGGCTGGCGTTGCGCACCGCCGCGCCACTGGTCCCTGTCGTCTCCAGCGGCGGCTATGACCTGCAACCCCGCTGGCAGCTGGAGCGCATCCGCTGGAGTGGGCGACTCACCATCCGTGTGGGGGAACCGCTGTACTTGTGCGAGGCTCCTGTGGCGCAGCTGGATGAGGAGCTCCTGGAGGCGGCGAATGAGCGCCTGTGGCAGG
>JAKJAC010000067.1 GCA_022707705.1 Chloroflexota bacterium
TCACCCTGACCCTGCCGGACAATCTCACTACCTGGACCGCGCACGTTGTGGGGCACACTGCCGCGACGGTCGTTGGTGAGGGGCAGAGTGAGCTGGTGGTTGCCAAGCCCCTCATGGTGCGCCCGGTTGCGCCGCGCTTCTTTGTGGTGGATGACCGTGCTCAGTTGGCTGCAAATGTCAGCAACAACACAGATCAAACGCTCCAGGTTGAAGTGGCGCTCAGCGCTGAAGGCGTGCCAACGCCCGGCGTTGTCATCAGCCAGGAGACGCCTGCCGTGCAGACAGTGACGATCCCTGCGCACAGCGAAAGCAAAGTGACCTGGTGGGTTACCGTGACCGACGCGCCCAACGCGCAGCTGACCTTTGCGGCGCGCGCCGGCGAGTACACCGATGCCAGCAAGCCCCGGCTTACCACCGGACCGAATGGTTCCTTGTTGGTGTTGCGCTACACCGCTCCCGATATTGTGGGTACCGCGGGGCAGCTGACTGAAGCCGGCAGTGTTGCTGAGGGGGTGGCTCTGCCGCCGCAGTTCGATGACCGTCGCGGACAGCTGACGGTGCAACTGGATCCGAGTCTTGCCGCCGGGATGCAGGAGGGACTCACCTATTTGGAGCACTTCGAATACGAATGCACTGAGCAGACCGTGAGCCGTTTCCTTCCCAACCTGCTCACCTATCGTGCGCTCAAATCTTTGGACTTGCAGGATGCGGAGCTGGAAGCGCGCTTGCCTGCGCTCATCGATGAGGGGTTGGCAAAACTTGCCAAACAGCAGCATCCGGATGGGGGCTGGGGTTGGTGGTACGATACCGAAAAGGGCGAGAGCAATCCGCACGTGAGCGCCTATGTTGTGTTCGCGCTCCTCAAGGCGCAGCAGTCCGATATCAATGTAGATGGGATGATGCTACAGCGAGGGCTGGAGTATCTCAAAACCCAGCTTAAGGCAATCCGGCAGGTTGAGCATTACCGTGCTGCCAATTTGCAGGCATGGTTGCTCTACGTGTTGGCAGAGGGTGGGCAGGCGCCGCAGGATATGCTCGACAATCTCTTTGAGAATCGCGAGAAACTCAGCCATTACGCCCGTGCATATCTGGCGCAAGCGTTCTGGTTGGCGAATCCCAACGACGCTCGGTTGCAGACACTGCTTTCTGACTTGAACAATACCGCTATCCTCAGTGCTACGGGAGCACATTGGGAAGAGTCGAACTACGACTGGTGGTCCATGAATACCGACACGCGCTCCACCGCCATCATCCTTGATACGCTGGCGAAGTTGGATCCGGAAAATGCGCTCAACCCCAATATCGTCCGCTGGCTGATGGTAGCGCGCAAGGCAGGCATCTGGGAAACCACGCAGGAGACTGCCTGGGCGCTCATTGCTCTCACCGATTGGATGCTTGTCACGGGCGAGCTCAATGCTGACTATGATTATGGTGTCTTCTTGAACGACGCGGAACTTGCCACCGCAAGCGTGACTCGTGAAACTGTGCGCCAGGGCACTCGCGTTACCGTGCCCATCGCCGACCTGCTCGCGGATGCCCTTAACGTGTTGGGCATCGCCCGTACAGCGGGACCAGGACGGCTCTACTATACCGCGCATCTCGAGGTCTACCAACCGGTAGAGGCGCTGGAGCCTGCCGATCGCGGCTTCAGCATTCAGCGGCGCTATACGCTGGCATCTTGCGCTGCGGAGAAGATCAAGGCGGGTGGCAGCGTGTTGGATTGTCCGGAGGTCCGCGAGGTGAATCTGGGTGATGTGATTCGAGTGGACTTGACCATCATCACACCGCATGACCGTTACTACGTGGTGGTGGAAGACCCGCTCCCGGCGGGCGGCGAGGCAGTGGATACCGGTCTGGCGACCACCAGCTTGCTGGCGATGGAGCCGAACCTCTCCGCCCCAGCTCGCGTTGGTGGTGGTGGTGGAACTGGTACAGCCGCAGCGAGTTGCGCGATGAAAAGGTCGTGCTCTTTGCCGATGTGTTAGGCGCGGGCACCTACGAATACAGCTACACCTTCCGCGCTACGTTGCCGGGCGAGTACCGTGTGATTCCCACCGTGGCGAAGGAATTCTACTTCCCCGAGGTCTTCGGTCGCAGTGATGGGCGGTTGCTGACTATCGCGGAGTAAGGTTCGGGGTATAATGAGTGATAGGGAGCGAGGTTACTTGCTCCCTATCATTTGTTCTTGGGAGTACTATGCATCCCGCGCTCAAACGTACCATCATGCAGCCCCCGCTGCGGTCCATTGTGGGGGGTGTCTATAATGCCCTCATCGCAATGGAACTGGCAGGGCTGCGGGTTGGGGATAGCATTGGCGGCGTTGAGAAAACACCGGCAACCGGCGACCTGGAAGGGCTTACCGCACTCATCAAGACCTTTGAGCGCCCCTATGCGGTGAAGCGCTTGATTGCCAGCCTGCGACGGCTCTACCCGAATTTGCGGCTTCTGGTGGTGGATGATAGCCGCGACCCTCGCCCACACCCAGGGGTGGAATGGCTGATCTTGCCCTTCGATGTTGGCGTCTCCATCGGGAGAAGTGCGGGGCTAAAGCAGATAGAAACCCCGTTCACACTGCTGCTGGATGATGACTTTATTTTCTACCGGCGTTCGGGGCTGCGGGCAGCTTTTGCTGCGCTGCAGCGCTATCCGGAAATTGATATCATGGGTGGGAAGGTGCTGCAACTGCCGCATTTCCACGCCAGCGACTATCGCGCCGCCGGTCTGTTCCCTACCAGGGCTCAGCCTGTGCGTCCCATCGGCAGCACGATTGGACCTTTCGAGGTCTTTGACAAGGTGCCTAATTTCTACATTGCCCGTACCGAGCGCTTGCGGCTTGTGGATTGGGATTCGCAGATTAAACGCATGGATCACGCAGATTTCTTCACCCGCGCGCGGGGCGTGCTGGTCAGCGTCTACAATCCCCAGCTGCGCTGCTTCCATGCCCAGACCCCTTTCGATGCCCACTACATGCAGCATCGTCTGGATTTCGTGGCGGATGAACTCCTTCTGCGCCAGCGCTATTACCGTGACGTTTCCTCTGCGCCAACGGATTCCGAGTAACTGCCCGCTCCCCAGCTCAAGCCGTGCCCTCTTTGCTCGCCGCCGGTGTTGGAATCCGCAGCAAGGCAATGACCAGCCCAATCGCCATCACCGCGGTGCCGCTGAAGTAGGGATATCTGATGTTGATATCGAAAGCGAACCCCGCCCAAATGGGTCCGATGACGCGTCCAAGATTCATGAAGGAATTGCACAGGCCCATGATGGTTCCTTGTCCCGAGGTGGCGCGTTGTGAGGCGAGTGACATGAGGACGGTGCGCAGCAGCGTTTTGGAGAGGATGAAGATGCCGGTCGCCGCCAGCACTCCGGGATAGCTCTTTACCAACATCAGTAAGATGAAACCCGCGGAACTGGCAGCTAGCGAGACTTTGATGATGGTGCCTTCACCCCACCATCGGGTGAGCGGTCGGGTGAGAATTGCTTTTCCTAACGTCGAGGTCAATCCTACGACCGCCAGGATGGCGCCCACGCGTTCGGGTCCGTAACCTAACACTTGTGCAGCATATAGCCCAAAGACCGATTCGAAATTGCTCAACCCAAAACTGACCAGAAACAACAGGAACAGGAATAATCCAACTGGTCCCAATAGCGCCTGCCACAGCATTCCGAACTGCAATGTTTTGACCTTGCCCGCTCCCTGCCTTTCCGCCGCGGGCAGCGATTCCGGCAACAAGAGCGCACCGAGCACCAACGCTACAGCTGATAGTCCTGCTGCGATGAAAAACGGCAGCGAGATGGAGACCCCTCCGAGCCAACCACCTAACGCCGGTCCGAGAATCGCGCCCAGGCCCATTGCCGCGCCCAACATCCCAATACCCCAACCGCGTTCTTTTGCGGGAGTGTTATCGCTGATATACGCCAGTGCGGTCGCGGCGACTGCCGATGAGAGTATGCCCGATAGCGCGCGCGAAGCGAATAACATCCAAATTTCCGTGGATAAGCCGAATAACAGCGACGAGAGCGCATAGCCTAAAACACCGAGTAGCAGAATCGGTTTGCGTCCAGTGTGATCGGAGATGCTGCCCCAGACTGGTCCGCATATGAGCTCCAGCAGGGCGGAAGTCGCCATCAACAGCCCCAACTCCCGCCCGCTGGCGCCCAGTGCTTCGATATAGAAGGGGAATAACGGGATGATCAACCCATAACCCAACATCACCACAATCAGTGTGAAGGCTAGAATAGCGATATTTTTGCGATTGTTCCTATCCATACACCCCTCCACGCAGATCGTGAGTTGTTGCTGGCGTCTGCTATACCTGGTTTTTCAAGACTGGTGAGAGCATTCCAACGTTTAGCTCAGGGTTTCCATCAATTCCACAGTCCCTGCATTACCATCTACAGTGATCATCTGCTCGCTCTTGATGCGCCGGGTAGCCACACCTGTCCCCATCACTGCCGGGATGCCGTACTCGCGGGCGACGATGCTGCCATGGGAGAGGGGACCTCCAATATCGGTGACGACCGCAGCTGCCATCGCGAAGAGCGGCGTCCAGGCTGGCGTGGTGGTCCCCGCGACCAGAACGCATCCCGGTCGCATTTGGTCGAAGTCCTCAGGTCCGTAGAGCACACAGGCAGGCGCCGTCACCTTACCTGCGCTTGCACCGATCCCCTTGAGCACATTACCCTCCTGACTGGTCTCTGATGCCGCTGTGAAGGATTCCATATTGATGCCCAGGTATTTCTTCCGGGGGGGCAACGTGGGTGGTGGGGTGATACGGGCAAGCGCTGAGTGAAGGGCTTTCCGCCGAGCGACTTCTTCGAGCAGTGCCCGGGGGTGGCTGCTGCTTGCTAGCGCAGTCATGGATGCCTCCATCTCATCCGCCTGCAACCAGAAGATATCCTCGGCTTCGGCAATGGCGCCCGCCTGCACACAGCGTCGCCCCAACTCGCGCAGCAACCCGCGCAGCGCCGGATAGCCCAAACCGATATCGGCAAGGGCATCCTCACGTACCTGTGCCATGGCTTGCCCCGGCTTGAGAGTCTTTTCGAAAGCCCAGCGGCGTAGCCCCTTGAGTCGGGCGCGCGCCTCTTCGACAGCCTGCTCGCGTCTTTTTGCAGTCGCCTGCTGGCGTTCATGGGGATTGATGCCGCCACCGCGCAGGTACATCTTGATGGTTTCCAGCATCGGTGTGGGATCATCTGCCGGCAGCAATCTGGCAAAGTCCAGATCATAGATGAGGTGACCATAGGCATCCAGGTGCGTCTTAAGTCGTTCGCAGAAGTCAGTCCAACCGGGGAGCATGGGGCAAGCCGCAGGGAGCAAGTGAGCGACCAGATCGGCAGTGGAGGTGCTGAGAAACTGCTCGACCAGCTCGGGTTGGGTGCGTATCCACTCAGCCAGATCATAGAGCGATTTCTCAGCCTGAATGGGGGTGCTATCGTAGCCCATCAAAAACACAGAAGCTTCCGGATCGTCTTTGTGACGGAGCATCTTGTTGTAGACATTGGTGAACAGCATCTCGGCGCCTGCTGATGCGCCCGTCGTTGCCACCAGCAACGCTGAGAAGTGTAGCATTGCTGCAGCGTTGAGATCCTGGATTCCAGTCCACAGATCATTCAAAGATAATGTTTCCGGCGTCCGGTTTTGCCAGCGGGCGACCGCTGCCACATACTGCGGGCGGATTTTGTCCCGCCAGAGTGGTATCGCTTCACGTAGCATGCGCGGCATGGCAGTCATCATCCGGCTGAGAATCCACCACCACTCTTGCAGCGTATACCCGGCATTGATATAGACATAGCTGTTGAGTGTCACGATGTAATCTGGCAGTACCGGCTCAGAATGGGTCAGAGGGCGTAACACTTCTTTGACCCCAACGCGGGCAATCGTCGGGATAGCCAGGGTCTCAAACAGTGGGCTGACCGGATTCGGCATCAGGTCGGCGATGCCGGCATGCATATATTGGCTCTTGGGGTTGGGAAGAGTCCATTCGATGGCATGTGCATCCTTGTGAAGCGTGATGCGCCCGGTGTTGCCATCTACAGTGATGGTTTGTCCATCGCGGATGCGTTGTGTAGCGATGCCGGCTCCGGTGACAGCGGGCAAGCCGTATTCACGGGCGACGATGCCGCCATGCGAAAGTGCGCCGCCCAGGTCGGTGACAACGCCTCCAGCGAGCGTGAAAAGCGGTGTCCATGCCGGCGTGGTGATGTGTGCCACCAGAATGTCCCCGGCTTGGAAGTGTGCGGTCTCAAAGGGTGTGGCAAGGACCCGCGCAATACCGGTGACTTTCCCGGGGCTTACGCCTAGCCCTGTGAGCGTGTTGCCTTCGACCTGCGGTGCAACTTCGGGTACGGGGGTGATGTACTTCCACCACCAGACGGGCTTGCTGCCTTCTGGCAGATGCGTTGGTGGTTGGAGCCCTTGCCAGCTCTCCCAGTCCGCGCGTCGTTGTGCTACGGTTGTCAGCAATGGCGCTACCGTTTGCCTTGCTTCGAGTGCCTCTACCGTCGCCTCAATTTCCTCCACTGTCATGAAGTAGATGTCATCTAGTGCGGTCAGTGCTTCAGCGGCGACCAGACGGCGTTCCAATTCCCGCAGATCGCGGCGCATTGCGCGCCAGGCGAGCCCAAATTCGAACATAGCAGTCTCACGTTCGCGCGCCCCGTCACGGGCTTGTGCCAGCAATTCCGTCAACTTTCTGAATTTACGCGAGGGGAGGCGCGTCTCCAGTGCGGCGAGTGCTGCTTCGCGCTCAGCCGTCATACGCGCCAGGCGCGCAGAGGGCGCTTCCTGCCCCTGCACGTAGCCGCGTAGCGCCAGCAAAACCACCTGCGGGTCGTCCGAGAGCGTCGGCATCAGTGGATCAATCGAGGAAAACTGGTAACCGTACGCCTCCAGATGGGCCTGGAATTGTGCCAGGAAGATCGCGCCCCCTGGATGGGCGGCGCAGGCAGCCAAAGGTTCGCTGTCCGTTTGGGTGAAGAGGTCTGCCAACCCCAGGTCGCGTGCGGATTGCGCCAGTGCATAGATGGAACACTCTGCCTCATAGGGGCGCATCTCGTGACCTCGCAGGACTACTTCAGGTGCGGGGTCACCGGAGCGTTGCACTCGGCGGTAGAATTTGCTGAAATTGCCCTCGCGTTGCAGCACTGCACGAATAATCATACTCACGGCATTCCAGTAATCGGTGCCGGCAGCGAGCAAATCTTGTGCACGTTGCCAAAGCTCACGCGGGCTCAATGTCTCAGGGGCGGATTGGCTCAAGCGTGCCACCCTCTGTCGGTACGTTGCCAGCATCTCGGGCCAAGTTTCCAACGAGCGTGCGTGATCGCGAAGAGCACGGTAGAGTCCAAAGATGTGTTTGGGTTTTGGGGTAGGGCGCAGGCGGACGAAAACATAGCCATTGCTGAAGTGCATCAATGGCCAGACCGTCAAATCGTGAATCCCAAAGCGCTTTCCCAATTGATAACTGGCATGATCGAGTGCTGGTGCAACCCACGTGATGCCCAACGGGCTGACGGGTTCGGTGACGAACTCCATGATTCCCCCACCGCGCATCCAGATATCACCCGCTGGCACCTCCCAGGTCACCGGTGTGGGGGGCAGCGCCGTGATCGGTCGCGCCTGAACGATGAAGCCACGACCTTTTGCCCAGCACCATTCGATGTCTTGCGGTACACCATTGAGCGCCTCGATTTCGCGCGCCAACCGCGCCAGCTCCGCGATTTGGGTCGCGTTTAGCACCTGCGCCTGGCGTTGGGCAGCGGCAACGGGGTGTTCTTCCGTGCCCTGCTCTGTGCGAATCGTCATTACTTGCTTATCCGCCACCTCACAATTCAGAAGCCGTCCGGTTGTCTTAGCCACTGTGTAGGTGTCCGGCGTCACCAACCCGCCGACGATGGCTTCTCCCAAACCCCACGCGGCATTGATGACCAGTTGCTCCCGCCGGCCATTGAGGGGATTCGCTGTGAACAGAATGCCTGCTGCCTCTGCGAGGATGAGCTGCTGTACGACAACAGCCAGGCTCACCGTGTCGGGATCAATACCCCGTCGCATCCGGTAACCGATGGCGCGCGCCGTCCACAGGCTGGACCAGCAGCGGCGTACTGCGTCCAGCACCGCATCCACACCCTGAATGTTGAGATAGGTGTCCTGCTGCCCGGCGAAAGAGGCATCCGGTAAATCTTCGGCGGTAGCTGAAGAACGGATGGCAACGGAGATTGGAGCGGCAGAGAGGGATAGATAGGCTGCCCTGATAGCACCGGCAATATTTGAAGGAATGGGAGCCTCGATAAACAATGCACGGATTTGATCTGAGGCGGCTTCGAGGTGTGCCGGTTGCGCCACGTCCACATCCCGCAGCGCCGCGAGAATGCGCGGTTGCAGGGCGTTCTCCGCGACGAACTGCTGATAGGCGGTTGTTGTGATGTGGAAGCCACCGGGAACGGGCAACCCGGCGTTCACCAGTTTCGCCAGCGAGGCGCCCTTGCCTCCCACCGTAATTAGCGTGGCGTGTTCATCCGCCAGGGATAGAATGATGGTTGCTTCCATAGTTCACCTCTGTTCTGTTTAGAAATCACTGCAAACGGACTGCGCGGAATGGGTATTGAAGTTCCCCACCCACAAGAGCTACTTACTCAATTACTCCCGCTTTCCGGCGTTTGACCGAGACCAGCGTGAGATTCAGGTCCCACAGTTTGTTTAGCAAGCCACGGAGGGTGACTTGATCCACGACGCCGGTAAGGATCGTGAAGTCGCCAGTCGCGACGCTCAACTTCATCCCGTCAAACCACGTTTCCCACCGTGGATCAAGCTGCCCTTGGATAGTGAGCTCATAGGCATAGTCTTCGTCATCCACATCTCCTCCATCGCCCAAACCGGGTTTTCGATTGATAGTCGCCAGTCACGTCCAAAAGCCAGGGTTCGTAGGAACTCCACGCTGGGGTGTCCTCCAGGTTGAAGTTCCATTTGCTTCATGCCTTGAGTATACTCCAGGCATGGGTGAGTCATCATCCCCTAAATAGGTGATTGCCGGGGTGAAAAACGGGAGCTAAAGCAGACCCAGTTCCTGGGCGCGGGCAACGGCTTCGTAGCGACTGTGTGCTTCGAGTTTGCTGTAGATGTTCTTGAGGTGTGAACGCGCCGTATTGCTCGAAATGTAGAGACGGCTTGCGATATCGGTGATAGAGAGGCCTGAGGGTAACAACTTTAGGACCTCCCTTTCGCGTTCGGAGAGCAGCGCCGCCGGCGCCGGGATGAAGAGCGGCGACGGTCGAGGCGTTGCCGGCGGAGATTCCGCTTCGAAAGCTGCCAGGAGGGTGACGGCGTAGGTATGGCGCTTTTCGCTTGCGCTTATCACTTGCTCCAGGAGCCTGCGCAACGGCGGTCCTTCATCGAGAAAAGTGCGCAGGTAGCCTTCCGGCGCGGCGTTGTTGAGCGCTTGCTTCAGCGTGTCCAGCGCCTCCGGTTCTCGTCCTAGAGCGCTGAGGATCACGGCTTGGAGGGCGAGAACCTCGAGAATCATGCCCGGGCGGTCGCGTGCAACGAAACGTGGCAACACGGTTTGCAGCACGTTCAGGGCGGTATCGTGTTGCCCCTGAATGTGTAACCAGCGCGCCAACACCAATAGCTCGTATTTCTGCAGATGTTGTACGGTGTAGGAATGGTCCTCTCGGGGCAAACCGGTGGCGTCCAACTGGCGTTCTTCGAGCCATTGTGCCACGGCAGCAGCACTGGCAAGGTCTCCGGCGGCGGCGCGGTGTACATTGATGCGTGCGCGCAGCAGCGCTACCAATAGGTCGTCAATGTCGGTCGTATCGAAGTGCTCAGCGATGGTCTCGGCGCGCCGTAAACTGGCTTCAGCGCTCTCCGTATCGCCTCGTTCGTAGTGCAGCTGCGTCAGGCCGATATAGCCATCGAGCGCACTTACTTCACTCCAGCGCTCGGTCAATGCGATGCCCTCTTTGAAGGCATCTTCCGCGACATCTAGTGTGTTCCACTCACGGTAGATCTCGCCTAGACCCATGAGGGCGTTCCCAGCTATGGGCAAACGCTGCCCGTCAGCATCTGTAGCCAGGTCGAGCGCTTGCTTGTAGAGTTGCTGCGCCCGGTGCAGTTTACCTTCGCGCCATGCCATCTCCGCCTGGTGGCAGAGAACCAGTGCTGCGACCAAGATGTTGCCAGCCTGGCGACTGGCGCGGGTGACTTCTTCCAACAATGCCTTCCCATCCGCAGTATGACCGGTGGCTAACTGGCTGATTCCCAAGCTCCACGCCGCCAGGCTGCGCAAGAAGGTGTCTTCAGGAGGAATCTCAGCCAATGCGCGTTCTGAAAGCACTGCCGCTTCTTCAACTTCCCCCCGGTAAAGGGCGATAAAACTGAGAAGGGGTGCGGCTTTGGCGGGGACGGAAGCGGTCGTTTGAGAGGGAAAGCTCTCTGCGGCGTGTATCGCTGTTTCCAGGCGTGATTCTATCAGTGTCCAGGGATTCCCTGCCATCAACATGATCCAAGTCTGGTACAAGCACAAGGTTGGGTGGTGGAGAATGGTGGATTCGGGCAGCTGCTCCAACCAGGCGAGAAAGGTGCGCACCTCGCTGCGCATAAGAACGGCTTCGACGGTTCGTTCAATCAGGGCTGCTGCGCGTTCAAAGTCTGTGCCTTGGAGAGCGTGTGCGATGGCTTCCGAATACTGGGCATGCGCCTCATACCACAGACTGGCGCGTTGGTGCAGTTTGGGCGCTAGCTGGGGAGCGGTCTGCGCCAGCCGGTTTTGGAGCAGGTCGGCGAACAGCTGGTGGTAGCGATACCATTCCCGGTGATCATCCAGGGGCACGAGGAAGAGATTTGCTGCATCCAAAGCCTTGAGGATTTCAGCTGAAGCTCGGGGCTTTGTCCCCGCTTCATCGCTCAATACCGCGTCGCACAGTGCGCCATTGAGCCGGGTGAGAACGGAGGTACGGAGCAAGAAATCCTGGATGGTCGCAGGTTGGCTCTCCAGCACCTCTTCAATAAAGTAATCCAGCACAAAGCGGTTGCTCCCCGCGAAAGCATGGATGAACTGGGTGACATCTGGGGTCGTACCAGGTTGGTTGGTCCCCTGCAGTGCCAGCGCGGCCATCTGTAAACCGGCAGCCCAGCCCTCTGTGCGCTTTGCCAGCACAGCGATGTGTTCTTCAGTGAAGGCGATTCCGGTCACTGTGTAGAGGAAAGCTGCTGCCTCCGCATGGGTGAAGCGCAGTTCACCGGCACGTAGCTCCGTGACCTCTCCCCGTGCTCGCAGTCGCGCAATCGGCAGCGGTGGATCGGCACGGGTAGCGATAACCAGATGCAGGGTGGGAGGCAAATGATCGAGGAGAAAGGCGATGGCTTCGTGGATGGTATCGTCGTGGATGAGGTGAAAATCATCAAGCACCAACACACACGGTGCAGGCAAGGTTGCTAGCTGGTTTAGCAATTCGGTCAGGCGCGCAGGGCTGAGCGGCGCCATATCCAATTCAGAATCGGGTGAGGTGAATGGCTGTGGGAGGGTGGGCAATGTGTTGAGCGCCGCGACCAGATAGCTCCAAAAGCGCGCCGGGTCGTTATCGGGGACATCTAGCGAAAGCCAGGCGAAAGGACGAGTGCCAGCGGTAGCCCAGGCGCTCACCAGTGTCGTCTTGCCGAAGCCGGCGGGCGCAGCCACGAGCGTGAGCTTGCGGTGAATTCCAGCCTCGAGCAACGAGAGCAGACGCGGTCGCGGGACAAGCTCGGGCCGTGGGCGTGGAATATAGAGCTTGGTGGTGAGAATCTCGATGGTCATGGTTTTCGGTGTGCTTTCGTGACTGACGACTTCTTTGATTGTAACATCAGGACACATCTGAGGCAAGCCCCCAATGAAACCCTGAGCTGCCAGAATTGCACCGCGGCAGAATCGGCATATACTTGGGTTTAGAAAGGTTTGCTGAAGCTCGATATTCCTACGGGCGCTGGGCGCCCGCGGGCGCCCGGCGCCCGCGGGTGCCTTCTCTCTTTCCAAAATACAAACAACCTCAAGTACAAAAGGTGAGTGACCCATGCCCACGATCGGTCTAGCTGCTTTCTTGCACCCTGTCCGCGCCTGGTTCGAGACAACTTTTGGTGCGCCGACGCCGCCACAGGCGCAAGGGTGGCCCTCTATCCAGCGCGGCGAGCACACCTTGATACTCGCGCCCACAGGTTCCGGCAAGACGCTTTCCGCGTTCTTGTGGGGCATGGATCAGCTGTTCCGCGAGCTATCCGGACCGACGGATCAGCCCGCCGGTAAATCTGAAATCGAAGAGGGCATCCGCCTGGTTTACATTTCGCCATTGAAGGCGCTGAATAATGATATCCATCGCAACCTTCGCGCACCTCTGGAGGGCATCCGCGCTCAAGCAGAGGCACTAGGCATGGATTTGCCCGAAATCCGTGTTGCCGTACGCTCCGGCGATACACCTCAACGCGAGCGGCAGGCGATGCTGCGCGAGCCGCCGCATATCCTTATCACCACGCCGGAATCGCTCTACTTGCTGCTCACCAGTCCGAAAGCTCGGGAGTTGTTCCGCAGTGTTCGCACGGTTATCGTAGATGAGATTCACACCCTTGTGGGCAACAAACGCGGCGTCCATCTGAGTCTTAGCTTGGAGCGGTTGCAACATCTGGTGGAGCAACCTATTCAACGCATCGGGCTTTCTGCAACGATTGAGCCATTGGATGAGGCGGCGCGTTTTCTGGGCGGCTATGAGTGGCGGGAGAGTGAATCAGGAGATAAAAATCAGGAGTCAGAAAGCTCCTCATCTTCCTTACTCTTGCCGCGCCCCGTGACGATTGTCAATGCGGCTTATCAGAAGTCGCTGGACTTGCGTGTGGTGACCACAGTGGATGATTTCCGCAATCTACCCGGTGAATCGGTGTGGCCCTCGATCATTCCGCAGGTGCTGGACCTCATCCGCAGCCATCAGACGACATTGGTTTTCACCAACAATCGCCGCCTGGCGGAGCGCGCGGGCGACTATCTGAATGAGCAATGGGCTGCGGAATCGGCGGGCAAAACCACCGGGCTGATTCGCGGCGGCGTTGTGACCGGCATCGGCATGATGGCGACCGGCGATGGCACGCGCGCCGGACCCGTGCGTGTGCATCACGGCAGCGTGTCGAAAGAAGCGCGCCTGGAACTGGAACGCCAGCTCAAGGCGGGGGAGCTGCCGGCGCTTGTGGGGACCTCCTCGCTGGAGCTGGGCATTGATATCGGCGCGGTGGGTGTGGTAGTGCAATTGCAGTCACCAAAGTCCGTGGCGCAGGGCTTGCAGCGCGTAGGGCGTTCCGGACACCTGGTGGGACAGACGAGTGTTGGGCGTATCTTCCCCACGCACCGCGAGGATGTGGTTGAAGCAGCTGCCATTGCGGGCGGAATGCTACGCGGCGAAGTAGAACCTACGCGCACGCCCCGCCACCCGCTGGATGTGCTGGCGCAGCAGATTGTGGCGATGGTTTCGGTCGAGTCGTGGCAGGTGGACGATCTTTTTGCGTTGGTCCGTTGCGCCTATCCTTATACGGATCTCAGCGCACGTGCCCTCCAGACCACGCTGGAAATGCTTGCCGGGCGCTACCCCAGTCAGGCTTACCGGGAGCTGCGCGCGCGACTGGATTGGGACCGCGTCAACAATAAGCTGGCGCCGCTTCCCGGTTCGCGGATGCTCGCCTTGACTAACGGTGGCACCATTCCGAATACAGGCGCCTTTGGCGCCTATCTGGGCGATGGCAAGACCAAGCTCGGCGAGCTGGATGAGGAATTCGTCTTTGAGACGCGTATTGGCGATACACTCATGCTTGGTTCGCAGGTCTGGCGTGTGGTGGATGTGACCGATGACCGGGTGATTGTATCTGAAGCGCCGGGCGCGATTCCCCGTATGCCTTTCTGGCGTGGCGATTTCCCCTGGCGTCCCTACGAACTGGGAAAACGCGTGGGCGCTTTCCGCCGCGCGGTGGTGACACACCTGCTGCAGGCGCGTCGTGAAGCCGGGTTGGAAGGGGTGGCGTATCGCGAAATGTTACGGATGTTCCGCTCGGGAGAAACTGGGGAAGCGGCGAGGGAGAGCGAAGCCTTTCCTGTGTTGCGAGTCGCTGTAACGAAGGTTCTCGACTGGCTTTCAGAGAACTATGCACTGGATGCGCGTTCTGCCTGGCATACATTGGATTATCTTGCGGGGCAGCTCGATCAGACAGGCGGCGTCGCCTCCGATCAAATGATTCTGGTAGAGGTCTTTGACGATGCGCTGGGCGATCCGCGTCTGGTCATTCATTCGCCCTTCGGCGGGCGTGTCAACGGGCCCTGGGGGTTGGCGCTGGCGAGTGCGCTCCGCGAACGCGCCGGCATTCAGATTGAGGTGGAGACCAACGATGACGGTATCCTGTTGCGCCTGTTGGATACCGAGGCAGAGTTTCCTTTGGATGTGGTAACCGGTATTGGACCTGCAGAAGCCCGTGAGCGCATCCTGCGCGAGCTGCCTGAATCTGCTGTCTTTGGTGCGCGTTTCCGCCAAAATGCAGCGCGGGCATTGCTGTTGCCCGGCATGGGGAAGGGTAAACGCACGCCGTTCTGGTTACAACGGCTCCGCGCGCGGGATCTGCTGCAGGTCGTTCGCAAATTCGATGACTTTCCCATCATCGCCGAAACCTACCGCGATTGCTTGCAGGATGTGCTCGATTTACCACATCTGGAAGAGGTGCTCACCGGTATGCAGCAGGGTACAATTTGTGTGACGGTCATCGAATCCGCTACACCCTCGCCCGTGGCGCAGAGTCTGCTCTGGGATTTCGTCAATACACACATGTATGAGTGGGATGCGCCCAAAGCGGAGCAGCAGTTGCAGCTGCTTGCCGTGAACCGCGATCTGCTGCAGGATTTGCTCAAGGATGTGGCGTTGGATGAGTTATTGCGCCCAGAAGCCATTGAAACCGTGCGCGGGCAACTGCAGCATACCTTGCCAAATGTACGGGTTCGTAATTCTGCCGAGCTGGCGGTGCTGTTACAACAACTCGGTGATCTGTCCTCTAGTGAGATTGCGCAGCGCGCTACAGTGGAACCTTCTGGTTGGATTGCCGAGCTCGCGGGGGAAGGGCGTCTCATCGGCATGGAGATTCCGACCGCTGCGGGCGTGGAGTGGCGTTGGGTATTAACGGAAATGGCGGAGGATTATCGTGCAGCGTTCGTGTTGTCTGAAGTCGCAGGCACGGAGACGGCGCGCCACACGATTCTTCAGCGTTTTCTGGCAAATTCGGGACCGGTTACGCTGGAAGGCATCCGTGAGCGCTATGCCTTCCCGGAAGACTGGTTGCAGATGGAGCTGGATGCCCTTATCGAGGCGCGCGAGCTCGTGCATGGGCGCTTCACACCGCAGACCGAAGCTGCTGCCGAATTTGTGGATCGCCACGCGCTGGAGCAAATTCACCGCCGTACGCTTCACATTCTGCGCCAGGAAGTGCAACCGGCGCCCTTCACCCTCTATGCGGATTTCCTCGCACGTTGGCAACATCTCCATCCCGCGGAGCGTCTGGCGGGGGCGGGCGGGTTGACGCGCAGTGCCTGTGGTGGGGCGTATTTGGGAGCGCGACGCGCTGGCTTTGCGCTTGCTGGATTACGACCCGGCGGAGTTGGAGACCCTTTGCCGCAGCGGCGACTTAATCTGGGTTGGCGCGGGTGGTGCGGACCCACGCCGGGCGCGGGTCCGCTTTCTCTTCCGGGGGGAGGGCAATGTCTATCTTGAGCCGGCGCCGGCAGACCTGAGTATCTTAAGTGAGACGGCGCGTCCTGTTTACGACTTTCTCAAGTCGGAGGGTGCGAGCTTCTTTAATGATATCGGTGCAGCGTTGGAACTAGAGGATGCTGCCACCGAGAGCGCTCTCATCGAATTGACGCTTGCGGGATTGGTGACCAACGATAGCCTTGAGTCACTGCGGCGACTTGTTGAGGTGACCCGCCCTCAACCCCAGTCGCGACAACCCTACAGTTCGCTCGAAGCTGAACTAGCCCAGCGACGGGAGGCTCTGGGGTTGGGTGTTCGCTCTCCAGGTCGCAAACCTGATGTTGCCCGGTACCGTTCGGCGCGGGACCGTGTGCGCCAACGCGTGGAACGCACCACGCTGTACTCAGCGCCATCGCCGCGCTGGGTAGGGCGCTGGTCACCCGTTCATCGCTTCAGCGTATTGGGAAAGTCGCTCCCCGCGGCAGAACGGGTCGCGCAGCAGACCCGCCAGCTGTTGGCGCGCTATGGTGTGGTCACGCACGAGTGTCTGGAGGGCGAGACTGGTGCGTGGGATTGGAGTCTGCTCTATCCGCAACTGCAACGTTTGGAACTGCGGGGCGAGGTGCGAAGGGGATACTTCGTGCAGGGTTTATCTGGCGTGCAGTTTGCGCTCCCGGAGGTGGTGGAGCGCCTGCGTGCGTTGCGCGATACTCTGGAAGAGGCGCCTGTGCCGGTTGTGCTCAATGCTTGTGACCCTGCCAATCTGTGGGGCGCGGTGCGTGAAGGAGGTCCTCTCACGGTTCAGGATGAAGAGGTTCAGAATGAACCGTTGACTTTCGCGCGCGTTCCTTCGACGTGGCTTGTGCAGGTGCGCGGATTGCCGGTTCTGGTCGCCATGAATGGCGGCGCGGACCTCCTAACTTCCAAAGGGACAGATGAGTTGACCCTGCAGCAGGCGCTGCGGGCGCTTTTCCTGCATTTGGGGCAGACCGAGATGCGCGTGATACTCCAGACGTGGAACGGGGAACCGGTGCTCGAAAGCCCCGGTAAGGTGTTGTTGGAAACTGTGGGCGCTATCCGTTATTATCCTGGTATGGCATGGGAGCGACGCTAGAGCGTTCTCTGGAATCTGAAAGCGCAAGGGGGAAGAGAGATCATGATTGTTGAAGAACACCGCGATGGGTACACGCTTAGTACCGATAAAACCCGCCTCGACGTCGCTAGCATCCATTCTTTCCTCTCTGAGCGCTCGTATTGGGCGCAGGGACGTTCGCGCGAGGCGGTGGAGCGCACCATCGAAACCTCACTCTGTTTTGGAATCTACGCGCAGCAGGAGTTGGTCGCCTTTGCGCGTGTTGTGACCGACTACGCTACATTTGGTTGGGTGTGTGATGTCTTTGTGCTCGAATCCCACCGTGGGCATGGCTTGGGGAAGTGGCTGATTGAGGCTGTCGTGCGCCATCCTGAATTGCAGGGATTGAAGCGTTTGCTGCTCGCTACTCGTGACGCCCAGGGACTCTACCGTGAGTATGGTGAGTTCGCGCCTCTGCAAGCGCCAGAACGCTGGATGGAGCGCCTGATGCAACCTCGTGCTGTATCCTGAGATTTGCATCACGGAGATTAGTCACCGCAAGAATCGTCAAGTGCGAGGCTACCTCTGCGCCTTGCAGGCTACAAACCGGCAAGGAGCGTCAAGACTTCAGCGGATGGGTTGGTTATACTGAAGGGTGAATCCGGGCATACGGCGCCGGTTCATAGTTCACCTTCAGGAGGGTCGCATGGATGCGCAGGAGTTTGTGGTAAAGCCGATTGGTGTTGTGCGGGCGGGTGAAGAGGGTTTCCGTCTAGAGCTGGCACCGGAGTACCGGTGTGCTTTGGAAGGGCTTGACGGTTTCGGGCACGTGCTGGTGTTGTGGTGGTGCCACCTGTACGATGAGTATCGTGAGGTATTGGAAGTGCCGCAGCCTTACACGCACGGTCCCGAAGTCATGGGCATTTTTGCCACGCGTGCTCCGGTGCGTCCCAATCCCATCGCGGTAACGGTGGCGGCAGTTCAGGGAATGGATCAAGCGCAGGGCATCATCTATCTGCCTTACATTGATGCGGAAGATGGCAGCCCCATCCTGGATATCAAACCCTATCACCCCTCGGATGACCGTGTGCGTGACATTGCTCGTCCTGCGTGGTGCGCGCATTGGCCCGCGTGGTTCGAGGATTCTGCGAGCTTTGATTGGGGCGCGGAGTTTGTCAACGCGCATTAGCAGTAACAAGATCATACCGCCGGGTGAGCCCGGCGGTATTTTGCATGCCGGGCGGATGCAGGTACACTTGGGGTAGCAGCAAACATCGGGAGGTTGGCATGAAAGCAGCGATTACTGAACAGCCAACACGGCTTTTGGCGGGCTTTGACTTCTTCGGCGACCCGTTCCGTAGTCACGGTGGTTGGAGCGCCGATAACGAAATTGGGCGCCTGTGGCAACGTTGGGGCGAATATTGGTACTCTGGCGGGATGGCGGAGTTGCCCATCAAGGATCGCGCCGTGTGTTACGAGTTTCACATCTATCACCCGGAGACATTGCAAACCGGTGAGTTCGAGGTCTTCATAGGGGTGGAAGTGACGCAACTTGCGGATTTGCCGCTTGCCGTTGTGGGGAAAACGTTGCCTGGGGGGCGCTACGCTGTATTTACACTTGCCGGTGAGGAAATCGCCTCGGATTGGATCTGGGAGCTGGATCACGCCTGGTTGCCGAAGCTGGGAGTTCAACGTCTTACGACCTTCAGTGTGCAGCGTTATGATGAGCGCTTCAAGAGCGTGGAAAACCTTTCGGAATCTGAGTTGGAAGTCTACATCCCCTTGCTCCCTTGAGGTTGGTTGATGAGCGACCCTGCTGCGATTGTGCGCGCGCTTGATTTCATCGAGAATCATCTCCAGACGGCTATCACTCTGGGAGATGTGGCAGACGCGGTCGCGTATTCGCTCTATCACTTTTGCCGTAGCTTCAAGAATGTAACGCATTACACGCCTTATGATTATCTGATGCGGCGGCGTATCGCTGAGGCGGCGCGCGCTTTGCTTCACACCTCGGCTAAGGTCACCGATGTGGCCTTCGATTATCAGTTCAACAACCTGGAGACGTTTTCCCGGGCTTTCCGTCGCGTGCTGGGGCAATCGCCCTCACAATGGCGGCAGCAGGGACAAGTCGGGTACCGGCAGTTGTTGCCGCCGCTCACGGGCGCCCATGTGGAACACATCGCTCGTTGCGGTCCCTGGCAACCCGCGGAGTTGCCAGATTTCACTCTCACTCTAGTGGGTGTGATGACGTTGGGTGATCGAGATGCGCCTGCCTGGGCATGGCTCTCCCATGAGTTGGCGGGCGCGGCAGTCCGCTGTGAGTCATGCTATGCCTGGGTGTGTCATCCTCGTGGAGATGAGCTGGAACGCGCAGTGCTGGCAGCAGTGGCAGCACAAGTGATGCCGGAAATCCCGCCGGGATTGGTGCGCAAGGACTTGCCGCAGGCGACCTATCTGCGTTTTGCCCAGGTTGGGACAGCACGCGACCTCGAGTTATTGCGCGACTATATTGACTACGTTTGGTTACCGCAGAGCGACTATCGCGTCGCACACCCCTGCTATCTGGTCCGTTACGCTGCCATACCAGGATTGCAGCCTTCTGAAAGTAACCTGGAAGTCTACGTGCCTGTAGAGAGACGGCAAAGCTAGAGTAACTGGGC
>JAKJAC010000068.1:0-15440 GCA_022707705.1 Chloroflexota bacterium
GAGGAACGCTTGCAGCTCATGACAGATACCATGTTCGCGATTGAGGAAGCGCGGGGACTCCACCAACCCTTTCTGCTGCGCACCGCGCGTTGGGTCACGCACGCGCTCACCCTCGATTGGGGCGATTCCAAGTTACAGCGCATTTTCTTTGGCGGACAGTATACCTACAAAGTCTCTGCATACGTGCTGGAGCGCCTGCCGCGGACCTTGCTGCTCTTCGGGTCGGCCAATGTATTGTTATTCTTTGCCAGCATCGCCACTGCGCTGGCGTTGACCCAAGCACATAGAGGCTGGATAGACCGGCTAATTATCCTACTCTCACCGTTCTCGACGGCGCCACCGTGGGTTTACGGTATTTTCTTGACGGTATTGGCTTTTCAGTTTCCTGGAAAAATCATGCACCTAGCTACAGCGCGCTTCGACGCCTGGCCCACAGGTCTTGGATGGGCTGGTGCACCCATCGTATTGAGGCACATGGTTCTTCCCATCCTATCTATCTTCATGAGCAAATTCCTCCAGAGCGTGTTTGCCTGGCGCACATTTTTCCTCCTGCATTACGACGAGGATTACGTAGACCTTGCCAAAGCCAAGGGTGTTCCCGCGAGACTCCTCGAACGCCGCTACATCCTGCGCCCGACACTGCCTAGCGTGCTCACCAATTTCGCCCTGCTCCTCACCAGCCTGTGGCAAGAGGTGATTATTCTCGAGCATTTCTTCAATGTAGAAGGGGTGGGCAGGCTTTTCACCATGGCGCTCAATCGCAATGATATTCCCTTGATTCTCGCGTTGGTAGTTACCTTTGCCTATCTCCTTGCGGTTACGGTCTTTATCCTGGACATCGCTTACGCATGGGTGGACCCTCGCATCCGTATCGGTAGTGAAGCACACTTGAGGGTGAAATCACCGCGACGCGCCCGGCATCTACCCGATTGGTCACAGCTCACCTGGCGTCTTCCCGACAGCAAATCCCTAATTCAAGCCCTAAAAACCCAGTGGCAGACCAGTCTTGGAAATCTGAAACACCTGTGGCATGAATTAGCGCGATACCCGTCGGCATTGCTCGGTCTGGCAATCATCCTCTTCATGATTGGCGTCGCCATCTATGCGGTCATCGCAATTCCTTACCCGGAAGCAATACGACTCTGGCGCGGAGATCAACAGACCTGGTACAAAAACCCCCAGAACGCACTGCCCACCTGGGTCAATATCTTCCTGCGAGACAAACTCCCACCCACACAGGTTCACAGCAGCCGCACAGACCCGATACAGAAAGAGGTCGTCGTTATCTCACCCGAGATAACAGAAGTGAAAATGGTCTTCCCGTTCGAGTACACCTATGACCGTTTTCCTCAAGCATTGACCGTCTTCCTATACACAGCCCCGGTCACTAAATCGCCTTATATCTCACTAAGCTGGGTTACACCCGATGGACGTGAAATCCGGGTTGGGGAGCTTTCGGCGACGAAAGAACAGGAATATCGCTTCGCTCACGATGATCATCTGCTCAGGCGTTTGGACGGTGAAGCGCCGGAGCAAGCGCTCTTCGCTGATCCCAGCGCGGAGACTCCCACGCCCCTCAAAGGGCACTATGAGCTGCACGTCAGCGGTTTGATCTTTGAAGGACCAGCTGATCTGGATGCCGAGTTCATCATCTACGGACAGGTGCATGGTCTGGCGGGGACCGATGATCGCCGGCGTGACCTCATGGTAGCAGTGCTCTGGGGAACTGCGGTGGCGCTCTCCTTCGGCATCATAGCTGCCATCAGCACCTCCCTAGCCACTATGTTGCTGGCAGCTATCAGCGCGTGGTATGGCGGTTGGATAGACCAGCTGCTGCAACGTCTCACCGAGATCAACATGGTATTGCCTTTCTTGCCGGTAAGCCTGATGATCTTTACCCTTTACTCCCACAGCTTCTGGGTATTGCTCGGCGTCGTGGTAGTATTGAGTATCTTTGGCAGTGGGCTTAAGAACTATCGAGCCATCTTTTTACAGACCAAACAGGCCCCCTATATCGAAGCCGCGCATGCCTATGGCGCCAGTGACCGCAGGATCATCTTCAACTACCTAGTGCCGCGCATTATGCCCGTTCTGCTTCCCCAGCTCATCATTCTCATCCCCAGTTACGTGTTTCTGGAATCTGCGTTGGCTTTTCTCGGGCTAAGCGACCCAGTCCTTCCGACATGGGGCAAATTGGTGTATTCAGCCTTTTCAACCAACATCTTCAATGGTCCCTACCATTTGGTGTTGGTACCCGCCATGATTCTGCTGGTGACAGGGCTGGCTTTTGCACTGCTCGGACACGCTTTAGAGCGTATTTTCAACCCTAGACTTATCGAGAACCTATGAAACAGACACCCTTTACAGAGCAGATTACCTTCCTATACACCGCCGACCTGGCAAGTACTTCTCACTTTTATGAGACTGTGTTAGAACTCCCGTTGGCGTTGGATCAGGGCGGTTGCCGTATCTACCGGGTCGGCGATGCTGCCTACCTTGGATTCTGCGAGCGAACAGGAGCAAAACCGGAAGGGGTCATTATCACTTTTGTCACCGGTGATGTAGACGGGTGGACCGAGCAGCTGCGTACAAAAGGTATAAGTCTTGAAAAAGAACCCGCACACAACCCCAAGTACGGCATCTATCACTGCTTCTTCCGCGACCCCAACGGTTATCTCCTCGAAATCCAACGTTTTGAGGACCCGGCTTGGGATCAAAGCCGGTGAATTCAGCCAGGAACAGCGCAATAAGAAACGACCCCGCTCACGTTGAGCGGGGTCGTTTCTGTGTGGACCTGAAGGGATTCGAACCCTTGACCTCTTCAATGCCATTGAAGCGCGCTCCCAACTGCGCCACAGGCCCTCAGTTAATCTATTACGACGGGGCTTACCGCCCCGCTGTGGAGATGAGGGGATTCGAACCCCTGGCCTCTACAGTGCGATTGTAGCGCTCTCCCAGCTGAGCTACATCCCCGTGCCTTCGCAAGCGAGATTATACCACAATCATTTGAAGTGACAAGCTCACAATTCTTCTCCGAAACGCCCACGGAAACGGAGAAAGAATGCGTAGCCCAATACCAACACAATCACCGCCGTGATAGCCGTACGCGCCAGAAAATCCCACGTCGTTAACTGCCCGTAATAGACCAGGTCCTGATAAGTATTGATGATCGAAGCCATGGGGTTCAGCCAGAACAGCAAACGTCGCGGCGAAAACTGCACGCCCAGGAGCGTTGCCCTTTCCGCTACCTGTTGCACCGAATACCAGATGGGCGTGAGAAAAAACCATGCCAGAATCCCCACATCCATGACCATGTGCGTATCACGGTAGAAGACTTCCAGCGTGGAAAGAAAGAACACGAAGCCGATCGTAAAACAGGTCTGCACCAGAATAGGGAGAGGCAACAACAACACCCAGGCACTGAGTGGCACGCCCGAAATCAACGCCAGCAAAAACAGCACCGGCAAGCTGATGATGAAATTCACCAACCCGGAAAGCACCGTCGAGATGGGCAGAATCTCGCGAGGAAAATAAACCTTCTTGATCAGGTGACTGTTGCCGGTGACGCTAAACAACCCGCCCATTACCGCTGCGGAGAAGAAATTCCACGGCAGCAAGCCGCTTAGCACAAAGATGTGGAAGTCGCGCATGGGGGAGCGCTGCATCACGTTGAAGACGAACGTGAATACCAACATCATGAGCAAGGGATTGAGCCACGACCAAAGCACTCCCAACAGCGAATTCTTGTACCGCACCTTGAGGTCACGTAACACGAGATTGTAAACGAGCTCGCGGTACTGCCACAGTTCTTTGAGCGCCTTAAGCATCATCCCGCTTGTGCTCCGTCAACAGCAGTTCCACTTTCCGTAACCGGTAGAGAGTCTCCTCCATAATTTTGCGGTTCGCGGAAACCAAATCCGCTAACAGTCCGATCAGACAGATTTGGAAACCCACAATAAGCAGCACCGCCATAAGGATCAGGGATTGCACATGCCCCATACCATTGCCGTTGAAATAGAAGTAGAGAAAGCGCACCCCTAGCCCCAACCCCATAGCCACACACAATGCTCCAAACCACAGGAAGACGCGCAGGGGACGGTACATCGTATAGGCGCGCAAAATCGTGCTGGGGAAATGCGTAAGGTTCTTCATCAGCCGTGAAGGGCGGGTGACCAGGTTGACCCGGATGGGAACATAGGCGACGGCAAGCCGTTCCGCTCCCGCCTGGATTAGCGTCTCCAGTGTATAAGAATAATCACCCAGCACCAATATCCGCAGCGCCGCTTCACGGCTCAGGGCGCGAAAACCGCTCGTCGCATCGTGCACCGTTAAGCCGGCAGCCCGACCTACCACCCAACTACCCATGAGCTGGAGGCGCCGTTTGATAGGAGAGAAATACGGGTGCTGCGCCAGTTGCCGGTCGCCCACTGCAATATCCGCGCGCCGCTCCAGGACCGGTTGCGCCAGCAGAGGAATATCCGCCGCCTCATATTGATTGTCAGCATCGGTATTGACAATCACATCAGCACCCGCTTCCAGCGCTGCTTGCAAACCTGTGACAAAAGCCCGCGCCAGCCCACGGTTGCGCGTGTGACGCACCACGTGATGGACTCCCAGAGCCCCAGCGACTTCAGCGGTGCCATCTGTGCTGCCGTCATCCACAACCAGGTATTCGACAACATCCGCGCCAGGAATCTCGCGCGGCAACGCGCGCACCGTTTCCGGCAGGGAATCCCGCTCATTAAAGCAAGGAATCTGAATGATGACTTTGATTGGTTTTTCGCTCACAAAGGGCATTATAACATCGGGAAGCAGGATGACAAAAGCCTTCAGCATGGAACGTGGCAAGATAGGTTTTTTGAGACGCACTATGCGCGCTCAAAGACACTCACAAAACCTGCTTCTCCTATTTGTTGGAGCTGCCTTTGAGGTTATAATGCTCTTCGAGGTTGTGCACTGAAGGGAATTCTATGAAATCCAGACAACGACAGCGGTACCTGTTGGGCGTGATTCTGCTGATAGCCTTTGCGCTGCGCCTGACCCGTTTGGGAGCGCAAAACATCTGGTGGGATGAAGGGCTATCCGTGGTCGCTTCCCGCATGTCTTTCACCGGGGCGACGTTGTGGACCGCCGCCGATGTGCATCCGCCGCTTTACTTTTGGTTGCTGTGGCTCTGGGCGCGGGTCAGCGGCGAGACGGAGTTTGCTCTTCGTTTTATCACTGTCCTGGAAGCCTTCCTCACTGTGCCAACCATCTATGCGCTCGCGCGGCGACTCTCCCGCTCCACTGCCGTAGGCATCGGGGCGGCAGGGTTGCTGGCGCTTTCGCGCTTCCATATCTGGTGGTCCCAGGAAATGCGGATGTACGTTCTCGCTGGGTTATGCGCCACACTTTCACTCTATTTCACCGCTCGACTCGCCGATGGGGAGACTACGCGCCGCACTATCGGCGGGTGGATTTTGGCGACGGCAGGGGCGATGCTAACCGTCTACTCTTCTATCGTGCTCGTCCCCATCGAAAACCTCACACTGTTGCTCGCCGGATGGCGCGGCACTCGCTGTGGCGCGGAGCGCTGGCGCTTCTGGGGGCGCTGGATTGCCATCCAGGCAGGAGTGCTCCCCTTCGTCATTCCGTGGATGACGCTGGCGCTACCCCGGATGCGTTCCTGGTCGGTGGTCAAAGAACCCACGTCGCTGGGCTTCGTGTTGGAACTCAATGCTGTATTGGTCACGTTGGGCATTTCCACCGATGTCGGTCGCTATCGCTTGCCCGCTCTACTCGTGGTAGGAGCGCTTGTTGGCGGTGTTGTGCTGCTGCGACGCAGAACGTCGCCCGCCGGGCACGCGCGCCAGTTGTGGGCGCTGGCGCTCCTGGGCAGCAGTGTCTTGCTGATGCCGCTCATCATCTGGGCGCTCTCACAACCCCGAGCGTTCTTCTATAATCCCCGCGTCGAAGCGCGCTACCTGCTGCCGCTGGCGCCTGCCTTCTATGTGCTCCTGGCATGGTCGTTAAGGGGTTGGCTGAAGCTATCCTCCAAACTGCGGTACCTGGGATGGTTGTTCTGTGCCGGAATAGTGGGACTCATGGTGTGGTCGCTGCCGCAGCATTTTAGCTCGCGCTATCTGCGCGATAATGATCTGACGCTAAGCCGCATTATCTGGACCCACGCGCAACCCGGTGATGCGCTGGCGCTCGTTTCTGGTGATCGTTATCCCATCTTCACGCTAAGTTATGACCGCGCCCCTGCGCCTGAAACACGCCCGCCTATCACCCGCCTGCCCCAAAGCCCGCCCCCGCTCACTGAGACGACGGCGGCTATAGAGCTGGGTGCGCTCGCCGCAGAGCATCCCCGCATCTGGTTGGTGCAACTAGAACGCAACCTCGAAGACCCAGAAGGGCAAGCTGAAGCCTGGTTACTGGCGCATACCAGGCGCATCCTGCACGTTGAATTCGGCTACAATGCGCTCAGCCTCTTCTCTGCCGTAGATGAAGAGCCGCTGGTACCACTCTGGAATACGCCGCCGCAAACGCTGTTGGCGCAAGACCTGGGTGAGCGAGGAGCGCTCCTTGGCTATGACCTTCCAACCACGGAATTCCGCCAGCTGGATGACGTGCGGTTAGGGCTCTACTTGCAGGCAGAGGAACCACTCACCCTGACCGTCACATTGCGCGGGGAGGATGGCACGATTGCAGATAACACGACCATTTTAGTGGCGCCCACGCCGGAAGGGAAAGCACGCTACCACCAGGTTCGTTTCACCATACAGCCCTACACACCGGCGCAGCCCTATTCTTTCGAGGTAAGCGCCCCCAACGGCGTGACAGCCCGCTTTGGACAGTTGCGCGTCACCCACACACTCAAGCCTCCCGTTCTCGCTCGAATTCGCCACCGATTGGACGCCACCGCCGGCGAGGCAACTCTGCTGGGTTACGCATTGCGTGGCGCCCGGGCGGGGAATCCGCCTGTGGCGCATCCGGGCGCCACGCTGGAATTGACCCTCTACTGGCAGGCGCAAGCCCCCATCAGCCAGAGCTACACCGTCTTCACACACCTGCTCGGCACAGCCTATAACCCCGTCACACAAGGACCTCTCTGGGCGCAGGACGATCAAATTCCTCTGGAAGGCGCTTATCCTACCCAAAACTGGCTGATTGGGGTGCCGCTGCAAGACACCTACACGCTCAGCGTTCCACCGGAAACACCGCCAGGCGATTATCAAATTCTTACCGGGATGTATCAGACAGATACCGCTGTCCGGGTCGCGGTCGCCGGCGCGGGCGCAGATTCCCTTACGGGGAATATCCTGCTCACCCTAATCCACATCGAGCCGTAGACTTGTATTGAGACCAACAAAAACGACCGGCATTACCGGTCGTTTTTGGTTACCAACATCAGACTCACTCAGTCTCCTCTCCGGAGAGCACTTCAACATCGGCAACGGGGAAGCGATAATGCTTGCGCTCCCGACGGGGACCATCTGGCGGAATTTCCACAATCAGCTCTGCCTTGAGCGCATCCCAATCAACCACCCGTCCAATCCCCTCAGCGGTACGGACCCGTGATTTACGTTTGGGGAAATCCTTGGCAGAATCCAGGTAGACCTGATGCTCGTAAGCTAAGCAACAGCGCAGGCGCCCGCACATGCCCGTGATATCTGTCGGCGCCATCGAAATGGATTGGTCTTTTGCCATCCGAATCGAGACGGTATGAAAATCATCCAGGAAGCGCGCACAACACAACGGTTCACCGCAGACACCGTAGCCGCCAAGCATCTTGGCATGATCCCGGGGTCCAATAACGCGGAGGTCCACATGGCAACGCAAACGTTGCGCCAGGCGTCGTCGCAAAGTGTTCTGGTCATTGCCCGAAAGCGTTCCCGTGCAGAACACGATTGCTTTCTCGCCATCGAGGGTAAATTCCACCTCGACTACTTTGAGCTCTCTGAGCTCCATGGCTTTGATTTCCTCGGCAGTCATCGCCGCCGCCCTTTCGCCACGCTCCTGCAGATGCTGGCGGCGCGCCATATCCAGACCACTGGCGCGGCGCAATACCGGGCGCAATGCCTCATCGCCGCAGCCTTTGCAGGTCAATGAGGTCATGATAGCAACCACCTGCCCAACCTGCAAGCCATAGGCTGTTTCCACAACGACCCAATCATCCACTGCTAAAACCAGCTCTGGGGCGGCAACAAAGTGATAAGCCTTGCCTACCGGCTGGAATTGTACAGCGACCACACCCTCTGAAGTAGCACGCTGTTCAGCAAGCCCCTCAGTTTCCACCTTTATTGTTTCCATCGCTATCCAAGAACTCCCATTAGACTATCACGGAGATATGGCTGATCGTGTCATTTCTCCATGGCGAGCTAGCGCTTACCAGAAAGTCCTGGCGCTCACCAACGGGATTGACTATACTTCACAACCCTGATAAAGCAACTGCCCTTTTGAGGCAAGGTTGGGTGCATTTCAGTTTTGGGGAAAAAGCAAGACGACTGTGATGCAAATGCCTTTCCTTTGATTGATTTTTTGCGGCGTGGCTGTGCCACGCCGCAAAAAATCAACTTTCTCTTGCGCCCTGTAGGGGCGCCTGAAATTTTCGCCCCCATTTTGAAATGCATCCGCAAGGCTGATGCATTTGACGTTTTCTACCCCGTGGATTCTGGCAGATACGGACCAAAGTCCGAGAATCATAGAGGATTTTTCGGGGCAGCGCTGCCCCGAAAAATCCCTTCTTTGGCAGATTTTAGTCCATGGAACTGCACTCTACGCTGGAGATCTGAACAGTTGCCCTGGCTAATTATCTTGACGTCCCGCCGGTTTAGATATAATAGGGGGGATGCAAAACGTGTTCTGGATCATTGACGGTTTACTCGCCGGGCGTCCCGGACCCACTGTAGCGCCGTGGAATCCTGCGGAACTTTACGCTGCAGGTATCCGTGCTATTGTTTCACTCGCTGCCGATGATATGCCCAACGACCTATCACCGCAAGGTTTCATCCACTACCGGGGGAAATTCCCTTCATTGCTGTTGACCTCGCGAGGGTTGCAGCGCGCCTTCATCTATGAGTCGCTCAAGGTATGGACTTTCATTGACTCACAGCTGAACGTCGGGAATCCCACACTCGTGCACTGCTACATCGGGAGAGATCGCACGGGCGCCATCCTGGCAGGATATCTGGTCACCTACAAGGGCTTGACGCCCGACGCAGCCATTGCCCAGGTGCGCAGCGTGCGTCCTAATGCCATGGAAGCCGAAGGCTACGAGGCAGCAGTACGGATACTCAAACCCGGCGTCCTACCCGATCCCCGCACCCTGCTGTAGCAGTTTTCCCCTTCACGGTTGCTTCTGTTGCCTGCCATGTGGAAATAGCCGCGGAATCTCAATTGCCATGCAACGATCCTGAATGAATGGTATGCCCGCGTCTGCAGCTAGCGCCCGTGCAGTCTCGTTCGCGATTCCCAGCTGCAACCAGATCAACGCCACATCACCGCGCACCCTATGCCTCGCAATCGCCTCTTCCACAACCGCCAGGGCATCCTCCGAGGGACGAAACACATCCACGATGTCAATGGATTCCGGGATATCCAACAGGCTGTGATAGCAACGTCGCTCAAGAATCGTCTCAGCGTGAGGGTTCACCGGAATTACTTCAAAACCTTCGGTAAGCAAGTATGCCGGCACACGATGAGCAGCTTTGGCAGGATTGGTAGACATCCCCACCACCGCGACTGTGTTCAACTGCTCCAATAACGCTTTCAGTTCTGCATCGTTCAACATCGCGTCCTCCTCGAACACCGATCTCTGTGAATCAGGAACAAGGCTCAAAAAGCAGGCAGGAACATGCGGTTGAGCGCTCGCTCTGATACACAAACAGTATAACCTGAATCATAAGTGCTTCAACCAAGCAAGTGTGGCGTGATCATTCTCCTGCTGGATCGGGAGTTGCTGCCCAGAAGATGGCTAGAGCCATTGGTTTTTAGGATGTTTTACGGGGACAGGTGGTATCCTGTCCCCGTAAAACATCTTTTATGCTGTGGACTTCAGCCGCTAAGCCCCGTCGGTAGGCATACCCTGACAAGAATGAAAAGACTCTGACCGAGGTAGGATATGTGATTGGTTTTCTGTTGACAAACTACAGGCTTGGGCTAAAGTATTCCTCACAACAGGACACTGCAATGTAGCACCGCACGATGTGTAGGTTGCTGTACTCATTCCGAACCAAGGAGCTATTTGATGACCCAAAACGCTGTACTTCCGCGTCGTGAAGTCCCCGAAATGTATACCTGGAATGCCCCCAGTGTCTTCCCTTCGCGCGAGGCGTGGGAGGCCGAATTCACTGCGGCGTTAGCGAGCATCCCGGATTTTGGCGCCTTTCAGGGACGCCTTGCCGAAGGTCCCGCCACTCTTCTCGAAGCAATGAACGCCTTCGAAGCGCTGTATCGCCGGATCGGCAAGCTCTACCTCTACGCCAGCATGGAACACGCCGTGGATATGAACGATTCCTGGGCTGCTGCCGCTGATGGTCGCTCGCAGGGCTTGATGGGGCAGACCATGGCGACGATTGCCTTCCTCAACCCCGAACTGCTGGAAATCGGCGAGGAAACACTGCATGCCTGGATAGAGCAAGAGCCACGCCTGGCTTTCATGGAACATTCCATCCACGATCTATTCCGCCAGCAGACGCATGTGCGCTCCACGGAAGTCGAAGCGTTGCTGGGCATGCTGATGGATCCTTTTGGGGGTGCAGAAGCCACTGCCGGCATGCTGACCAATGCCGACTTCAAATTTGAACCTGCTATCGCCGGCGATGGCGCCCAGATTCCCGTAACACAAGGGACTCTGGGGAAAATCCTCAACGGACCCGACCGGGAGGCTCGCCGCACAGCCTGGGAGCATGTCACCGACCTCCATCTCGCCTTCAAGAACACCCTGGCATCCAATCTCACTACCTCCCTCAAACAGAACGCCTTCATGATGCGCGCGCGGAACTACGACTCCACTCTGCAGGCGGCGCTCTTTACCCATGATATTCCCGAAACCGTCTTCCATAATCTGATAGACACGTTTCGCAAGAATCTTCCGACGTGGCATCGCTACTGGGCGATACGTCGCAAAGCCCTCGGCGTGGAAACCCTGCATCCCTACGATATCTGGGCGCCATTACAGAAAACATCACTTGCGCCTATCTCCTACGAACGGGCAGTGGAGTTAATCTGCGAAGGACTCGCCCCGATGGGCACAGACTACGTGGAGACGGTTCGCCGTGGCTGTACCCAAGAGCGCTGGGTGGATGTGCTCCCCAACCAGGGGAAACGCGCGGGCGCCTTTTCCTCCGGTTGGCCCGGAACATATCCCTTTATCATGATGAGCTTCAACAACGACCTCTTCAGCCTGAGCACGCTGGCGCACGAGCTGGGGCACTCCATGCATTCCTATCTCACCTGGAAAACCCAACCCGTCATCTACGCCGATTACTCCATGTTTGTGGCAGAAGTAGCTTCCAACTTCCATCAAGCCCTCGTTCGCGACTATCTATTGCGCACCCAAACCGACCCAGCCTTCCAGATTGGTCTCATCGAAGAAGCAATGTCCAACTTCCACCGTTACTTCTTCATCATGCCTACGCTGGCGCGTTTTGAGCTCGAGACGCACCAACGCGTAGAGCGGGGTGAAGGCTTGACAGCGGATGATATGATCGCCCTGATGGCGGACCTCTTCGCCGAGGGGTACGGGGCTGAAGTGCACGTTGACCGCGACCGCGTGGGTATTACCTGGGCCACATTTGGGCATCTCTTTGTGGATTACTACGTCTTCCAATACGCCACCGGCATCTCCGGGGCGCACGCTCTGGCGCGCGGCGTGTTGGATGAGGGGGGGGCCGCCGTCGAACGTTATACGCAATTCCTCAGAAGTGGCAGCGCACTGTATCCGCTCGATGCCCTCAGATTGGCTGGCGTGGATCTCACCACACCGGAAGCCGTTGAAGTTACTTTCGGCATCCTGGCAGATATGGTCACGCGCCTGGAGCAGCTGCTGAGCTAATCTCAAACCCCAGATAACACGGAGGACACAGAAAACGCAAACCGCTCAGTGTCCTCCGTGTTCCTGCATGAGACGGATGATGACAGAACTCACTTTACTCTCCTGGAACGTGAATGGCTTGCGAGCGGTCGCGCGCAAGGGTTTTTTCCCCTGGTTCCAACAGACGCAACCGGACATCCTCTGCCTGCAAGAAACACGCGTGGAGGAAGCAGACCTGCCTGAGGGGATTGTGCAATTGCCAGGCTATCACGGCTATTGGCATGCCTCAGAAGCGCGGAAGGGTTACAGCGGAACGGCGCTGCTCAGCCGCATCCGCCCACTGGAAGTAAGCACCGGCATCGGCATCCCCGAATTCGACCGGGAAGGGCGCACCCAAATTGCGCGCTATGAAACCTTCACGCTGGTCAACTGCTATTTCCCCAACGGACGACGTGACCAGCAACGGGTGCCGTATAAGATGGCATTCTACGAGGCATTTCTGGAGCGCTGCGAAACCCTACGCCGGTCGGGGCAAGCCGTTATCTTCTGCGGGGATGTGAACACGGCGCATCAGCCGATTGACCTTAGCCACCCGGGTCCCAACCGCAACGCATCGGGCTTCCTACCGGAGGAGCGCGCATGGATGGACCGCTTTGCCGAGGCGGGCTATGTAGATACTTTCCGCGCTTTCCATCCTGATGCCACAGAACAGTACACCTGGTGGTCTGTTGCCACCCGCGCTCGCGAGCGCAACATCGGATGGCGTATTGATTACTTCTTTGTCGCGACTGAGATGTTGCCGCGCGTGCGCGATGCCTTCATTCTCCCCCAAGTCGTGGGCAGCGACCATTGCCCCGTGGGAATTGTCTTGGAGAGCTAAAAGCAGAGCAGGCGCACGAAGCGCACTTGCGGCGACCCAACTATGTTCACGCTGTCCACTACACCCTCGGGGCGGGCTTCCGCCACAGCTGGACCAGATAATACGCCGCCATCCCCGCCAGATAGCCGAGCGCCATGTTGCTCAGCACCGAGACCAACACCGTCAGCGCCACGAAAATGAGTTCATGGTTCCATGCCAGCGTTGTGGCGCCTTTGAGCAGCTGCAGACTCACGTAAAACAACATCGCGCCGATGATGGCATGGGGGAACACAGAAAACAGCTGGGCAATCGAAGCCGAAAAGAATAGCCCAAGGGCAATTTCGATGCTGCCCTCTAGTATGTTCGCGCCACCCGTCCGCGCGCCGAAAGCGTATTGCCCTGCCAGGCCTCCCGCGCCATGGCACAGTGGAAAGCCGCCGAAGAACGGAGCAAACACGTTCATAAAGCCCTGATTCAGCGCCAGCTTGCGCTCTGCCACGGGCTGATTGGGCCAATAGGTCTTGATAAGGGCTGCCGTCGCAATCACAGCGTTTGTCGCAGTCAGGGGGATCTGCGCCAACCCTGCCCGCAGAAAAGCCTCCCACATCTCCGCCAGGGTGAAGCTGGTGAGCGATGGCAGCTGCAACCGCGGCGGCGTAACCCCGCGCAAATCACCGCGGAAGAGCGCCACACCCAGACCCAAAGCCATGACCACCAAACCGGCAGGCGCGTAACGATTGTCGCGCAGCAGCAAAATCAACACCACAGCAACCACAGCCCAGAGCCATCCTGTCGCAACCATGCGGAGTGCCTGAACGAGCAACAACGCCGCCAGCGAGAGTTGAATTCCACGCACGATGCACTTAGGGGTATGCTGCGCAATCCAATCCACCGCGCCCGTCACAGAAAAGAGCAACCACACCAGGCCCATGGTGAAACCGGCAGCATAGATCAACGAAGGCGACCATGCCTGGGCGATCGCCATCACTGCGATTACCTTCATTGGTTCAATGGGCAACGGCAAACGATACACCAGACCCGTGACGATGTTCGCCAGGCCCATCATCACCAGAAAACCGGCAGGCTTCATTCCGCAGACCACAATATAGCCGACCGAAAGGGGAAACAGTGTGCCGAAATCCCCCATGGCGCCGCTCAATTCGCGGAGATTGAACTCGAAAGACCCGATTTTCATGCAGCTCCTTTACACCATGCCATGATTGTAGCATAGACAGCCCGTTCGCTAAAACCACAACAGGTGAATACAGGACTTCATCATCCTCCTGGAGAGAAACACGCCGCAGCTCCGTTGAACTTCAGCCATTCTGCCATATCAAAAGGGATTCTGAGCAATTACGGTCGTTTTTCCCCTTGACAGGTTGCAAGAAAAGCGATAGAATATAGATATATCCCCTCCCGGATGGGGGGGGGCATGGAGGAGATAGAAAACGATGCACGAACACGATAGTTCAGAACACATGCACCATGGCGCACATCACGAGGAAGCCCTTCGGCGTCTCAAAACGGCGGAAGGGCATTTGCGCGGCATCCAGCGAATGCTGGAAGAAGATGCCTACTGTATTGACGTAATCCGCCAAATTCAGGCAGTGCAGGCAGCTCTGAACAAAATCAGCACGCAGATACTGGAAGAACATCTCAACTCGTGTGTCATCACTGCTGTGCGTGGCGAGGACCCACAAGAGCGAGAGCGCGTGCTCAAGGAGATTAGCACCGTTTTCGAGGCTGCGACCAAAGTGTAAGCCACGGGAAATGGGTGGAGGTAATGGAACACGGTTGCATAGCCTATTCACCCATAATTCGTGATCAAGCATTAAATCTATGGAGGAAACTATGAACACTGTAACGTATACCATTCCCAATATCTCATGCAAGCATTGCGTCCACACCATCAAAATGGAAGTGAGCGAGCTAGAGGGCGTTAGCTCGGTCGAGGCAGACCCGCAGACCAAGCAAGCTGTCATCACCTTCGATGCCCCAGCAACAGAGGAAGCCATCAAAGCGTTGCTCGCGGAGATCAATTACCCGGCGAAGTAATTCGAAACGCGACTTACGCGATCCGGAATCTCACACATTACCCGATACGGATTATACCCATGTCTGAGACCAAACACTTGACCCTTCCCATCACCGGCATGACCTGTGCGAATTGCGTGGCGACAGTCGAACGCGGCTTGAAGAAGCAAGCAGGAGTGCAGGATGCAGTGGTGAATCTCTCCTCGGAGCGCGCCACCGTAGTCTTCGACCCGGCGCTGGTGGACCTCTCTACTATCACTGCGCGAATCGAACGCGCCGGATACGGCATCGCTACCGGTGAAGCCGAGCTCATCATCAAACGCCTCTCCGACGCCAACGACGCCAGGCGGTTAGAGAAAGCTCTGCTCCAGATGGAAGGAGTGTTAGAAGCGCAGGTCGCGCTCACTACGGAGAAAGCGCGTGTCCGCTACATTCCGACCATCGTCAGCCAAGCAGAGCTGCGCAAAGCCGTGGCGCAGGCAGGCTTCGAAGCGCTCGAATTGGGCGGAGACGCCGATGACGCTGAAG
>JAKJAC010000068.1:15453-19280 GCA_022707705.1 Chloroflexota bacterium
TGATCTTCACCCTGCCACTCTTCCTATTCTCGATGGCGCGCGACTTCGGCCTGTTTGGCATGTGGGCGCATGCAGACTGGGTGCACTGGGTAATGCTGGCTTTCGCCACGCCGGTGCAGTTCTACGTTGGCGCGCAATACTATACCGGCGCGGTCAAGGCACTCCGCAACGGCGCTGCCAACATGGATGTTCTGATCGCGCTCGGCTCAACGGCAGCGTATCTCTATTCGCTCCCCATCGTCTTTGGTTGGCTGGAAGGACATGTTTACCTGGAGACTTCAGCCGTCATCATCACGCTCGTCCGCCTCGGCAAGCTGCTGGAAGCGCGTGCGAAAGGCGGCGCATCCGAAGCTATCAAGAAATTGCTAGGGCTGCGGGCGAAGACGGCGCAGGTGATGCGCGACGGCGTGGAGATGGAAGTGCCGGCAGACGATGTGCACGTGGGCGATGTGGTACTGGTGCGCCCCGGCGAGAAAATCCCCGTGGATGGCGTCGTCATCGAAGGACGCTCGACGGTAGATGAATCCATGCTCACTGGCGAATCGTTGCCGGTGGAAAAGGGACCTGGGGACTCTGTCACCGGAGCAACGCTCAACAAGCAGGGCCTGCTCAAGTTCGAAGCGACGAAGGTAGGACGGGAAACAGCGCTGGCGCAAATCATTCGCCTGGTGGAGGAAGCGCAGGGCAGCAAAGCCCCCATCCAACAGCTGGCGGACCGGATTTCGGCGGTGTTCGTACCCATCGTTATCGGCATCGCTGTACTCACCTTCCTGGGCTGGTTCTTCCTGGGTCCCGCACTGCCGGTAAACGCGGATATCAACGCCTTCACCCGCGCGCTCATCAACATGGTGGCAGTTCTCGTGATTGCCTGCCCCTGCGCAATGGGTCTGGCAACCCCGACCGCAGTGATGGTCGGCACGGGCAAGGGGGCAGAACTGGGCGTCTTGCTGAAGAATGGTGAAGCCCTGGAGCGCGCCGGGCGCATCTCCGTGGTGGTGCTGGACAAAACCGGCACCATTACCAAAGGGCAACCGGCGGTGACGGATATTGTAACGAGTCAGTTCGCGGAAGATGAACTACTCCGACTGGCAGCCTCAGTAGAAAAAGGTTCTGAACACCCCTTAGGTGAGGCAATTTGGGCGGAAGCTACCACGCGTGGGTTGACACTCTTCGAGCCTGCGGGATTCAAGGCTGAAGCGGGGCGTGGCGTCAGCGCAGAGGTGAATGGGCACACAGTGAGTGTGGGCAATAGCCGCATGATAGAGGAACGCGGCTATCCGCTCAACAATCTGCTATCCGAGGTGGAGCGCCTGCAGGCTGAGGCAAAAACCGCCATGCTCGTGGCTATAGATGGTGAAGTGCGCGGCGTCATCGCAGTCGCCGATACGCTTAAGGAAGGCTCAATCGAAGCCATCGCCAATTTGCGGCGGATGGGGTTGAAGGTCGCCATGATCACGGGCGATAACCGCAAGACCGCCGAGGCAATTGCGCGGCAGGCGGGCATTGATCGTGTGTTGGCAGAGGTATTGCCTGAAGGCAAAGCCGCTGAGATCAAGCAGCTGCAGACGCCGCCCGCAGGCGCCACAACCGCGCCAGTGATAGCCATGGTGGGCGATGGGGTGAACGATGCCCCAGCGCTCGCGCAAGCCGATGTGGGCATCGCTATCGGAACCGGCACAGATGTTGCCATCGCCGCCGCACCCATCACGCTGATGTCGGGCGACCTGCGCGGGGTAGTGAGAGCCGTTGCGCTCTCGCGCAAAACGCTGCGCACCATCAAGCAGAATCTCTTCTGGGCTTTCTTCTACAACATCATCCTCATCCCAGCAGCTGCCTTCGGTCTCCTCAACCCCATGCTAGCTGCTGGCGCGATGGCATTCAGCAGCGTGTTCGTGGTGACGAACAGCCTGCGGCTGAAAAAAGCGAAGATTGCCTGACCTCAGGATAGGCACAAAGCCTGTTTTGCGGGGCGCATGGGGTGCGCCCCGCAAAATACTGATCAATACCCGATAGCGCACTGAGACGCGAAAACTTCAGCGTAGGGTGCTCGCTGGAGGACGAAGCGAGGGCGCCGTTTGGCGCCGAAACACAGGAATCTGCGCTGGTGGTTCCAAGGCATCGTGAATGCGCTCGACATGCTTGGGAAGCGTAGTGGGGGGAAGATGTGCAAGATCAAAATACTCGCACGCGCTTGACTCCTCGGTGGTGTGGAGTTCACCCCCTATCACACGGCAGGTGAAAGCGAACACCAATTCATTATGGTTATCCGTTTTGCCATAAACACCCACCAACCGCTCGATGACAGCCTCCAATCCAGTTTCCTCGCGCACCTCGCGGATAGCCGCCTCTGTGGGCAGTTCACCGCTTTCTACACCCCCGCCCGGCAAGTTCCACGCATCGAAATCGCGCCGGTGACACAACAATACCCGGCGTTCGGCATCCCAGATAATCGCAAATGCACCAAGAGTGAACATGATGGCCTGCCTTGATGAGATCGAAATATCCTCGCTGCTACTATACCCCCATTACAATATGGCGGCAATGAGAGAGGTATACGTAACTATTCAACGTTTTCCCGCTTGCCATCACAAAGAGCGGCTGAAGCCGCGGTTTTTGGAGGATGATTTTCGGTGCCGCGCGGCGCGCGGCACCGAAAATCATCCTCACTAACGGACGTTAGTCCGCAGTTTGTAATTTGTGATGGAAATCTGAACAGTTACAGATATACGATCAGGTCTACCCGGCGCAATTGCCGGTTTGGCAATTCCGATGTATAAAACATGCAATAGCCAGACTGCATTCCAAAGGAGAATCCCATGCCCGTAAATCATCTGCACACACTAGCCATCCATGCCGGAGAGAAAGATGAAAGCCTACCCGATGTCGCGGCGCCGCTCCGCATGGCGAATACATTCCGCTACGCCAGCGCTGCCGAAGCCGCACAAGCCTTCGCAACCGAGGAGCGCCCCATCTACACACGTTGGGGCAATCCCACCACCGCGATGCTAGAAGCGAAGGTTGCCGCATTGGAAGGGGGTGAGGCAGCGCTCGCCACCGCTTCCGGAATGGCTGCGGTTAGCACAGCGCTGCTCACCGCCCTGAAAGCCGGCGACCATGTCGTTGCCACCACAGGGCTTTATAGCGGCACGTATAGCCTACTCACGCGTGACCTGCCCCGCTTTGGCGTTGAAACCACACTCGCCGAAGCCGCAGACCCCGACGCCTTTGCCGCAGCCCTGCGCCCGAATACCCGCGCGCTCTACCTGGAATCACCCGGCAATCCCACACTCGCCCTCAACGATATTGCTGCCATCACAGCACTGGCGCGCCGCCGGGGTATCCTGACCTTCATAGATAACACCTTCGCCACACCCTATAATCAGCGTCCGCTGGAACTGGGCGTGGATGTAGTCATTCACTCCGCGACCAAGTTCTTCTGTGGGCACGGCGATGCGCTCGGCGGCGTGATTGTGAGCACGCAGGAGTTCATCACACAAGCGCTCAAGGGACCTCTGCGCACTTTTGGCGGTTGCATAAGCCCTTTCCGCTGCGAATGGCGCGCCACAATACCAACGCCCTGCGCGTCGCGGAATGGCTCGCCACCCAGCAGAAAATCGCCTGGGTGCGCTACCCATGGCACCCCAGTCACCCCCAATACGCACTGGCGCGCACGCAAATGCAGGGTGGTGGCGGCGGCGTTGTCGTCTTCGAGGTGAAGGGGGGTGAGTCGGCAGGGGCTCGTCTGCTCGATGCGGTGGAACTCTGCACGCGCACCGTGAGCCTGGGGGATACGCGCACGCTCATCACCCATGCCGCCAGCACCACCC
>JAKJAC010000069.1 GCA_022707705.1 Chloroflexota bacterium
TTTGTGCTGAGTCCTGCGGATGATGACTGCGCCCGCTCCCTGTCGGATGCTTTCCGGGCCGATGGTGCGGTCACTAAACTACACATTGTCGGCGCCGACGGCGTGGAGTCTTCGGTTCAGTACATCATTGACGGCAAGCAGTCCATGACCGTGTTGAAAGACGTTCGCACCCTGGTCGCCGACGCCATCGCCGCCGCCGTGGCTTACCTCGAAGGCACGACCCCGGAGAAGACGACGACCTACAACAATGGCGCCGTTGACGTGCCCGCCAAGCCCTCCGCCATCGTCACCGTCACCAAGGATAACGTCAAAGCCGCCATCGTGGATTCCGGTTACTATCCCGCCAGCGACTTCACCAATCTGCCGTAAGGCACTGATCGGGTAGTGATATCAAGCAGGAATAGTGGTGTTTGCCATCACTATTCCTGCTTACCGCAATTAAGTCTTGTCTCAACGGAACCGGAGGCGCAATGGATACCCCAATACTAGAAATGCGTAATATTACGAAAGAATTCCCTGGCGTGAAAGCCCTCAGCAATGTGAGTTTTCGGGTTGCTCAAGGCGAGATTCATTGCCTGGTTGGGGAAAACGGCGCGGGGAAATCTACACTGATGAAGGTGCTGAGCGGCGTTTGGCCCTATGGCACCTATACTGGCGATATTTACTTCAACGGCGAACTACAGACCTTCAGGCACATCGCCGATAGTGAGAAAGCGGGTATCGCCATCATCTATCAAGAACTCGCGCTGATACCGGAGTTGTCAGTCTACGAGAATATCTTCCTGGGACATGAAATTAGCAACGGCTTCACCGTGAACTGGAATGAGACCATCAAACGGGCAAATGAAATGCTCGCGCGCGTGCGACTCGACGTGAATCCAGCTACAAAAATCAGGGATCTGGGGGTGGGGAAGCAGCAGCTGGTAGAAATCGCTAAAGCATTGAGCCGCAACGTGAAATTGCTCATTCTGGACGAGCCAACCGCCGCTCTCAACGAAGACGACAGCCAAAACCTTCTGAGTTTGCTGCGCGAGCAAAAGGCCCAGGGCGTGACCTGCATTATGATCTCGCACAAACTCAAGGAAGTGATGGCAATTGCCGACACCGTCACAGTGCTCCGCGATGGACAGACGGTCTGCACCCTGGATGCGCACAAGGGCGAGGTCACAGAGCAGATCATGATCAAGCACATGGTAGGACGCGAGATTGACAACATCTACCCGCCAAGAGTTGGGCATCAACCTAGCGAGGATGTGATCTTTGAGGTCAGGAACTGGCACGCCTATGACCCTTCTCTGGGGCGCGCAGTCCTCAAGAATGTGAATTTCAGAGTCAAGAAGGGCGAGATTGTGGGCTTTGCGGGCTTGATGGGGTCGGGACGAACGGAGCTGGCGCTGAGCCTCTTCGGGAACCCTACCCATTATCAGGTTTCCGGTGAGGTCTACGTTCAGGGTAAACCGGTCGCCTTCGGCCATCCACGCGAAGCCATCAAAAGCGGCGTAGCCTACCTCACCGAGGATCGCAAGGGCAATGGCTTGATCCTGATCCAGGACGTGAAGCAGAATATCAGCATGGCGAATCTGGAGGAGCTTGCCCATCGTGGCGTCGTGGACGCCAACGCCGAGATCAAGGTGGCGAATGAGTACCGCGCCTCGCTGAACATCAAGACGCCTACCGTGGCGCAGAAAGTGGGCAATCTCAGCGGCGGCAACCAGCAAAAAGTCTGCCTGGGGAAGTGGCTCTTCGTCAAGCCCAATATCCTGATCCTGGACGAGCCCACTCGAGGCATTGACGTGGGCGCCAAATACGAGATTTACACCATTATGAACCAGCTGGTCCAACAGGGCATGAGTATCATCATGATCTCGTCGGAATTGCCCGAGGTATTGGGCATGAGCGATCGCATCTATGTGGTCTCTGAGGGACGCATCACCGGCGAAGTGCCGATTGCTGAAGCCACTCAGGAAATCATCATGCAAATGGCGACGAACTAGGAGGCGTGGGATGTTTGTAAAAGACTTGCAGAAAATCCTGAAGCAGAATATCCGCGAATACGGCATGTATATCGCCCTATTCGTGATCATGATCATCTTCACCGTCGCGACGGATGGCATCTTCATCTCGTCCCGCAATATCAGCAACCTGCTCAATCAGACCGGCTATATCGCGGTTCTGGCTGTGGGCATGACCCTGGTGATTGTGATCCGTCACATTGACCTGTCGGTAGGCTTCCTGGCCGGCTTCCTCGGCGCCATCGCCGCCATCGCCCTGGCATTCTGGAAATTGCCAGTGTTTGTGGTGATTCCATTGGTACTGGCGTTGGGCGCCATCGCAGGACTCATTACCGCATTCCCTATAGCGCAGCTCAAAATACCTGCGTTCGTGGCGTCGCTAGCAGGTTGGTTGATCTACCGTGGTGCGCTACTCCTGGTGACCGCGAGCACCGGCACCATCATCATTGCCAATGACACCTTCAACGCCATCGGTAATGGCTTCATCCCCGATATACCCGGCCTAGAGGGCTTTTTGCCCGGCGTCCACAAGCTCACCCTGCTATTAGGCCTCGCTGCAATTGTGTTCTTCGTTATAGGGCAGCTCAATGACCGCAAAAAGAAACAATCCTACAACTTCGAAACCCTGCCCATGAACATTTTCATCCTGAAGCTGGTCTTCATCGCTCTGGTTTTGGCGGCGATTACCTGGGTCTTGGCAGGGTACAATGGGTTGTCCTGGACTGTTGTCGTGGTGCTGATTGTGGTTGCCGTATACCACTTCATCACCACGCAGACCGTGTTGGGACGGCACATCTACGCCGTCGGCGGCAACCCCGAAGCAGCCGAGCTCAGCGGTATCAACGTAAAGAAGATCACCTACGTAGTCTTTGGCTCGATGGGTCTTCTGTCCGCACTATCAGGCATCCTGTTCGCGTCGCGCCTGCAATCCGCCACGGTCACAGCGGGACAGTTGTTCGAAATGGATGCCATTGCTGCCGCCTACATCGGTGGTGTCTCCGCCGCTGGCGGCGTCGGAAATGTAATGGGGTCACTCATCGGCGCCTTAGTGACCATGTCGCTGACCAGCGGCATGAACCTGATGAATATTGACATCGCCTATCAGTATGTCGTGCGTGGTGCAGTATTGTTGGCAGCCGTGGTCTTCGACGTTGCAACCCGCAGCCGCGGCAAGTAAGGTATTCGATTCAATGAGCAAGCGAAAAAGCGAGTCTATCCGACTCGCTTTTTCGCCCCAGCATTTGCCTTCTAGTCGCTCACTCGCCCGATAGATCATGGAAATCCTACGCGCAAACAACCTTAGCCGCTATTTTGGCACAGTCCCCGCCCTGGTGGATGTAAACCTGGAACTCCAACCAGGGGAAGTGTTAGGCATTGTAGGACAGCGTGGAGCGGGCAAATCCACTCTGTTCAACTTGCTCAGTGGCGCTACAATCCCCTCTAGCGGCGAGATAATCTATGCGGGCCAACGGGTTATCCTGCGGAATGTGCTCCATGCACATCGTCTGGGCATCGTTGCCGTACTTCAATATCCCAAATTCCCACCCAATCTCAATGTCTTGCGCAATATCTTCCTCGGGCATGAAATCCGCCGCCCAGGCATCCTGACAGCGCTACCGGATGAGGGCGCCATGGCACAACGCGCGCGGGAAATGCTGGCCAGTTTCAACCAACCACCGGAACTGCTGGAAGAACACGTCGCCAATCTCTCAGATGAACAACGCCAGATTATCGCCCTGGCGCGCGCCTTATGTCAACCCAATACTCGTCTGCTGCTGCTGGATGAAGCCCTTGCTGCCCTGAGTTTCGCCCGGCAGGAAGCATTTTTGGAACGCATCAAATCCCTCGCCGCCCAGGGAGTCGCCATTATCATGGGCAGTGATGATCTCAAGCAGATTTTTGCCGTAACCGACCGAATCCTGGTGCTGTACCAGGGACACCCGCTGGCGCTCCGCCGCACCGCCGAATCCACGCCGCGCGAAATCGTTGAGCTCGTTGTTGGCTCAAACCGGCAGGAACGAATCACGCCCATGATCTGGGCTTTTGAGAATTATCACGCCGCGCAACAACAGGCAGAAGAGCTACGCCGTGACCAGCTGGAATTACGGCAAAATCTGAGAATGCAGGACTCTCTCAACCAGCAGTTGATTGAGCGATTGCACAATCAGGTCGAGGCGCTGGACCGCTTGAATGTAGCCTTGCAGGAAGCCAGTCGTCGATTAATTACCGAGCGCGAGGCTGAGCGCAAAGCGCTGGCGCGGGAGCTGCACGATCAGGTCATTCAAGACCTGCTCAGCTACAATTACCAGCTAGAAGAGGCAGAAAACGACCTGACCGAGGAAGAACAACGGCGCTATCTCATCAGAATCCGCCAGGGAATACGGCAGGTCGTGGGGAGCTTGCGTGAAATTTGCAGCGACCTGCGTCCACCGACCATTGATAATCACGGTTTGCCCGCAGCCATCCGCTCGCTCACTAGCCAATGGGCTGAGCAAACCGGTATCCCGGTTGAGCTGGAAATTGACCCGTCGCTAGGGCGACTCCCGGAACCCATCGAACTGGGGGTTTACCGGATCATCCAGGAAGGGCTCAGCAATATCCGCAAACACGCCAACGCCACCCGCGTAAGTCTGGATCTTAAACGCACGTCAGCGGCCAACCTGAGTGTCCGCCTGATAGATAACGGACGCGGTTTGGCGCAACCGCTCGACCTGGCGACACTGACCACTCAGAAGCACTTTGGGCTGGTGGGCATCAGCGAGCGCTTATCGCTGATTGGCGGCACCCTCAAACTGACTTCCGTTCCGAGTGGTGGTCTGGAAATGGATTTCGAGATTCCCAGCCCCTACCCCACGATCGGGAACTGACCCGACCGGTTGCTCCCTGGCGTTATACCGCCGCTACGAGCTCGGCGCCGCCCCTCAAACGTTGCCCCACTTCCTCCACGTAAGCCAGGCTTTGGTGCCGGAAGTAAGTATCATACAGCCCGGCATAGTGCCCACCCTGCTGCATGAGCTCATCATGACTGCCCTGTTCGATGATGTGCCCGTGGTCTAACACGATAATGCGGTCTACAGCGCGAACCGTGGAAAGCCGGTGTGCAATCAGAATCGACGTGCTCTGGCGCAAAATCAGCTCAGTAGCCTGTTGAATCTGCATCTCAGTGAACGGGTCAATGCTGGCAGTCGCTTCATCAAGGATGAAGATCGCGGGTTTGTGCACCAACACCCGCATCAGGGCAACCAGCTGGCGTTGTCCCATCGAAAGCCGCGCGCCGCGCTCGCCCACATCCGTGGCTAGCCCTTCAGGCAGCGTCTCCAGCCACTCACCATCACCAATCTGTCTGGCGATATCAAGAATCATGGCATCGGTGATCTCTTCACGTCCGTACCGGATATTGTCGGCAATCGTGCCGGAAAATAAGAACGGCATCTGCGAAACGATGCCCAACTGGCGCCGGTAATCGTGCAAATCAAGGGTGCGAATATCACGCCCATCAATGAGAATCTGCCCCGATTGAAACTCGTAGAAACGGGCGATGATTTTGGCGATACTGCTCTTTCCCGCGCCGGTGTGCCCCACAAATGCCACATTCTCTCCCGCAGCAATCTGCAGATCAAAGTCCTTCAGCACCTGCTCCTGCTCAGTGTATTGGAAATCCACATGCTTGAAGGTAATCTCGCCCTGCAAGGAGCTTACAGGTTCACGCGCCGCTTGCTGCACCGTTGGCTCTGCGTCAATCAACGCGAAGACGCGCTCTGCCGCTGATAGACCACCCTGAAGCTGATTCCAAAAGGCAGAGACATTGATCATCGGCGCCCAAAAATGATCCACACTAGTGATGAAAAGATACCACTCGCCCAGAGATATCGCCTCCAGCCCCACAGCACGCCCGCCGCCGTAAAGCAGCGCAGCTGTTCCCAACCCGGAAAGCGCGTTCAGCAACGGAAAGGTAAGCGCCAACGCATACCCGCGCTGCAAATTCACCTTGAACGACTGGCGATTGACTACGCTGAAATCTTCGTAGATGGCAGCTTCCTGACGGAAGTTTTTTGCAACGGCGATACCGGTAACCGCCTCCTGGATAGCCGCGTTGACCTCCGCGAGCACCCGAAACCCGCGCCGGGTAACCTTACGCGCCAGACGGCGCAGGCTCATTGCCACTAGCATGACGAGCGGCATGAAAGCGATAATCAGCAAAGTGAGAGACCAGGAGACGCTGAATAGATAAGCCATCAACAGCACTACCTGCAACGCCTGACCCAACAAATCGGTGACCAGCTGCACCACCTGAGCAAACTCCTCGGTATCCGAGGTGATGCGGCTGAGGATGCGCCCGGAACGGAATTCATCGAAGAAGGAAAGGTCATGGTTGATCGCGGCTTCGAAGGCAGTGCGGCGCAGTGTGGCAATGATTTCGCTGATAATACGCGCCGTCAACCACCGGCGTGACCAGCTTGCCCCCCAGGTAACCAAACCGAACATCAGCATAAAACCCACCAGCAACAAGAACACATCCTGGCGGCTACGATCCAGCACTAAAGCATCCAGCCCTCGCGAGATAAGAATGGGTTGCAGCGTGGAAAGCAACGATGTACCCACCACAATCAACGAGATCAATGCCACTCTGCCGCGGTAGGGGCGGAAGTAAGCGGCGATCCGCCGGGTTAATTCCTTATCCGAATACTGGCGGTCATAAGCTTCAGGGTCAAGTCCACGGAAAAAGCCCACGCTAACCTCACTTACTCATAACGCGCAAAGATATTGCGGTATGCTTCCGAAGTCGCCATCAGCGTTTCGTGCGTTCCAATCGCCGCAATACGACCCTTCCGCATGACAATGATCAAATCTGCCCATCGAATTTGCGAAAGGCGGTGGGTAATCAGGAAAGTGGTACGGTTGGCAGCAGCTTTTTCAATCGCACGTTGAATGCGGTCTTCAGTAGCGCTATCAATAGCGCTGGTGGCATCGTCCAGCACCAAAATGGCAGGGTTGGTGAGGAATGCACGCGCCAATGCGATACGCTGTCGCTGTCCGCCGGAAAGCGTCGTCCCACGTTCACCCACAATGGTGTCATAACCATCTTTGAATTCAGTAATGAAGTCGTGCGCCTGCGCTGCCTGCGCCGCAGCTATGATCTGTTCGCGCGTCGCTTCGGGATTACCAAAGGCGATATTCTCAGCGACAGAGCGCGAAAACAGGAACACATCCTGCTCGATGATGGAAATCTGCCGCCGCAGCGCCTCCAGGTCCCAGTCGCGCACATCCACGCCATCCACCAGTACCCGCCCGCTATCCACATCGTAAATACGGTTGAGGAGTTTGGCAATAGTAGATTTCCCTGACCCCGTCTGCCCTACAATGGCAACCGTCTGCCCCGGTTCAACATGAAAGCTAAGGTCCTGCAGGGTAGGCGTCCCGGCAAAGGGAAGGTCGCCAGTCGAATGTCCGCCACAAGTATCGTTTCCCCGGTAGCAGAAACTCGCATTCTCGAAAGTCACCGCGCCCTTCACCTGCATTGAATAACCGCTGGCATTGCGATCGAGCTCAGTAGGCGCATTGATGACCTCCAACAACCGCCGCGCGCTTGCCATGCCCGAAGCCACCCGAGTATAGGCAAACTGTCCTGACCAGGTAGGGAAGCCAAACAGGAGCAACAGACCGTTGAAGGCAATCACGCCTTCCAATTCCAGGGCGCCGGAGCGAAACAGGGTCAGGCTGTGAAATAGCCCGGCAGCCTGCAGCAACCCCAACAACAACAGGGGAATGAACTGCGCCTCAAGACGTGATTGTTCCAGGAATGTAGTGCGCCAACGTTCAACCGTCTGTGAAAACCTCGAGATTTCATGACGCTCCTGGGAAGCGCCCTTCACCGTTTCGACGCCTTCGATAGCTTCCGCCAGAGTCGTATTCATGCGTCCAAACGCCTGCCGGACCGTAACCGCGACAGGGTTGAGACGTCGCAAGTATGCAGAAATCATAAAGCCGTAGATAAGTAAGTAGAATAACGGAATGATGATCAATTGTGGGTGGTAGCGCGGCGCCACCAACACCGGCATAATCAGGAAATTTGCCGAGCCAATGACCATGTTGAAGCCGGGGTTGAGCATCAAGTTGATCTCGCGCACATCGTTGGTAGCCCGCGCCATAAGGTCACCGGTAAGATAAGAATCATGGAAGGACATGCTCTTGCCAACCAGGCTCGTGTAAAGCTCGTTGCGGATGTCGCGTTCCAGCAGTTGCCCCAAAGTTTCAGAGGAAAGATTGCGTCCTAGCTGCAAGATCAAACCGCGCAGGAGCTGTGAAGCAATGACTAGCAGCACTACCTGCATCAAAAGGGTGAAATCAGGAGGTGCAGCTTGCAGGATGCTAAAAGCACGCCCAATCAACGCTGGCACCGCGGAAGCCAATGCCGCATTCCCAAACGCGCCGAGCAACACACCAAGAATTGGCAGTGGGTGTCGCATCACATGAGACCAGATCCAACGGACCGGGCTGCGATGATCAGCTTGCCAGGCTTGCTCGATAACAAATTCACTAGACATACTGTCCGTCCTATAAAAAAGTAAGGAATGCTAAGCATTCTACTCCTAAGTATGCACACGTCAAGTGAAGAGAGGGTACATGGTTATAGGATTTTGACTAATCCCGGAGTCGAGGCTATACTAACAATGCAGTCTCAAAAGCACAACACACCAGAGGAGGTACCCCATGACCAAAACTGTAGTTATCGTTGGCGCTCTGGACACTAAAGGACAGGAATTCGCCTTTATCAAAAAACTAATCGAGGAAACGGGGCTACAAACCCTTGTAGTAGATTTCGGGGTATTGGGCGCTCCGGCATTCACGCCGAATATTCCCCGTGAAGAGGTGGTCGAAGCCGGCGGCGGTGATTTGCAAGCTCTGGCTTCTGGTGAGCATAAGGATGCCGCCATGCAGGTCATGGCGCGCGGACTCGCCGTCATCGTGGAGCAGTTGTATGCTGCAGGACGGCTTGATGGTATCCTGGGCATGGGCGGCACAGGTGGCACCTCTATCGCCACGACGGCGATGCGCGCCCTGCCCGTTGGCGTACCCAAGCTCATGATTTCAACCGTGGGCGGCGGCGATGTCAGCCCGTATGCCGGCGCTAAGGACATTACCTTCATGCCTTCCATCGTTGATGTTGCCGGGTTCAACAGCATCAGCCAACGCATTTACACCAACGCTGCAGGCGCCATTGCTGGCATGGTGCAAATGAAAGCGCCGGCAGCGCAAGAGAGCAAGCCATTGATCACCGCATCCATGTTCGGCAACACCACCAAATGTGTGGACCACGCCCGCGCCATCTTGGAAGCGTATGGCTACGAAGTGCTGGTATTCCATGCCACAGGCACCGGCGGGCGGACGATGGAGGGTCTCATCAGCGATGGTTACATCGCCGGCTCTCTCGACATCACGACCACAGAGCTCGCCGATGAAGTCTGTGGTGGCATCCTCAGCGCGGGACCGGAACGCGGACTCGCGGCGTCGCGGGCGGGCATTCCTGCGGTGCTCGTTCCAGGCTGCGTAGATATGGCAAACTTCGGTGGCATCGAAACGGTGCCAGAGAAGTACCGCGGGCGCAATCTCTACCAGTGGAACCCCAATGTCACCCTGTTGCGCACCAATGCGGAAGAGAACCGCCGCATGGGTGAGATGTTAGCGCGCGCCGCCAACGAAGCCTCCGCGCCGGTAGTTATCGTTCTGCCACTCAAGGGCGTTTCGATGCTTGATAGCCCTGGTGGGCGTTTCTGGGATCCAGAAGCTGATGCCGCCTGTTTCGACACCATCAAGCAAAATCTCAAACCGGGCATTCCGGTCATCAAGATGGATGCCAATATCAACGACCCTGAGTTCGCGGAGAAATGTGCAGGATTGCTGTTGGAAATGCTCAAAGCCTGACCAAAACCGAATTCTGGTTGCCCCAAGATTTGAGCAGCCATTTTTCAGCAACCATTAACGACATTCCAATCTCAATTCATGAAAGGATAATTTATGCAACAGCGAATCGTCTTGATCGGCGCCGGAAGTGCGCAATTCGGCTTCGGCACGCTGAGCGATATTTTCGCCAGCAAAGTTCTCGAGGGTAGCGAAATTGTCCTGCACGATATCAACCCACAGGCGCTCAAACGCACTCTGAATGCGGCGCAGGCTCACGTGGAAACGCACGCGCTTCCCTTTACACTCTCCGCCACCACAGATCGCAAGACAGCTTTACAGGGCGCCAATCATGCCATCATATCCATCGAAGTGGGCAATCGCTTCGAACTGTGGGACGAAGACTGGATGATTCCGCTGCAATATGGCATCCGGCAGGTCTATGGTGAGAACGGGGGACCCGGCGGGCTGTTCCACTCACTGCGCATCATCCCGCCCATCCTCGATATCTGCGACGATATCATGGCAATCTGCCCTGAGGCTTACGTCTTCAACTTTAGCAACCCTATGAGCCGAATCTGTCTTACTGCCAAACGCAAGCACTCCGACATGCGTTTCGTTGGGCTGTGCCATGAGTTCGCGTCGTTGCCACAACACCTGCCGAAAATCCTCGGGACGCCTTGGGAAAACCTCTTTGTCCGTGCGGGCGGACTCAATCACTTCAGTGTAGTACTCGAAGCCCGCTACAAAGATACCGGACTCGATGCCTATCCTGATATCCGCGCCAAGGCGCCCATCTATTTTGAGCAGCTGCCGGATTTGCGCGAGCACATCGCACAACTCGAACGCGAGCAAGCCGGTTCAACGCCGGGCGCGGAACCCGCGCTTCGTGAAGGCGCCAGCTCGTGGCCCGAACGCTGGCTTTTCAAAGTCATTCTGGAGAAGTTCGGTTATCTACCTATCACCACCGATAGCCATTTCGGCGAATACATCCAATGGGCGCATGATGTGGTGGACCATAAGGGGATTCTGGATTTCTACTATTTCTACAAACAGCGCTGCCAGGTAGATGAGGCGCGTCTGGGACCTCCTAGCAAGTGGGAGCGCGTGGTTCCGATTATCGAAGGTATCCTCACCGATTCGGGACAAGAAGAGATGGCAGTCAATATCATGAATGACGGCTTAATCAGCAACCTGACCCGCGACCTGGCGGTAGAGGTGCCCGCCACAGTAGACAGAAACGGGGTTCATGGCATTGTGTTGGGCGACCTCCCCAAGGGCTTTGTAGGATTGCTCAATAATCAGGCTGCCACCTATGACCTGACCGCGGAGGCAATCCTCCAAAAGTCAAAGGCGCTCGCGTTGCAGGCGCTCTTGCTCGATCCCGTGGTCCACAGTGTCCGCGCCGCCGAGCAAACCCTGGACATGATGCTTATCCGCCAAGAGAAATATCTGGGTTACCTCAAATAAAACCGTCCGGGTACAGAGCACACAACCGGAAAACCTCGCGTGAGTGTTATTGGGCGCATGAGCGCACCCAATAACACTCTGTGCACAGACCTCAACCAGGGAGAGTATCACTTTATGCAAAACAAGGAGAGGTCATGAAGAAAACGCCTTTACTGGCAGCGTTGGTGCTGTTGTTGTGCGCCTGCCAGATTTTTGCCACCAGCACACCCACAACACTACCGCCCACTCAACCCGTGGAAACTGAGACACCGCCAACCGCAGCGGCGCCAACTGCAACCACGATTCCTAAGCCAGAGCAGCCGGCTCTATCTTTGGAAGAGATTCTGGCAACGTTACCCTTTACAGCAGGCGCACAGCCCAACGGCAGCTTTATTGTCCAGGAGATTCAGCAAGCGGACCTGACTGGGGATGGACGAGAGGATATTATCATCACTAGCGGCTGGAAGCAAAACGAGACGGAGGAATTCACAAGCTGGCTCCAGGTAGATATTGTCTCCGCGGAAGGCATCGCGCTCACCTCTCTAAATACCTGGGAAGAATTGGGCGATTCACCAAGCACGATGGCATTGGATGAGTATTCTTTCATGATGTTCAATCAAATCGAAACCGTGGATATCGTCGCGCTTACAGGCGATCCGTTACCACAGGTTGTAGTGCGTATCCGTTACTCCGGCACCGGCTCAATCCTGGAGGCGCACGTCTTCAGTTTTGAAGGCGGCGTGACGCAATCTCTAGCTGATATCACCGCCTACAAGGGTTGGATGGAGTATCTGAGGGATGGTTACGTCCTCTCCTATCCACTCTATCTTTTCAACGAGCCGAATTGTTGCCCTTGCCGCAGGGAAACGGTAACCTACACTTGGGATGGTGCAGCCTTCGCTGCCACCCAGACTTTGCGAGAGGCAATTGAAGGCATGGAAGGTTGCCCGGCATACCCCACCCCGGCAGAATGGCGCGCGCTTAGCGCTGTGGGCGCCTCACCGCCCGCGCGGCGCGATGCAGTGTTGGTCTACGATGCCCCCCGCGAGCGGTTAATCCTCTTCGGTGGCAGAAACGACACGGGTCTTTTCAACGACACCTGGGCATTCGACCTGATCAACTCCAGCTGGACCGAGATCGTACCCGCAGGAGGGCAGCGCCCTTCACCACGCCACAGCGTGGTCGCCGGAGTAGATGGCATGAACAACCAACTGGTGATTGCCACCGGAACCGGCGAAGCCGGAGCGGCGCTCGACGATGTCTGGACACTGGACTTCGTCACCGGTGTGTGGCAGCAGCGACTCATCACCGGAGCTGCACCCGCGGGACGTTTCGGATCAGCGGGCGGCATCCCCAATTACGGACAGACCTTGCTCCTGAGCCACGGTTTCAACGACGACACGAGTTTTGAGGACACCTGGGCATTGGATCTAGAGACGTTCACCTGGAGTGACATCACCCCCACCGGCGCTCGCCCTGCAGCGCGTGGTTGGCACCTTGCCACGCCGTTGAGTTGGACGCAGCTGGCGCTCTTTGGTGGCTACACCTCCCCGCTGGGAGGAGAACCTCCACAGGGCGATACCTGGGTGCTTGATTTGCTCGATGGCAGCTGGGAAGAGGTCACCGGTCCAGGACCATCACCACGCGAGTTTTCCAATATGGTTGCGTTGAGCGACCGCGGTACAGCAATGCTCTTCGGCGGGCGTGATGCAGCGTTCGCCGAGCTAAACGACGTGTGGATGTTTGATCCTGCACGGAACGGTTGGCGGCAAGTCACACTAGAGGGCGCCGAACCTTCACCCCGGCAGGGGCACAGCATGACGTGGATAAACTACTCATCGTTGACGCCAGGCAGCGCGGTCGCCGTCTTTGGCGGACTATCGGGCAATGTCATGCGCAACGATCTGTGGCTCTTCATCCCCTGGGATGATTGAGCAAAGCAAATCACTTAGTCCAATAAGGAGCACGATCTATGGCATTCATATCACGTGAAGAGGCATTGCGCCGGTTGAGGACGCAGGGGGCGGCGGGGAAACCTATCGTTGGTTGTGGAGCGGGAACGGGCATCTCGGCCAAGTTCGCCGAGAAAGTCGGCGCCGACCTGATTATTATCTACAATTCCGGACGTTACCGCATGGCAGGACGCGGTTCACTTGCCGGACTCATGCCGTATGGCGACGCTAACGGCATCGTTGTAGAAATGGCGGCAGAGGTATTGCCGGTTGTCAAAGACACACCGGTGTTGGCAGGCGTCTGTGGCACAGACCCCTTTAGATTGTTGCCCGTTTTCATCAAACAACTCAAAGAAATGGGCTTCACAGGTGTGCAAAACTTCCCCACCGTGGGCTTGATCGATGGACTGTTTCGCGCCAACCTGGAAGCAACGGGGATGGGCTACGATAAGGAAATCGAAGCCATCGCCATTGCACATAGATTGGATATGCTCACCACACCCTATGTCTTCAACGCCCAGGATGCGCGTGCGATGGCGCAAGCGGGCGCGGATATGTTGGTCGCGCATGTGGGGCTTACCACATCAGGTTCCATCGGCGCAGGCGCGGCAATGACGATGGATGAGGCTATCGGAAAAGTCATGGAGGTCTACGAAGCGGGGAAAGCCGTGCGTGATGACATCCTGGTCATCTGCCATGGCGGCGTCTTTGATGAACCGGATAACGTGGGTGTAGCACTGGCAAAAATGCCAGGCGTGGCAGGTTTCTTTGGGGCTTCGAGCATCGAACGATTGCCCACCGAGCGCGCTATCACCCGGCAAGTAGAGGATTTCAAGGCATTGAAGCTGGCATGAGCTCCAGCAAACCAGAGCCCGGCAGACGTTTTCCTTAGCAACGAGGCAGGATCGCATCAGCGGTTCTGCCTCGTCAACAAAACCAACCAGGCGTTACAACCTCTTGCCGGCGCTGCCGCCTGCTCAACCCTGACGATACAAGCCACGCAAATGATTCAGCTTGACCCGTAACACCTCACGCAACATCTCCGCAGATTCCCGTACATAGCGGCTCAATTCGCCAGATTGTCCTTTCGTGTCGCTCACGTCGCGGTTGCGCCACGGCACGGTGACCTCTTGGATGCGATAACCGGTAAGGGCACAAAGGAAGAGCAATTCCACGTCATAAGCGGAGACTTTCCAGCCCTTAGGGCGCTCCTGCGTTTTGAAAAATTGTAAGCGCGGAAAGATCTCCAGCGCCACCTCGCGCCTAAATGACTTAAAGCCACACTGCGTATCGCGAATATTCCGCAGCAGAAGCAGGCGCCGCACATTCAAGAATACCGCGCTGCCGAGTTTACGTAGCAGCGAATTGCCTTCGCGCGCTATGCCCCGCGAACCAATAACACCATCATAGCCCGCAGCATAGCCCGGTAGAAGCATCTCCACCGCAGTGATGGGGGTGGATTGATCCATATCAGTGAAGAGGACCCTATCGCCGCGTGCCGCCTGAATGCCCGCCCACACCGCAGCGGGCTTGCCGCCGTGCGGAATATCCTGTAACCTGAAGCGCGGTTTGTCAGCGATGAAAGCGCTAATCAGCTCGCGACTCTGGTCGGTGGACTCGTCGTTGACGATCACAACTTCCCAAGCATACATCTGCGTCGCAAGATAGGCATAGACCTCATCCAAAACGCCCCGTTGCAGGTTTTTCTCTTCGTTATAGCAGGGGATAATGATGGAGAGCATGGGTTGAGCGGGCATAACGTCACACTCCTGAGTGAACTTCCGCGAGCATATCCGCGATGAAACTACGAATCTCGCACAATGTTTTTGGCGCATCCAGGTCCGCAACTTCGATGAGGAGTGGACCGGTGTAAGCTGTGCGGCTCAATGCCGTGAAGACAACACGCCAATCAATGGTCCCCGCGCCCGGTGCAAGATGCCGCGGACCTGCGGGCGCAAAATCAGCCAGATGTACCGTAGTCAGTGCACCATCCATCGCTGCGATCAGGGTCTCCGGTGCCACACCACTTTCCGCTGCCTGAAAACTATCGAAAGTGAAACCCAAAGGCACCCCCAAAGCTTTTAGCGAAGCAACGTGTTCCGGTCGCCGCAGATAGCACCAGCTGACGTTCTCCACACACAGCGTAATGCCGGCAGCGTGTGCCATTTCTGCCGCCCAGATCGTACTCTCTAAAAATGGTTCTACCAACGCGGGGTTATCAATGCCAAAACGCAAGCCGTGCCAGGTAAGCGCCCGCGCACCAATGATTGTCGCCAGATCCAACAATCGGCGAAAGCGCGCGCGAGTCTCCTCACGTGCGCGGGAATATGGCGCCCAGATATCGAAGAGCGTGGCGTAGAGATGCAGCGAATGCACACGCACCCCTGTTGCACGGCTACGCTCCGCCAGCACGTGCGCAAATTCACGCTGATACTCGCTCTCCGTCTGAAGGAAAGCCTCAACGACCGAGAAGCCCAGTTCTGCGGCAATCGTAAGCGCATCTTCCGTCAGAACGTGGGGATAAAAACAGGCTGTGGAAATCCCAATCTGTTCAGGGTTCACCGATGCGCACCTGTCCTAGCAGTTTGTCGGAGTGAACCTCCATAATCGTGTACACCGGACCCAATTGGTGTTAAAATGCCAAGCATGGCTAGACAATTCAAAACAGTCGATTACGAAGCATCCCTGCAGCAGACCGTGACCATAGCGGAGTGCCTTCCGCCAGAGCATTTGGCACGCTTCATCGTGTCCGTGATCGCCATGCTGGATCTGAGCGCGATCTACGCGCAGTATGCAGCGCGCGGCGGGGAGCCGTATGCGCCTGAGATGCTGCTGGGCTTGTTGTTGTACAGCTACGTCAGTGGCGTGTTCAGTGCGCGGCAGATCGAACGGGCGACCTACGAGAGCATTCCCTTTCGCTATATCGCCGGGGGGTGGCATCCCGATCACGACACGCTGGCTAATTTCGCAAGACCTTCTTGCCGCAGATAATGGACTTGTTTGTGCAAGTGTTGCTGGTGGCGAAAGAGGCGGGAGTCTTGCAATTGGGGCGGCTTAGTTTGGACGGGAGCAAGGTCCACGCGGACGCCTCGAAAAGCAAAGCGGTCAGTTACAAGCGTTTGCTGGAATTGGAGCAGTTGTTGCAGCAGGAAGTCGCGGAACTGCTGGCACTGAGCGCGCAGGCCGATGCCGGGACGTTGCCAGCGAATATGGATGTGCAAGAAGAACTGGTCCTGCGGCGCAGCCGGTTGGCGAATCTGGCGCAAGCCAAAAAGGTTTTGGAACTGCGGGCCGCAGAACAGTATCAGGTCGAGAAAGCAGCATACGAGGCTCAAGTACAAGCACGTGAGGCCAGAGCGCGGCAAGAGCACCGCAAACCGCGCGGACGCCAGCCTAAGCCACCGCAGCCGGGGCCGCAGGACCAGGATCAATACAACTTCACCGATCCCGATTCGCGGATGATGAAGAACAGCACTGACCAGGGCTTTAACCAGCATTACAACGTCCAGGTGGCAGTGGATCAAGACAGCTTCTTGATTGTCGCGCACAGTCTGTCGAATCACCCGACAGATCGCCATGAAGCCCTTCCCACCCTGGACGCCATTGCGCCGACAGTCGGCACGCCTGAGGCTGCGGCGCTGGATGCGGGGTACTTCAGTGCGACCAACATCGCGGAGATGGAGCAGCGCGGGATCGAGCCTTACATCGCCACGGGTCGGGATGCCCACTACAAGAGCTGGCGCACGCGGTTTGCAGAGTTGCCTGATCCCCCATCGGAGGATGCTACCCCCATGGTCAAAATGGCGTACAAACTCAAAACTAAGATCGGCCAGGCCATCTACAAGCTGCGCAAAGCGACCGTGGAACCGGTGATTGGGATCATCAAGGAAATCATCGGCTTCCGGCAGTTCTCGCTGCGGGGTTTGGCCGCCGCTGCCGGAGAATGGTGTCTGGTGTGTCTGGCTTTCAACCTGAAACGGTTGTACGTCTTGCTGGCTGGGCAGCTCTAAAAAGGGGCTGACAAAGGTCAGCCGTGCAAGAGACCGGCCGATTTGCGCCTTTTGCAGCGGCAAAAAGCGCAAACCGTGGCCTGAATTAGTCTGTAGTATTCGCGTCATGCACATCATTCGATCGAAATCCGGGGTGAGAGTGGCTCACTGCGCGTGTATTGATACTCGGACCACTTTCTCTCCGACAGGCTGCTAGTGTGAAGTAATCATCAGGCAAGCGCGTCCCATCTGGAAGCCACGTTTCCGCACGGGATTGGGCTTCCCAATTATAGATGCCGATATTGACATTATAGAAGCCTGGAGGAATCGTACCGCTAACGGAAGTGAAAACACGTTCCTCACTAATAATGTCGCCCGCCTGCCACGACCACAGCGGGAAGAAACCCAAACCGGGTTCACCATCGGCTTGCGCCACGGGCAAAGCATCTGGCAACGCCAGATGTACAAATATGCTATCCGTGGAAACCCCGGAACCCAGCGCCTGCCAACGCAGACGCAAATGCAATGTCACACCATCCCACAGCGGTTCTGCTTCAAGTAAACGCGCTGTCGCACCAAATTGAGCCATCCATTCAGGCGCCTCCCCCTGTGGAACGTCAATAGTTCCGGCATAGTGCAGCGTCATCGCGCCATCCGCATGGTAGTGCGTTACATAAGTCGCGTCGGTGTGCTGCGCGCGCTCGTAGGTGGTAGATTCGGCTACAGGGCCCCCGCGCATATCCACATGATAAGGACCCAGCTGTTGCGCCTCAGGTCCCAAGGCAAGCACACTCCAGCTCTCGGTAGCGGGCGCAACGCCGGTGCTCAATCGGGAAAAATCACTCAGCGCCACGCGCACGGGCGCCAGAGTGACCCCCCAATAACCCAAGGGATAAGGTGACCTTCGAGGCGTGTAACGATCAGGATAGTTGACCACCAATACCGATCGCGAAGGACCTTCCTGCGCCAGAATCTCCAACAATGACGCTTGCAGCGTGGTACCGTGCATATACATAGTCTGGAAATTCAGCAGCAATGCGACACTCTGCAACGCAACCAGAGCCAACGCCACAAAACCTACCCTTCGCCCAAAACAGGAACGCGAATTGGTATCGGGCAACAGCGCCGCCGCCCACAACAATGCCGCGCCAAATGCGCTCAAGTAAAACAGCCGGGGTGAGAGACTGACATAGGCGTAATCCAGGCCCACGTAGGTGGAGAGAAGCTGCAAGCCGTACCAGCTTAGCCCCAAACACAGATGCCACCCACGGCGCCGTAGCAACAACAATGCCAGTAATCCCGCAAACCCCGCCACCATCAACGGACGGATGTAAGGCTGCACAGCTGCAGGGAATCCGCAGACCCGGCCAACCAAAGGAAAGACCAGCCCTTGCAGGAGATACCACAACACCTCAGGCTCCAGAGCCAGCGTCGTCACACCTTCGTATTTAGGCGCCTGAATCCAGAAAAGCAGATAAGCCAATGTCACCGGTAAAAAAAGCAGTAACGCGGGAGAACGCCACAACCCGCGCCAGGAACCGCGCTCGCGCCACTCAATGAAGAAAAGCCAGGGAAGCAGTTGCACGGCGCTTTCCTGCACGGCAATTGCCGCGCCATACGCCACCAACGCTGCGAATAGCAACCGTGCAGAAGAACGCCGGCGCGCCTTCAGGTACAGCCACGCCGTCAGCAACATAAAGCATGTCACCCAGCTTTGCTGCGGCGCCGCCCATACCACTGCCTGATGCGCCAGTGGATATAGCGCGAACAGCAATGCCGTCCCCCGCGCCAACATGCGCCCAAGGCGTAATGCACGGCACAGCCGCGCCACAAGAGCTACGTTAAGCAAGTGCACTGCAATCTGGAAAGCGTGCATCGGCAGCGCATCGAAGACACCGCCAGTGCGCATAAAGAGCCGGTTAATCAGCAATGTA
>JAKJAC010000006.1:0-24737 GCA_022707705.1 Chloroflexota bacterium
CCCAGAACCGCCACGATGTCCCCGCGCCGGATGGTGAAATTCACCCCGTGAATGACCTCCGGTCCGCCCTCCTCATAAGAAAATCCGACATCCTCAAATGCCACCAGCGGTTCCTGCCCTTCAGGCTTGAGCGCCGGTTCGAATGTGGGTGGCGGGTCTGCCTTCGCCCGCTGCAAAATGATGGGCGCCGGAAGTTTCACCTGATGATAATCTACCGCCTCTGTCATGCCCTCAGGTGGGCCCTCGTAAGCAATCCGGCTATCCTTCATGAAGATGACGCGATCGGGACGAATAGCCAGGGCGTCTTCAACACGGTGTTCAACCAGGAGGATACTTACCCCTTCATCTGCCAGACGGCGGAACAAAGCAAGAGATTCCTGTGCGCTGGCAGGATCGAGGCTTGCCAGTGGCTCATCCAACAACAACATGGCAGGGCGCATCGCCAACACCCCGGCCAAAGCGATTTTCTGTTTCTCACCCCCGGAGAGATGGAAGGTCTCCCGATCACGCAAATGGGAAATGCCCAAATAGCGGAGCGTCTCATCCACCCGTTGACGAATCTCAGCGCGTGGCAAACCCAAATTCTCCAACCCAAAAGCCACCTCAGTAAAAACATGGGCCCCCAGAATCTGGCGGTCGGGATCCTGCAACACCGTTCCCACACGCTGCGAGATATGCGCCAGGCTCATTTTTGAGGTGTCTTGTCCTTGCAGCAACACCTGTCCCTGCAGCTCACCCTTGTAGCTGCGAGGAATCAGCCCATTGATACAACGAATCAAGGTCGTTTTGCCACAGCCACTGCTGCCTGCTACCAACAGCAACTCCCCCGCGTGCAGCGTGAGGCACACATCCTGCAGCGCACGCTCCGGGCGCGCGCGGTAGCAGAAGGAAAGTCCCTCAATAGCCAAAGGTGGAGGAGCTGTCCCGTGAGCCGATGGTGGGGGTGTATGTTCTGAGAGCGAAGAGAGTTGAATCTCCAAACCCACTATCCTTTCAGCGTCATCACCAGGTGTCAAGACTCGCTATGACCCAGGAGGTATCAGTGCTTCAGCCAATTCAATTTTAGTCAAAAGCCATGAAGTTGTCAAACGCACCCACGAAAAAGAAAACGCATATTTGACAAACATGAATTTCGATGTTACAATGCTAATAATAAGATAAATGATGTAAATTCCTGTGTGAAGTAATGCCTCTTCCACAGACAGTTCAGTCAAGACCTTGTCAGCATTAGGGAAGTATAAGATGCAAGATACACGTCAGCAGATTTTGGAGATTCTCAAGCGTAAAGGTGAAGTCACCGTTCAAGAACTGAGCAAAGAACTCGCCTTGACAAGCGTGACGGTGCGGCATCATCTGGAAATTCTGCGCTCCGAAGGCTATATCACCGATCCCGAGGTGCGCCGCTCAAGTCGCCCAGGGCGACCGCGTTACATCTATCGCCTTACTTCCACGGCAGCTGATCTCTTCCCCACCAATTACAGCGGTCTCGCCAATGCATTGTTGGATGCACTCAACAACTCGCTGACGCCCGAGAAGCGTACGGAGTTGCTCGAGGTGGTTGGACAACAACTAGCTGCGGGAGCAGGAGATTTACCCCGGAACCACGAGAAGCGCCTGGATCAGATTATCGCCTACATCAAGCAATTGGGGTTTGTTGCCCGTTGGGAACGCGACGCCGAGGGACAATACCATATCTTGGTCTGCAATTGCCCCTATCACTATGTGGCACAATTTCACCCAGAGACCTGCAAGATTGATGAAGTGATGCTGACGGAGCTCACTGGCGCCAAACTCATCCGCACCGAAGGGCGCGCCAGCGATGAGGCTTTCTGCAACTACCAACTTGTGTGGTGATGTAACCTGCCAGCATAAAAGGATAATGGACGCGCGACGCTTGGTACCAAGCGTCGCGCGTTGTTTTTTGCTGAAGATAGCTACTCAGATTTCCATGACGAAGTACGAATCCCCGGACTGCACCCGCCGGAGAACAACTCGGGCAGGTTTCAGAGCTCTTGTCCGGTGAGTTGAGCGTAGAGGGTCTGGAACTCCTCATCGGAATAGTAATAGATAATGACCCGCCCACCTTTACGTCCGGCACGCAATTTCACCCGCGTGCCCAATGCTTCCTGAAAGCGTTCTTCCAGAGCGCGAACTTCCGGCGGAGTCACGGGCTTGGGGCGTGCCGGGACCTGTGCGCCTTCGCGGATTTTCTGCACGAGCGCCTCAGTCTGGCGCACGTTGAATTCCTGCTCGAGCACTATCCGCAACGCGGCATCTTGTTGCGCCTGCATCTCCAGCCCCAATAAAGCGCGCGCATGCCCTTCGGAGATATGGTGCTCCGCCAACGCCGCCTGCACTTTAGGCGAGGCTTGCAGCAGGCGCAGCGTATTGGTTACCGCCACGCGGCTCTTGCCCACGCGACGCGCTACCTCGGTCTGGGAAAGCCCAAAATCCTCAACGAGATGCTGGTACGCCAGCGCTTCTTCCAGCGGGTTGAGGTCGGCGCGCTGGACATTCTCCACCAAAGCCAGCTCCAACATCTGCTGCGGCGCGGCTTCCTTAATAATAACCGGGACCTCACGCAGTCCGGCGAGCCGCGCCGCGCGCCAGCGACGTTCGCCCGCAATGAGTTGATAGCCGCCCTCGGAGCGCCGTGTAACCACCAGCGGTTGGATGATGCCATGCTCCTGGATGGAAGAAGCCAGCTCCAGAAGGTCCTGATCGCGGAATGGAGAGCGGGGTTGGTGGGGATTGGGGACAATGGAATCATGACGCACCTGCTGAAAGCCGGTTTTTACCTCTTCAGCAGGGATCAACGACGCCAGTCCACGGCCCAATCCTCGTTTTTGATTCATCGCTCGTCACCTCGCGCGGGAGTCAAATCACCTTCAAGTATAGCACCAAGATGGAATTGCCACAATCGCAGACGGCAGAGAGCTGGATTTCGGGCGCCAATTCGCACCTTACAACGGAGATTGAAGGTTTACGACCGCGCTTTGCTTTGCGCCCCCACCATCCCTGGCGTATAATTCAAATATGGAAAAACCAATTACAACCAACCACAGATTCCGTGAACGTCTTGTTGTGGGGATCACCGGTGCTAGCGGCGCAGCCTATGGCGTGCGGTTGCTGGAAGCGTTGCATGCACTAGATGTGGAAACACATCTGGTCATCAGCGAACCTGGACAGGTTACTCTGGCGCTGGAGATGGAATGCACGCCGGAAGACCTGGAACCTTGGGTCGCCCGTCGTTATGCCTCCAACGACTTCGCCGCCGCCATCGCTAGTGGCTCTTTTGCCACCCGCGGTATGATTATCGCACCATGTTCCATCAGGACACTATCGGCAATCGCTCACAGCCATACCGATGATCTGATCTCTCGAGCAGCGGATGTCACCCTCAAAGAAGGGCGGCCGTTGCTCTTGATGGTCCGCGAAACACCGCTGCACTTGGGGCACTTACGGCTCATGGTACAGGCAACGGAGCTGGGAGCGATCATCTTCCCACCGGTGCCGGCGTTCTACACGCATCCACGCACCGTCGAGGACCTGGTTCAACAAACTGTGGGGCGGATTCTGAGCCGGATGGGCTTTGCCAACACACTCTATACGCCCTGGAACCCGGATCCGGAAACAGATTAGCTGAGAGCGGTAACCAACACAGCCACCCCGCTCAAGCCAAATACCATTTCTGGAATCAGAGCCAACGGGCGTCGGAGATGATGCCGGTAGAATTCCCAGCCAAAACGCCCTTCAGCATGGGCGGGATAGGACCACAGACTGAACTGGCGCGTACTCAGGGGCCATAACCACATAACCCCATCATCGGTATGCCAGGAATCCAACAGTAAGTGAGAAAGGGTCAGCCCCCCCACGCGCAGCGCCCACTCCGGTGAAAACAGCGCGATGAACAGCGAGAGGAGCAGATAGAGCAGTGGAGTGTGGGTGACAAAACGGTGGTGATGGAGACGTCGCTGTCCCAACCGGTGTCCCAAAAACGGCGCTGCGAGCGCGTCGAAATCGGGCAGATTCCCTAACAGCGCCCCAACGACCAATAGTTCCGGTCCCGGCGTGACATGGAAAACCAGGCGCTCAATAGCGCAGGCGAGAACGAGGCTCGCCCCGATATGTCCGCCCTGCGTCACTGCGCAGCTCGCTGTTGGAAGTGACGTTCCGCGAGCACACGGTTCCACAGCTCCAGCGCCTCACCCTCTATGGGCGTTTCCACCACCAGACCGTGAGGGACCGCGCGGGTTCCCACAATGTGGACAAAGGTTACCAGACCATCCGTATAAGGCAAAACCGTTGACACACCAAAGGGTCCCGCCTCGACGTAGACGGTGAGACTGCTGGAACCCACATAGGCGACCCGCCCTTCCAGAACCAGTGTATCTCCGGAACCAACGCTTTTTCGAAAATCCATACCATGCAGGCGCGCACAAACGATATTTTCAGGTTGGCAACCCAGAGCTGCCCGCGCCGTCATAAAGCCTGTCTCAACCAACCATTCCGCCATGCGCCCGGCGAACAGGGTTCCATGATGGTTGAGGTCAATGGATTTCACCAAATGTGAAGCCGTTATCCGTGGCAGCGATTCAATTCTCATACTCTTTTCCAACTTTTCTACTGTAAAACACTAATAAAAACAGGCCGACGCTAAGCGTCGGCCTGCAGGTGGCCCCAAGGGAATTCGAATCCCTGTTTCCGACTTGAGAGGCCAGCGTCCTAGGCCACTAGACGATGGGGCCGAACTTGAAGAGATTCTACCAGGAACCAGGTTTTTGTCAACCTATGCTGGACAGGGGGCATTCGTAGCAGTTCGGAGGGCTTCTGCGTACCCTGTGAGGCTCGCTGTGCGATATGGTTACTTCGTACCGGGGTTGACGCGTCAACCCCGGTACGAATGCCTTGCTTGCGCTTCAAGGGCAGTGTGCGGGGCGTGGCGCGGTTTCGGTCAGCGACCTGCTACGAAATCCCGACAGGTCGTGCTGATGCTACCCTCGAAAACCAGGAATTAGCAACTTTCAAACAGATATTGCGTATTTTAGTTAATGTGCTTATAATGAGCTCAGGCAGAGGTATCTCCATCAGATTTATCTCTGAAGACGTAAAGGGTAGACACGGGGCAGTCACTTCATCAGGTCTCTTCTCTGCACCCACACCCAATACGGGTCAGTACTGTATGAAAAGAGGGAAGGATGCTTGACTGGGTATTGAATCTGACCACGGCGTTCGGGCTTTCGACCTCAGCTGGGTTGAACGCCTATATTCCACTACTCACAGTCGCGCTGTTGGCGCGTTTCACGGGGTTGATTACGTTGGAAGAACCCTGGAGTGCCATCACCAACTGGTGGATCATGGGACTGTTGGCGGTATTGTTAATTGTGGATGTGCTTGCGGACAAAATTCCCGCCGTTGATAGCGTCAACGACGTCATCGAGACGGTCATCCGCCCCACCGCAGGCGCCATTCTCTTCGCTGCTACCACGCAACATACCATTAACATGAATCCCGTTCTCGCACTGGGATGCGGTGTGGTTTTGGCAGGCAGCGTGCATGCGATCAAAGCATCGGCACGTCCGGTTATCACTGCCACGACTGCCGGCACGGGGAATCCAATCATGAGCTCGATCGAAGAGACCGTCTCAGCCGTCACATCGCTGCTGGCAATCATTTTCCCCTATCTGGTGCTGTTCTGGATGTTCCTCCTTATCCTCCTGCTCTACCTGATCGTGCGACGCCGGCGCCTGCGCGTAGAGGCGCGTGAGGCTGTACGTGTCGCCGACCGCGCAACCTTCGAGGACTTCTAGCGTAATACATAGAGCACCAGTATCAGATTACGAGAAAGGAAGAACTATGTCACAGTATAATGATAGCAACTATGGGCAATCCTCAGGTTACGCGCCGCGCACCAGCGTCGCTGCTGTAGCCAGTCTCATCCTCGGTATCCTGGGCTTGATCCAAATCTTGCCCATCATCGGAAGCATTGCCGGATTGATTCTGGGCTATGCCGCCAAAAACGAGATTTCCCGCGGCAATGGCACAATTAGCGGCGATGGACTGGCACAAGCCGGCATCATCTTGGGATGGATTGGCGTTGGCCTCATGGTCATTGGGTTATGCCTGGCGGCGCTGGTGTTCATCGGCGCCATCTCCGTACCGTTTGGTTTTGCTTTCTGCGATCAAGCGGGCATGGGCTCACAGATTTTCGGTCTGCGCTAACCGGACCGGTTTTCTGCTGCAGAAGTTGGATGCTCTGCGTGAGTTTTGTGTGATTATTCTATAGCAAGCCGAAGGAGAGATCATGACATACAATACCTTACCCGATCCCGCCCCACTGCCGGATCCCATCCCTAGCCAGAATCAGACGCCGGGATGGCAATCTCTGCCGCCCTATTCTGGGGAACCGCTGCCCCCGCAAGCGCCTCCGCCCACCGATTACTATCCACAAGCGGGAGGGACGCCGCCCAAGAAAAACAATAAAACCCTCATCATCATTTTGATTGTCCTGGGTGTGCTGGTTCTGTGCTGTTGCTGCGCATCCGCCTACTATCTGTATAATAACGGTGACTATATCCTGGAGGAAATCGAGCGGCAGATGGGCATGGTGCTGCCGCTGCTGAACATCTAAACGAAATCCAGATCCGGGTAACCTTACCCGATCACGGGTAGCTTCATCCACAGCCCTAAAACAACAAGGGGCGTTTGTGGCGCTGTTTGGCGCTACAAACGCCCCTTGTTGTTTAGCTGCTCAGAGATTTCCAGTGTAACTGCGAATTTCGAGCTGCAGCCCTTCAGAATGGGAAAGCACTGAACAGTTAGTTTCGTGTCTGGCAATCACAGTTCTGTTGTATAATCAGACCTGTGAAGAAACATTCTGAGGTCATCGAGCAGCAATTAGCCACCCTGCCCACAAAGCCTGGCGTGTATTTGATGCACAACGTCAGGAACCAGATTATCTATGTAGGCAAGGCAATTAATCTCGCCAACCGGGTGCGCTCCTATTTTCACGCCTCGGCGCAGGAAAATGCCAAGACGCGTCGTCTGGTCGCTGAAATCGCCAGCCTCGAATGGATTATCACCGATTCCGAAATCGAAGCGCTGATTCTCGAAGCGAATCTCATCAAGCAACACCGCCCCCGCTTCAACATCCGCCTCAAAGACGACAAGCGCTACCCCTATCTGAAAATCACCAACGAGGATTTCCCCAAGGTATTGATTACCCGGCATATGGAACGGGATGGTGGGCGTTACTTTGGCCCATATACTTCCACCGGCGCGCTGCGTGAGACGCTGGACCTGCTACGGCGGCTCTTTCCCTACCGCACCTGCGACCGAGAGATCGCAGGGACGGATGCCAAACCCTGTCTGTACTACGACCTCAAGCTCTGCCTGGGACCGTGCATCGGGGTGGTAGATCGAAACGAATACCTCACCATGCTGGGGCAGTTGGCAGAGTTCATGGAAGGGCATACGGAAAATGTGATCAGCGACCTGGAACGCCAGATTCAGGAAGCGGCAGAAACGCTGCGCTTTGAACGCGCTGCGCGGATACGAGACCGGCTTCTGGCATTGCGACAGGTAACCGAGCGGCAAAAGGTAGTCAGCACTGCCGCACTCAATCAAGATGTGATCGCCCTGGCGCGGGATGACGGTAACGCCTGTGTCGAAATCTTCTTCGTCCGCAACGGGAAATTGCTGGGGCGTGAATACTTTGTTATGGAAGGGGGCGCGGGCGCCGACGACAATGAGATTATGACGGCGTTCCTGCAGCAATTCTACACCAACGCCGCAGCCATCCCCCCTGAAATTCTGCTGCCCGCACAGGTCGCCGAAGCCGCCGTTTTAGAATCCTGGTTGCGCGTCAAACGCGGCGACGCTGTCTACCTCAATGTACCCCACGAGGGCGCCGGACGCGAATTGCTCGACCTGGCAGCGACCAATGCCACCGAGACCCTTACTATGCTCAAAGCGCAGTGGGCGACGGATAAGCACCGCAACGAGCTGGCGCTGCAGGAATTACAGACAGCTCTGGCGTTACCCGCAGCGCCAGTCCGCATCGAATGCTACGATATCTCCACCACCCAGGGTGTGGAGGTCGTGGGCAGCATGGTGGTCTTTGAACATGGTGTGGCAAAGAAGAGCGATTACCGCCGTTTTAAGATCAAGACGGTGACAGGGCAGGACGATTTTGCCAGCATGAAGGAGGTCTTGACGCGGCGCTTCGACCGCTGGCGTCGCGTCTCCGGTGGTGAACTCAAAGGCACGCGCGGCAGTCAGGGCTGGGGCAAGTTGCCCGATCTGCTGGTGGTAGACGGCGGCAAAGGGCAGCTGGGCATGGCGGTAGAAGTGTTGCAAGCCTTCGAGTTGATGACGAAGGTGCCGGTCGTGGGCCTTGCCAAACGCCACGAGGAGCTCTTCAAACCGGGGGAAAGCCGCTCTCTGGTGCTGGAGCCTACAGACCCAGCTATTCTGCTTCTGCGACGCATCCGTGATGAAGCGCACCGCTTTGCCATCACCTATCACCGGCAGCGCCGCCAGAAGCTGGGACTGGCATCGCAAATTGATGAAATTCCTGGCATCGGACCGGTAAAACGGCGAGCGCTACTCAAGCATTTGGGGTCCCTTGCCGCCATTCAAAGTTCCACCATTGAGGAGCTGATGCAGGTTCCCGGTATATCCAAAGTGTTGGCGGCAGAAATTCAGCAGCATTTCGAGCGATTGCGACGGGAACGTGAAGAAGACGAGTAGAGCGGCAACCGCAGGCTAGAACGCGCCGGTACGCTGCTCACGCTTCACAGCTGCCCGCTTATCACTCATACCGTTATCAGGAGAAACACCATGAAATTGCGCCTATATGATACCTATACTCGTTCCACACGGGATTTCGAACCCCTCCAGCCCGGCGAGGTAGGGCTTTACGCCTGTGGACCCACAGTCTACAACTATGCACATATCGGCAACCTGCGCACCTACATCTTCGAGGATGTGCTGCGCCGCGTGTTGACCTTCAATGGATATCAGGTCAAGCACGTGATGAACATTACCGATGTCGGGCATTTGGTCTCTGATGCCGACACAGGCGAAGATCGCATGGAGCTCGGCTCACAGCGCACGGGCATGACTGCCTGGGAGATTGCAGCGATGTATACCGAAGCCTTCCGCGCAGATATGGCGCGTCTCAACATTCAGGAACCCACAATCTGGTGTAAGGCGACCGACCATATTCAGGATCAAATCGAAACCGTGCGGTGCATCGAGGCGCACGGCTACACCTATCGCACGTCAGATGGCATCTATTTCGACACCTCGAAATTGCCCGATTACGGTTATCTAGGGCGACTGGATATCGAAGGGCTGCAAGCAGGTTCACGCGTCGAGCTGGGAGAAAAGCAGCATAGCACCGATTTTGCGCTGTGGAAATTCAGCCCACCGGACCAACAGCGGCAGATGGAATGGGATAGTCCCTGGGGCAAAGGTTTCCCAGGTTGGCACATCGAGTGTTCTGCAATGTCCGCGAAATATCTTGGACCGTTCTTCGATATCCACTGTGGTGGTGAGGACCATATCACCGTTCACCACACGAACGAAATCGCCCAAACGGAGGCATGCCATAGCACGCGACTGGCGAATTTCTGGGTACATGGCTATTTCTTGCAGATTAACGCAGCGCGCATGGGCAAATCCGTGGGCAACTTCCTCACCGTGCAAACGCTCATAGATGAGGGTTACGATCCACTGGCATACCGCTTTATGTGCCTGGGCGCGCACTACCGCGCGCGTCTCAACTTCGGGTGGGAGGCGTTGGAGAGCGCGAGCACGGCGCTCAATCGCTTGCGCGCCGCCTGCCACAGTTGGGGCACCCCCAGTGAAGCTGACGCCAATTTCCTGGCGCGTTTCACCACCGAGATTAACGACGACCTGAATATGCCGCGCGCATTGGCGACAGTGTGGGACCTGGTGAAAAGCGATCTGTCTGATGCAGTGAAAAAGGCGACGTTGCTCAAGGCCGATGAGGTATTAGGGCTGCGACTGGCGGAATGGGAGCCTGCGGAAGCCGCAATTCCCGCCGAGATTCTAACCCTGGCGCAGCAACGCCAGGAAGCCCGCGCTGCCCGGCGTTGGCAAGAAGCTGACGCTCTGCGCGAGCAAGTCAAAGCCGCGGGTTACGAAATCGAGGACACCACTCAAGGACCACGCGTGCGACGGGTTTAGTGAGGATTTTCAAAAGACCGGGAATCAGAGGCGAATTTGCATGCTGCAACCGTCTCCGATCACCGGTCTTTCACTTGCTTAGCGCACTTTGAAGAGCAATACCAGCAGAATCGGCGTGATGATTGCCTGGAGCAGCACAAAACGCAGCAAGACCTGCGTATTCGACCAGCCCAGTTCCTTGCGGACATGGTCATGCAGGGGGTAGCGCACATTCCGGAAGATGCCGATTTTGAAGAAACGCAGGAGCGCGACCTTGAGCAATCCCGTCGCGCCATCTACCAGAACCATAAAAGCTACCACAACGATGAGAAAGGGGTTCCCTGCGGCGAGAACCAGTACGCCCAGAAGAAAGCCCATGGGACGTGAACCGGCGTCGCCCATCAGCACTGCGCTGGGGTGAGCATTGTGCCACAAATACCCCGCCAGACATCCGACCAACACAAACGCGATGATCCCCCAATCTGCGCCATCGGTATAATGGGGCACCAGCAAATACTGAGAGATATCCACATGACCCACGACCGCATATAGAATCGCACCGAGAAAGACAAAGGCTAACGCGGTTAGGCTACCGGAAAGCCCATCGACACCATCCGTGCAATTGGTCGCATTGATCGCTAACCAGATGAGCGCCGTTCCCAAGGGAACAAAAATCCAGGGCGAAACAGTCAACGGAAACTTGTACAGCGGAAGCCAAAGCGTCACCGGTTGCAGACGAGAAATCGCCAAAGCACCCAAAAGCGCTATGACAAAATCCGCCGCTCCCAGCTGCAATTCGGTCAACCCACCGCGCTTACGGTCGTCCACAAAACCCACGAGCATAGCCGCAATCACCAGACCAAAGATCTCGAGGCGGCACCAATCGAAGGGAAGAACCAGCAAACACACGATGACGAGAATCGTCATGAAAATCAAGCCTGCTCCAACCGGTTTGCCCACACTTTGCTCAGCGCCTACAGCATGAGCGCGCCCGCCATCCCGCGGCAAACGGTTCCAAAGGCGGGGAAGCAGAAACCACGTCGCAGCCCCCGCCAGCGCAGTCCCCAACGTTGCAAGAAACAGATATGAGCTAAACAGCCGAAAGGGGCCGTAAAAATCAACCAGGTAACTTCCTAACCACGGCAGCAAGATGAATCTCCTTAAGAATAGAACTCAGCGAGTGCAAGCCTAAAGATGATCGCAGAAAAGTCCGTCGACACCTTGCGGCTCACGTGTTAAACCTATACCCTATTATAACTCTAATTGCTGGAGTTGCAGGGGGATAGGACAAGAACCAAAAGAGGTCCCGCAGGCAGGCGCAGAGGGTCCTTAGTGAGTATTGCTGGAGCGTTCCACGATTCTAGTAGCACTTCCATGAAGTCAAGAAAAATCCGGCTGAGGAGCTTGCCTCAGCCGGATTGTAGCACCAACGCCAGGCCTAAACTACCAACGAGGGCATATCCTCGCCAAAAAGCCCTAACCGGTCGCCGGATTGCACCACCACATCATCGTCCCAGCGCCACACATCCGCCCGCGCCTGGGGATAACGCAACCAGGGCGCCATGCGATTCCGCGTTACCAGGAGATTTCCATTGAGGAAAACATGGTGCAGCTCACCAAGTGGAATACCTGCCCGCTGCAACAACGCCAGCGAAGTTTCACCGGCGAGCGGCTCCAGGCGAATCACACTGTCGCCGATAGGGCTGGAATTCGCAGCAAAACGACGCAATTTTCCGTACAGATAAATCTCGATCATAGAACCCTCACTCGTCTAGCAGGCGTCGCTCGCCTTCCAGCGCGCGCAGGGGAGTGAGATTCTGGCTCACTTCCAATGTACCGCGATAGGTGCCGTCAGCATCACGCAGGGCGAAATAGCGAATATGGATGAACATCCCGTGCATCTGAATCCAGAACTCGGCGACATCACGTCGCCCGTCGCGGAAATCCGCCACGATGCGCTGCACGCGATCCACGCTCTGAGGCGGATGGCAATTCTGCACGGCGCGCCCGATGATAGCAGGTGAGCGCGGGAAAATGCGCTCCTGGCCCTGGGAGAAGTAACGCACCTGATCGTGCTCGTCCACAAAGGTTACATCCACCGGCAATGCCTTTAGCATGAGGTCCAACTGCGCTGGCGTTAGCGCACCCACACTGAGAGGAATCAAACCCTCAGCAATCACTGGTTCAGCCGTAGTCGCAGCCTCAGCCTCACGCGGGTCCAGGCGCGGTTGCCATTGTCGTCCCGCCTGGATATAGGCATAACCAATTTCCTCTTCCTGGGTGCGGATGGCAGCCCAATCGGCCTCGGTCAGCCGCTCCAGAGAAGCTGGAAAGAGAATCTTATCCTCTTTGTAAATCATCTCACGGATGGCATGCGCCATCGGTTCAAAAATCTCCGTGATGCGTGTTTCCAAACTGGGATCTTTCACCACATCATCCGCTGCCAGCAGAGTGCTCAGCGCCTTCCAGCCCCGGCGGATGTCATCGTGCACAGCCCACATCACCTTGGAGGGTCCCATAAAACCCGTGCGTTCCAAAAGCGCAAAGAGGATATTTTCCTTGCGCAGATAATGCCGCTCATAGACTGTCAGCTTCGCTGTCAAATCCCGGGCGCGAGCGAGCGTGGGCTTGTGCGGCAGGTTTTTCAGATCCTCCAGAGCTTCTGCTAAATCGTTGAGCACCCGTTGCACAGCGAGGTTCTCAGCCCGGAAGGTGAAAATTGGGTGACCGGGAATGGTCTCGGGGTCAGGTTGCTGATCCAGTGACCCGCGGAAAACCGCTACGTGCACATCGCACAACGGCTTGATGAGATCGGGGGAAAGCCCTTCGGCAACCAACGCCTGTTCGATGTTCACAATCTCATCTCCGCCGACGTCTTCCAAGAGGTCGGCGAACTCAGCCTGCACATCGGCTACTGACTTGCCCTCATGCAATTGGCGAATAATGCCCTTGAGCTTCTCTTGCCGCAAAGTCTGATTGTTGATAAACTCACTCATCGAAATCCTCCCTTGAGAAATCACTCCCACACAATTTCAAAAGCACAGGTGATAGCGTGTTCGGGGCAGATAGCTTCACAAGCCGTGCAGTAGGTACAGGCTTCAGGAGCAACAATCTGTGGTCCTGGAGGTAACATGGCTACTGCCTGCACCGGGCACGCCGACACGCACTTGCCACAAAGCGTACAGCGTACAAGATCAATCTGAGGCAAAGCTCCTAGCGCCATCCGAAAAAAACCGCCTTTCTGTTCTATGCCCCAAGCATAGCAGAAAGGCGGTGCATACGCTACGACAAAAGTCAGACCTGCATCAAGAATCAGACTCGGCTTCCAAGCCCTCCCGGTCCAGCAACACAATCCGTCCCCGTTCGATCCGCAACAACCCCGCGTCCACCAAACCGCGCAGCGCCCGCCCTACCACATCCCGAACGGTCCCCAGATGCACAGCCATCTCATCCTGGGTCCATTGCCGGTTTACATACAGACCGTCCGCCTGCTCCAGCAGGAAACGCGCCAGGCGCCCGCGCACGGAACGCAACGCCAGATCCTCGACCAAATCGGTCAGATGCAGTAAGCGCGAGGCAAAATCCCCCAGAATTGCCCAAGATAAATCAGGGCACTCGCGCACCAGGCTCAAGAAAGTGTCTTTGCGCAATGTAAGCACCGTAGTCTCACCAACTGCTTCGACGCTGGCAGGATTGGATGCTTCCGGCACAAAAGGGGGCGCAGTATTGAAACTCTGCCCCGGACCCAGAGTTGCCAACACCTGCTGGCGTCCCTGCGCAGAGAGTCGATAAATCCGCGCCTGTCCCGCAACAATGAAGAAGACAGCGACGCAGGGATCTCCTCCCAACAAAATCAGCGTTCCAGGCGCGTATGTCCGGCGAAGCGCCACACGGCTCAACTCCAAAAGCGTGCGCTCCGTTAGTCCGGCAAATAATGGAATCGCTTTGAGATCCCGGCTAAGTTGGTCGTCCATGCTGTTCTTCCTACGGGTATTGTACCCAGATAGCGACTGTAGACAACCGCAAACCTCGCCAGGCTCCATTTGACGTGTCGGTTACCAGATTTACAATTAGCATCGTTCAGTCCATCACCCACCCACACTCTCCTCATCCCGGCTTCGATAGGGGGAAAATTCTATCACAAGCGAGGTATGCGATGTCCAAACAAGCGTCCATTCCGCCGAGCGACCGTCCCATCATGCCCGATGGTTACGGCGTCCCTGAGACTGCAGAAGGCTTGCTGCCCTGGTCACACGTGGAGGAACGTCTGGTAGCTGCACGCAACTATTGGATTAACACAGCCAATGTCGCCGGCAAACCCCATGCCACACCTGTATGGGGGGTGTGGGTCAACGGTGCCTTGTATTTCGATGGCAGCCCAGCGACCCGCCGGAGCCGTGATATCGCCGCCAATCCCGCCGTTGCGGTCCATTTGGAAAGCGGCGATGATGTCGTCATCCTTGAAGGCACGGCGCGCGATATCGGAGCGCCGCCTCGGGAGTTGGCTGAAGCGGTCTCAGCCGCTTATTGCGCAAAATACGCCGCCAGCGGCTACGCACCGACGCCTGATGCCTGGGACGAGGGCGGGCTGTGCGAGATGCGTCCACAGGTTGCTTTCGCCTGGACGCAGTTTCCGCAAAATGTGACCCGCTGGCGTTTCTAGAAGGAACTCCCAATGCAACGCCGCCCCTGCAATTCTTGCAGGGGCGGCGCTATCTATATAGTATAGGATTCAGTTTTCCAGCACGCTCTGCGCCAAATTCTCGGAATGGTCGCAAATACGCTCCAGGTTGCGGAGCACCTCAATGAAAGTGAAATCCGCCTCTGGGGCACAGACTCCAGCTTCGACCCGGTGTATGTGCGCATTGCGCGCTTCCATGTACATATGGTCGAATTCATCCTCCAGGCGGCAAGCCTGCTCTGCCCTCGCATGGTCTCCAGTTTCCAGCGCTTCCAGCGCCGCTCCATAGGTCTTCTCTGCATGGCGGAAAAGCTGCTCTAGCTCTGTCACAGCTTCCGGGCTAAACGGTATCTGCTCTTCCATCTTGCGCTGCGCTTCTTCAACCAGGTTTTCATTCTGATCTCCCACCCGCTCAATATCCGTGACCAGCCCCTTGATCTGCAACGCACGCTGTTGCTGCTGCTCACTCAATTCAGTGCGCAGCAATTTGCTCAAGAAATCCTCCAACTGCACAGAGACGGGATCGAGCAGCTCATTCTCGCGTTCCAATACTCGAGGTATGACGGTGGGATTATTCTCCACCAACGCCTGCCGGCTCAATTCCAACATCTCCCCTGCCGCACGTCCCATGTTCAGCAGTTCGCGAAAGGCTTCAGTCAAAGCGACCGAGGGGATGCTATACTGTCGTGGGTCAATATACGCCGTCGTTGCTTTCTTCTTCGCTGAAACCCTTTCCGGAACCAGACGCTGAGTCACCCGCGCCAATACCCCGATAAACGGAAAGAGCACCACGCTGACGACGATATTAAATATCGTATGGGCATTGGCAATTTGGCGTGGCAAAGCGTTTGAGGTCATAGCAACCAGTTGCGCAAAAGGTTGTATGAAAGGGGCAAATAACAATACCCCCGTAACATTGATGAGAATCTGCGCGACTGATGCCTGACGCGCCCCTGCTGACAACCTAAACGAAGCCATGAGCCCCGTAATACAGGAACCGATATTGGCTCCTAACAATAGTGCCACAGCTCCCGGCAATGTGATAGCATTACTCATCCCTAATGCCACCACCAGCCCTGTTACCGCTGAACTGCTCTGCACCATAGCGGTCACCACCATCCCCGCGATGATACTAATAAACTGATGCTGCCCTGCTGTCGTCAACCAGATGCCCACTGCCGGAACTTCTGTCACAGATTTGAGGGCGCCGGACATGAGATTCATCCCGACAAACAGCGTGCCGAAACCCAACACCACCTCGCCATAATCCCGCCATCTTCCATGCGGTGCAAACTCCTTCATGGCGAAGCCAATCGCTACAAAGATAAGCGCATAATCCCCTAAATGAAAGGCTGCAATCTGGGCGGTAAGAGTGGTGCCAATTTCCTGCCCCATCATCACACCGATGGCTTGAGTGAGCGTCATCAGATTAGCATTGATTAAGCCAATCATCGTCACCATGAGCAGACCACTACTTTGCACCAGAGCCGTGGCGCCAGCGCCGAAAAATGCCGCACGCAACGGGCGCGAAGTCACACGGTCCAACCATTGCTGAATTTGATCACCGGCGAGCTTCTCCATCCCGCCGCTCAACATGTGTATCCCAAACAAGAAAAAGGCAAGCCCGCCTAGCACTTGTATTGCACTAATCATCACTTATCCTTTATTAGCCTCTAGTTAAACACCACACCTGATAACATGTCTGAGTATAAACCTATTCAGGCAGTCGAAAAGCCACAGAGGCACCTTTTCCCACAAAGAAAGCCATCTCTGCGGAATCTTGCAGAGATGGCTTTCTTTTCGTAATCTGATTTTCCTGGCGCGCAACCAGTTTACTCCAGGGCGTGTTCCTCAATCGCCTTTTGCGCCAGGGTAATGAAATCCGCCACCGGCAACGCGCCGAGGTTATTGCCGCTGCGCAAGCGTACAGCCACAGCGCCCGCCTCCACTTCCTGGTCCCCAACGACAAGCATATAGGGCACCTTCATCAGTTGCGCCTCGCGGATTTTCGCGTTCATGCGCGCAGAAGAATCATCCGTCTTGACCCGGAGGTGTGCCTTACGCAGCTGCGCCTCAACCTGTCTGGCGTATTCCACATGCCGGTCGGCAATGGGAATAACCCGCGCTTGCTCTGGAGCCAACCACACCGGGAATGCGCCGGCGTAATGCTCCACCAGAATGCCAAAGAAACGCTCCAGCGAGCCGAGCAGCGCACGGTGCACCATATAGGGCCGGTGCTCCTGCCCATCCTCGCCTACGTAGGTCATATCGAAACGCTCTGGCTCATTGAAATCGAACTGAATCGTCGTCAGCTGCCACTCGCGCCCTAGAGCATCCTTGATCTTGAGATCGATCTTGGGACCGTAGAACGCGCCGCCGCCTTCGTCTACCTGATAGACCAAATTCTCGGCATTGATGGCGCGTAGCAACGATTCCTGCGCCTGCTCCCAACGCGCCGGTTCGCCCACAGCCTTCTCCGGGCGCGTGGAAAGATAGGCTTCGATCTGCTCAAAACCGAAGGCACGCAGCAGTGACAGCGAAAAACGCAGCACCCGCAATGCCTCAGATTCGATCTGCTCCGGCGTGCAGATGATGTGGGCATCATCCTGCGTGAAACCACGCACGCGCAGCAACCCGTGCAGCACGCCGCTCTTCTCAAAGCGATACACCGTCCCCAATTCTGCCCAGCGCAACGGCAGCTCACGGTACGAGCGCAGCTGCGTCTTGTAGATCAAAATGTGGAACGGGCAGTTCATCGGCTTGATGAAATACTCCTGCTCATCAATCTCCATCGGCGCATACATGCTATCGCGGTAGAAATCCAGGTGTCCGGAGGTCTCCCACAGCCATGCCTTGCCGATGTGCGGCGTGTAGACGAAGTCATAATCGCCCTCAAGGTGCCGTTCACGCCAGAAATCCTCGATGGTCTTGCGCATGATGGCGCCGCGCGGGTGCCAGTAAGCCAGCCCCGGACCCGCTTCCTCGTGGAAGGAGACCAGGTCCAAATCCTTGATCAGCCGGCGATGATCACGCTTCTTGACTTCTTCCATCCAGTCGAGATACTCGCGCAATTCTTCCGGTTTCTCCCATGCCGTGCCGTAGATACGTTGCAGCATCGGGCGGTCGGAATCGCCGCGCCAGTAAGCTCCGGCGATGTTGAGCAACTTGACTGCCTTAGGGTGAATCTCCCGCGAGTTCTGCACATGCGGTCCCCGGCACAAATCCGTGAACGCCCCACTTTTGTAAATGGAGAGTTGGGGATGCTCGGTCTTTTCACCATATTCATCGGCTCCGCGCTCCAGAATATCGTGGATGAGCTCTAGTTTGTACGGCTGGTCGGCAAACAGCGCCTGCCCTTCTTCCGGCGTGATTTCCTGATACTGGAAATCCAGGCGTGACGCAATCAATTCACGCATCCGACCCTCAATCTTCTCCAGGTCTTCTTGGGTGAGTTGACGCGGCAGATCAAAGTCATAGTAAAAACCATGCTCAATGGGCGGACCAATGGCGACTTTCCCTTCTGGGAACATCTCCAACACAGCCGCAGCCATGATATGCGCAGCCGAGTGACGAATACGGTACAACGGACTGGCATGATAGTCTTCGGAACTCAACGTTTTCATCCTACACCTCCTTAGATGCAAAACGCCCCGCATCCTCTTGGGACGCGGGGCGTTGCGTGGTTCCACCCAAGTTCCGCTGCCAGGGCAGCGGCACTCTTTCGCTATAACGGGCTAACCCGGGAGTCTTTACTGAACCTGCGGTCGTTCTAGACTCCACTCGCGGGGGGTTTTCTCCGAGTTCCTGTGAAGAGGGCTTTCAGTCGGTGACCCTCTATCCCTGACACATTCCACCGGGTACTCGTCCCGCTCAACGCATTAGCGTTTTAGATTAAGGTTATTATAGCCAGGGAATGCAGATCTGTCAAGTTTTGTAGCGGCAAGGGCTTTCGTAGCAGGTAAACGGTCTGCCATCAACCCCACAGTTGCACCGCGGCAGGTTAGCCCCCACGGCATCTTTGTGTAAATATCAGAGCATCTCTTTGGATAGGAGGTGCTCGATGTTTGAGTCTGACCCGTCATGTTTCAGGCTTGCCCAAGCTGGCTGCCAGGAAAGCCTCAATGCGCTACTGCAACAGCATGAAGGCCTGGTTCAAGCCGCCGTGCGGCGCCAAGTCACTGGCGGCGCTGCCTTTGAAGACCTGCTGCAAGCCGGGCGCGAAGGGCTGTGGCGCGCGATCCTGGGGTTTGAGCCCCAACGCGGGAGCCGTTTTGCCACCTACGCTTGGCCCAGTATCGTGCGCGCCATCTGGCGCGCAGCCCGCGCCCGCCCGCTGCCCTCGGTGGGCTTGCCACCCGATCCCCGGATGACGTTGGATCCGGCGCAGCTCTACGCTGAGCAACAAGTGCGGACGGCGTTGTATGCGCTAGTCCAGCGGTTACCGCACCGCCTGCGCCGCATCATCGTGCGCCGCTATGGGCTGGATGGGCAACCGCGCGCCACGTATGCCCAACTGGGGCGCCAACTGGGACTCACCCGCGAGCGAGTGCGCCAGTTGCACCAGGAGGCGCTCTTGTGGCTACAACACCCGGCCCACGCGCAACAGTTACGCAGTCTGCTTGACCGCCACACGATCCGCGAGTATGCCGCGGCGGCCACGCGCCAGGCGCAGTGGCGCGCGCGCAGCCGGGGAGTGCGCGATGGTTGAAGCCTTAACTCCTACCCAGACCCGCCAACAGCATCCGGAATTCGTGACCCACTGTAGTTACACCGCGCTGCGCCCGCAGTTGCCCTTGCGCTGGCCTGCGCCGCCCGACCTACCCGCCGGGCCTAAGCGGCGCTATCGCTCGCACTATGCGTATCTGGGTGCGGCGGACCTGGACATGCCGGGGGTCTGGGAGGAACTCACCGACTTTGAACTGCTGCTGCGCCTGGTGGATTTCAGTCCACTACGCCCAGTGCTGACCCAGTTGCTCGGGTGGACCTCGGCGAAAGGCTGGACGCCGTTCGACCCCGTGTCGTTGTTCCTGCTTTGCGGTTGGCAACTCACGGAAAAGTGGAATCGCGGCACCACCCTGAAGCAGCTCGCCAAGGCGCGGTATGCCGGGGTGCGGCAACGGCTGGGCTTTCAAGAAGGCGTCTATCCCACCGAGGGTGGGTTGCGCTACTTCCTCACGGCACTGGGACAGCACTCGCCGGACGCCATCGCCGCGATCAGCCTGCCCGCTTACGGCGACTCACCCGCCCTTGACCTGCCCACCCAGCGCCTGAATCACTTGCTGCTCCAGGCCGTTGCCTTGTTGCACGCCTACGGCTTCTTCAGTGCCGCAGCCTGGAACCAAGCCACAGTATGCCCCGATGGAATGCTGCACCCGGCTGCTAGCCATATGCGCTGCACGGCGCTTGCGGATACTTGCTATCAGCCGCCCCCGCGCCCCTGTCCCGCGCGGGATAAAGAGCGCCGGGGCTGTGCTTGCGACACCCCGGCTTGCGCGCAGGTCTGTCGGCACGCCCCCGTGCGCGACCCCGCGGCCCGCTACGTGTGGTACAGCGGCAACAACGGCCCGCAACCCTCACCTAACACACCTGTGCCTAGCGCCGCCGTCCCGGAGCCCCACCCACGCGGTCAGGGCATCTACGGCTACAAGAGTATGGCCCTGCGCCTGATTGACCCCGAGTACCGCTTTAACGTCACTTTGCTGGATGATTTCGGCCCCGCCACCCTCACCGAAGCCGACCATGCTACGGCGCTGCTCTTACAACTCCCCACCGCTTACCCCGACCTGCACCTCGACGCGGTGATAGGGGATGCGGCTTACGGCTATGACCGCCCGCTGCACATCATCTATACGCGTCTCCACGCGCGCCGCTTCATTGATCTGCGTGCCCACGCCTGTGATCGGGAGCCCTCGGGGTGGGTGACGCGGGGTTATGATGCCCGCGGGCGACCCGTATGCGCCTTTGGGTATCGTTTCACTGCCAACGGTTTCGACGTCGCGCGGCGGCGCACTAAGTGGTTCTGTGGGCAAGTCTGTTTACGCCCCGATAGCCAACCGGCGGTCATGCTGCCCAACGTCGTCTATCCGCCACCGGAATGCCCATTCCGCGCAGCTGCGCACACCCCCTACGGCGAAGTGCGCAATGTGGCGGAGACCTTCCCTGACGGCACCCTCCGGTTGGTGCGGGATGCTCCGGTCGGGGGAGTGGTCTGGCAGGCCTACTATCCCCGCGCCCGTAACGCGGTTGAGAGCCGCAATGCCGTCTTTGAACACTGGAACTTAAAACGCCTGCCCTACTACGGCCTCCCGCGTAACCGCGCCCTGGTCGCCCTCGCCGATACCTGGGACACGCTCGCGACTCTGGTACGGCTGTGCCGGGAGGCGACCGCCGCCACCGGCACCTAACCCCGGTCGCAGGGCTCACCGCCTAGCCCAGCACTTGCACTCGCAGGCTGGGTCGCTGCCACATGCCCCAAGGCTCCCCACCAGGCTCTTTCTACGCCAGATTGTCCCCGGTCATGCCGCTTGCCCACTGTTTCACACATCCCTGATCGTCTGCGGTACTACGCCAGGTCGTTGTCGGCCCTACCTGCTACGTTTGCTGGCGCTCGCACGCCGCTCCAAGTTGCATCAACCCCACTTTTCCCGCTCTACGCCCCCAAACTGGCCTCACCTGCTTCGAAAGCCCCGGCAATTCTGCGCCCTCCCGCTCGCCGTAGCCAGCGGTGCTTCAATCAGAAATCGCCGCAGGCGGCAAAGTTTGGGCATGCCTCAAGGTTGAGCTGCCGCAATAACCAGTTCTACCGCCTTTTCCAGGGCTAGACGATCGGTGTTAAGCATGAGATCATAGAGGTTGGGATTCTGCCAGTCCGCGCCGTAAAAATGCTTCAGATAGCGTATGCGTTCGCGGTCGCTCTGGTGCACTTGTCGCTCAGCCTCCTTAATATCCACCTTGAAACGTTCCATTACCCGACCAATACGGGTCTCTTCCGAAGCCCCGACTCTGACCCGCAAGACACCGGGGAGATCGCGCAAAACAACCTGCCCACCGCGTCCCACGATGACGACATCACCCGCCTCGGCAAATTCGCGGATCACCTGACGCACCAGCTCTACATAGTCCGCTGCCCTTTCAGTCCGTTGTTCCCGGGCAATCGTTTTTGCCATCGCCTCCTCGCGCGACAGACCATCTGCCTGCATCATCATCGCTGTCAGTTCATCATAGACAAAGATTTCGCGCCGGGTGACGCTTGGCTCAGAAGGGGCTGCCGCGCTCGTCTGCAATGCCGCCAGGATTCGGCCCAATACTCCCGGAACCACCTCCTTGCCTTCGAGCTGATTCACCATCTCATCATCCGGATATCCGGCGACTTCAGCAGCGCGATGTAGAATCTCACGATCAAGATAGCGTAGGTTGAGCTTCTGGGCGACGGCAGCGGCAATATAGCTGCCTTGACTGCCTAATTCTCTGGAAATCGTGATTACGGTTTTCATCCGAACTCCTTTTTAGCCCGATTCCGATGACATGCTTCTGGAAACATCAACCCACAGCGCCGGCAGAGATACTGGAGAAAAGCCCCAAGCCCCGCGTTCTTTGAGTTCATCCGACCTAAAGTATGGGTTGTGCAGCACGTTGCGTCGCTTCGATGACCAAATGCACTGCCACATCTACCGCGAGGCGGTCTGTATTAAGCACTAGATCATAGAGGCATGGATCCTGCCAATTCAAGCCGTGGAAATGCTTCAAATAGCGCGCGCGCTCACGGTCGCTTTGGTGAATCTGACGCAAAGCCTCTTTCTCATCCACACCCATGCGCTGCATCAACCGCCGCGTCCGCATCTCCTCCGAACCAATGACCTTGACGTGCAGCACACCACTCATATCCCGCAGGATAGCTTGTCCCCCGCGCCCCACAATGATGACATCACCTGCTTGCGCGTACTCTAAAATAACCTGTCGCACAAGATCAGGATAACCAGAAGCCAACTCCGCCCGCTGTCGTTGTGTCGCCAGCTGCAATAACGCCTGCTCACGATCGATGTTCTCGCGCTGCATCAACATGGCGACAAACTCGTCATAGATGTAGCCCTCGCGCAACGTAGCGCTAGGAACCGCCGGCACTGGCGGAATCGTCTCCAAAGTCGCCAGAATCCGCCCGAGCAAACCCGGCACACGTTCACGCTCTTCCAGCTGCGCCACCATCTCAGCATCAGGATAACCCGCCATTTCCGCGACCCGATGCAGAATCTCCCGATCAAGATAGCGCAGGTTGAGCTTCTGGGCGATGGCAGCGGCGATGTAGCTTCCCTGACTCCCCAATTGTCTGGAAATGGTGAGCACCGTTTTCATCGCAACTCCTTTCGGACATCCCATGATAGTATCGCTAAACCAGCCTTTGATTTTATCGTAACGCCATCTAGGTGAATTGTCAATATTTGAAAGAGAGCCTTACAAATCACCTAAAGGGAGAGTCCCGATAAAAACTCCCTTGCCGAACCGAATCACGCAGACACACCAGGACTCACAGCTCAGGGGGTGGGCGCAGGCGGGGTGTAGGCGATCACGCTGAAGGTGGTTGTGAGCGGAGCTGTCCCCGAGATCGCCAGCGTGGCTGAATAGGTCCCGGAGCGCAAAAAGGGGGCTTCCGGAGAACCAGCATAGCTATCCCAAATGATACCCGTGAGGCTTCCACCCCAAAGCCCCTCAAATTCACGCACCACCACCCCCTGCCGGTACCAGCGCGCCAACCAAGGCGTAGCGGGCGGCAAATCATAGCATGTCGCGCCAACATAGACAGCCTGCGTATACCATTGAAAGCGGTCAGTGGTCAGCAAAGGTTGATTCTGTGGATCCAGTGCCGCTGCGGTGAATAGCGGATCACAATGCGTAGCATAAGTGGGAGGCTGCGGCACCGGAGTTGGGTCCTCGCCCACCTTGAAATCGAGCGTCCAGGTTCCCGCAGCAGCCAGCGTCAAAGTCGCGCGATAGGCGCCCGCCGCAAAGAAGTCGCCATCCTCACGATGACAGACAGCGAAGGCTGCGCCTGCCATCTCCGGCAAGGTAAGCGAGTGCGTGCAAATCACACCTTTATCGTCATCGCTCACGGATAACCACAACGACGCCCCAGGGCACACACCCGCATACCGGAACTGAATGTAGAACACGCGCGACGCATCAGGTACGCGCGTCACAACCGGACCAACTGGGGAAAGCAGCAGTTCTAGCTCAAGCAGTTCTGACACATCCGGCAAGACAGTGAAAGTATGCGTTAGCAGAGCTTGTGTACCAGATTCCAGCACGACGCGATAGTTCCCAGCAGGCAGCGACATCCCTTTAGGAAAAGGAATCAACAGGTCACGCTGTAACGGCGACCATTCCCCTACAGCCAAAGCAGTCTCGCTATCCACCGCAGTCAAGCGCCAGGTTGCAACTTCCTCCAGCTCCCATGGACCTCTGAGCAGTGGCTCGAGGCGCAATTGGGTAGCCTCGCGGCAAAGGCGCTCAGGCGCACCGGGCACATCAATCTCCGGAAACACCGGTGCCAGCGTTGTAGTTGGAGCTGGCGTTCCGGGTATCACGCTGCAACCAGACCACAACACTGCCGCCAGGCACACACCAACCCAAAGCCGCAAGGTCATTGCCCCTCCTCATCCGGCTCATTCGCCAGTTCCACAAGCATGCGCTGTGCATATTCGCGCCAGTGTGAATGCGTTCCCACTTCCAGATAGGCACGGAAATCAGCAAGCGCCGCGGCATCATCACCCAATTGCTGATAAGCAATTCCACGATTGAACAGAGCCGCGTCACGATACGGCGTATCCTGCGGATACGGCGTATCCGCAGGATACGGTGCACCCGGCGG
>JAKJAC010000006.1:24759-47538 GCA_022707705.1 Chloroflexota bacterium
TTTCTGAGGCTCCCCCAACTCCCGCCAATACAAAATCCCCCGATCCACATAGATCTGCGTCAAAGCAGGGTCCAGCACCAGAGCACGGGTGAAATCCTCAACCGCAGCCCAATGCTCCCACACATCGCCGCGAGCATTGCCCAAATGGCGATGTGCCTCCCCACGCAAATAATACCAGCGCGCGACCCTCTGTACCCACCAACGTCGCAAGTTCATGCCAGCAATCCCTGATACACTCGCGCAGTTTCCAAAGCAATATGGCGTTGAGTGAACTGTGAAAGGACTCGCTCCCGACCTGCATGCGCCAGGGTTTCCCGCAACACAGGATCAGTCACTAATTGCGCTAGCCGTTCTCGAAACGCCGGGACATCCGCTTCCGGGAACACCAGCCCCGCGTCGCCAATCACCGCCGGAATTTCCCCCGACGTCGCGCCTACCGCCACGGCGCCACACGCCATCGCCTCGATGAGCACGCGCCCGAATTGCTCCATCCAGTTCGCTTGCGTGCGCGACGGCAACACCAGGACATGCACCGTCTGGTAGAAGGCGGGCATTTCCGTCGAAGGCAGCGGTGCGCGAAATTCGATTCGCTCAGCGAGACCAGCGGATTGCGCCTGCACTATCAACCGTTCACGCTCTGGACCACTTCCCAGAATTGTCGCCCGCCAGACGCCTTCTAAACCTTGCAACGCCGCAATGAACAAATCTACGCCCTTTTCGGGCACCAACCGTCCAACATAAGCCAGGTGTACGGGACTGAGAGGGCGCGGTAGTGCGGGCGGGAAAAAGAGCACCGGGTCCACACCGAACTGCGGCAGGACCGAGAATGCCCCACGATAACCCTTTTCCAGCCAGACCTCCGCCGCGCTCTGACTGCCCATGAGCGCATAATCCACATGCCGTAGATTGTAGCGCTCCATGGCAGAAAAGGGGAAAGGATAGCGCCGGAACAAATTCTGCCACGAAAACCACAATGTCTTTGCCCTCAACCGCCGCGCCAGGATATTGGCGTGGTACGTCGCCAGGTTGTAAGGCTCCTCGTCAATATGTACGATGTCGGGACGTTCGCGCTTGAGCAAGGACCCTAGAGTGGGGTAAAAATGCAGGTGGAAGTTGCCGTTTAGCGCCATCGGCAGTACCTCAAGCCGGTAGCCTGCCGTGTAAGCGCGCTCCAAGGAAGTCACCCCCCGTTCATCGCGCCAATACGCCGGAACGGCGACGACCAGGTCTACACCGGGAACTGCAGCCAGCTCCTCAAGTTTTCGTTGGTAAGCCCCTACAATACAGGCTTTGGAAAGCATCAACACGCGCAAGAGCAGTCAACTCCCCTAAAGGTATCGCATACCCAGATTCCTTTAGTATACCCCAAGCGAGCCGCAAGAAAAGAAACTGAATGTTACTGAAAAACCAGGCGAAGGTTCTGCAAGCGGGTGCGGAGCTCACCCTGCAGTCACTTTCGAGAAAAGCACACCAGACACCCATGCCACATCTGCCAGTTCAGCTATTCACGGATCAGGTTGTCCACTCGCTATTTCGATGTATCATACACTTGCAACGGACAATCTCAATCATGGAGGTCACAATCATGGTGTTTTCAACCCTCGCCCAACGCCTGGAGGAACTCCAACCACTTCCGCTGGGCAACCTGCCCACGCCCCTGGCGCCATTACCCCGTCTCTCCGAAGCCCTTGGCGGTCCAGAGATTTGGGTCAAACGTGACGACCTCACCGGATTGGGATTGGGAGGAAACAAAGTCCGCAAACTCACCTTCCTGCTTGCTGAAGCGCTGCGACGCCAAGCGGATGTCATCATGACCACCGGCGCTCAGCAATCCAATCACGCCCGGCAAACTGCGGCGGCAGCTGCTATGTTAGGGTTGCCGTGCGTGCTGGTATTGCGCGGCACCCCTCCCCCCCAGGCAGAAGGAAACTATCTTCTCGATGTGCTGCTCGATGCCGAAGTTCGCTGGGCAGGAGACCGCTCTGCACTGAAAGCCCTCTATGCTGAGGCAGAAGCGCTCCGCCAGGAGGGGCGCAACCCCTATGTCATCACTTACGGTGGGAGTTCAGCACTTGGCGCCTGCGGCTTTGTATCAGCAATCGCAGAGCTGACCGCGCAAACACGAGTGCTGGGGCTTGAATTTGATGCGATTGTGTTTGCCAGCAGCAGCGGGGGCACACAGGCAGGGATGGCGGTTGGCGCACGCGCACTGAACTTGCCCACACGCATCGTGGGCATCAGCATTGCAGAGCCTGCAGCTGCCTTCACGCAAGACCTGCAAAAACTCTCCAACGAGACGACTGCCCTGTTGAATTTGAATTTGACCCTCAAGAGCGAGGACTTCGAGGTGTGCGATGCTTATCTGGGACAGGGGTATGGCATCGTCACCGATGTCGAGCGTGAGGCAATCCGCCTTGCCGCACGTACTGAGGGGCTTTTCGTAGACCCGGTTTATACCGGGCGGGCGCTAGGAGGGCTAATGGACCTCATCAAACGCGGGGAATTCACCCCCGCCCAGCGGGTGCTGTTCTGGCACACTGGCGGCGCCCCTGCCCTGTTTGCCTACGCCAGGGACCTTACGGGATGAAACGCGGTTGGCTGCTGCTTATCGGTGTGTTGCTCGGACTGGGACTCGGCTTCCTCTTTGGATGGGGTCTCTGGCCCGTGCAATATTACGATACCAGCCCGGCACAACTGCGCGCAGATTATCAAGATGAATACCTCCGGTTGGTGGCGCTCTCCTATCAGGTGGAACAAGACCTTCCCCAAGCGCGTACCCGACTTGCGGTCATGGGATATAGCGCGCCATTTCCACAATTGGTTGCGCGCATCGAGACCTGGATTGCGGAGGGAAGCTCTCAAGCCTTCCTTGAACCGTTCATAGAACTGGCACATGACCTCGGCGTGGATACACCCGCCATGCACCCCTACCTGCAGGGAGCAGCCCCATGATAAAACGCGGATGGGTTTGGCTCATTGCGGGACTGATATTGGGATTGACAGCCGGCTTGATTTACACCTGGGCGCTCAAACCGGTGGCTTTCTACGATACCTACCCACCCCTTATGCGCGAGGATTTCCGCGCCGATTGGGTCCGCATGACCGGTCTGGCCTATGGAAATGAGGGCGACCTGGCGCGTGCCCGCTTGCGACTGCAAGACCTGCCTGCAGATGAAATTCAGGGCATCTTGACGCAAGCGCTTGATACTGCGGTGGACTCAGGGCGTCCCTTGTCAGTCTTACAGCGTTTGGCTGCCCTTGCCCAGGAGTACGGCGCCGATAGCGCGGCTGTGCGCATCTATGCCTCGGATGAAGTGCTCCTCTTTACCCCCACGCCAACGCTGGCAGCTATAGTTCCCACGCTCACTGCCACAACCGTGAAGCCGACGCCCACCGCGACGGCAGAACCAACACCTGAGCCAATCCCCCACGTGATTCTGCCAACGCCCACGCCGTTGCCGCCGCCCTATGTCATCTCTGAGACGCTCAAATCCTGCCTGCCGGAACCGCGTATCGCAGTATCACTGACCGAAAGCATCACCGTAACCGTACGCGGGCGCGAACGACAACAGATTACCGGTCTTCCAGGTCGGGAAATCTGGTTGCTCTGGACCGGAGGGGCTGACCATGCCTTCACCGGATTGCGCCCCACCGAGGGGCTGGGATATGCCGATTTTAGCGTTGAACCTGACCAGCTATATAATATCTATATCGAAACGCCAACCGGAGCGCCCGTAACAACTCTGAAGATCGAGGCCTGTACCACCAAAGAAGGGAAAAGCGGCTGGAACTCTTGGTTAATCATTTTGCTGGCGACTGACGAGAAATAGAGGACCTTTCGCTTCTAAGAAGAACGAGATAGTGGTATAAGCGCAACCGCGTTGAACGAATTGCATCACCCTCAAGATGGGTTTATAATTGCGTTATCCAATCATCACCACGTATAAGGAGGCACAAAATGCGCAAAGTACTGTCATTTATCGCAGGCTTGTTGGTAGGTGTAGTGACCGGTGGTAGCCTGGCTTTATTGCTCACCCCTGTCCCGGGACCAGAATTGCAGCATCGGGCACAGGACTATGTCAACCGGCTCGTTGAAGAGGGAAAAGCCGCCGCTGAAGCACGCCGGGCTGAGTTGGAGACGCAGCTAGAAGCGTTCAAACAGGGGAAACCCCTGGGAGCGGGCGGGCCACAAGCCTAAAAACCAGCCCTCATATCTTAACGCAACTGCGGCAGGCTATGGTAGCCTGCCGCAGTGTGTATAGATGCCAACGCTGACTGCTCAGATATTCATCCCAACAAGGAATTTCCGCTATTAAGCGAAGCTGCCTCACACGCCGCTTCGATCAGTCCCACAAAGAGTGGCAACATCGTCGAATCGCGCCGCACCATTGCCTCCGGATGCCATTGCACCCCGATGCAAAAGGGATAATCCGCCAGTTCCACCGCCTCAACCACGCCATCAGGAGCGTACGCCACAATGCGCAGCTCGGTACCGGGCGATTGGATGCTTTGATGATGCGCACTGTTCACCGAGAACGTGCTGCCGCTCAAGAGCTGCCCAACCCGACTGCCCGTTTCCAACGTCACATCGTGGACGTTCTGCTCCAGCGAACGACTCATCAGGAAAGCATGGTCCAAAGCTCCTGGAACTTGCGCCGCAAGGTCCTGGTACAATGTCCCCCCCAAAGCCACATTGAGCACCTGGTGCCCGCGACAAATGGCAAGAATAGGCTTGCGCGCCTCCAGGGCTGCGCGCAACATACCCAATTCGGAATCATCCCGTGTCTCATCCACACCGCCCAACCAGGTCTCCGGAGCCTGCCCATAATGGCGCGGGTGAATGTCCTCACCTCCGGATAACAGCAAGCCGTCCAGGCGCGCCATCAACGGCGCCCAATCGGCTTCCACCAACATGGGGGGAAGAATCAGCGGGGTGCCGCCAGCACGGTGTACAGCGTGGATGTAGGTCTCACCCACGGAGATCATCTGGCTATTAACCAAACGGGCGGAAGTATCCTTCCGCCCAGTAATGCCAATGAGGGGTCGCATCATGAACCGCGAATTTACTTGCGCGCTTCCTTCAAACGAGCCGCCTTGCCCCGCAGATCGCGCAGGAAATACAACTGCGCCCGGCGAACCTTGGAGTGCCGCAGTACTTCTACTTTCTCCACACGCGGGGAATGCAGCAGGAACGTGCGCTCCACGCCGATACCATGAGAAGCAATACGCCGTACGGTAAAGTTGGCGTTCGCGCCACCTTTCCGCATGCGAATCAACGTTCCCTGGAAAGGCTGTACTCGCTCGTGACCGCTTTCAACAATCCGCACGAAAACTTTGACCGTATCGCCCGGTCGCAGTTCTGGAATAGCCGGATTCGGCTGTAACTGGCGTTCTAGAGATTCAACCAGATTCATATACCTTTTCTCCCTACTAATTTGCCGCTCGAAACCGGCAGCGAAATGAGATTATACCACAGACCCCAAGAAAGGCAACGGGTGTGGAGAAGTCTTTCCCTATTTGATGCGCACACGCCATCCGGCTTGCAAGTAATCCCCATCGCGCGGCAATCCACGGCTATCCCAGAGATGACCGTTCCACTCCCAGAACTTCGTGCGGGTCAAGCCATGTCGCGAGATGATTCCCCAAACCGTATCATTCGCATTCACAGTAATGTAGACCGGCTGCGGCAGAATCACGCCGGGGTTTTCCGGCGCCACAACTGAGACCGATGTCGTCTGGCAGCGCACGGTCACCGTTTGCAAAATGGGCCACAATGCTTTTTCTGTAAGCGCAGCATGATACACGCTAAAGAAATCCACCCCATGTCGCATCACAACTTCAATCCAGGGGATTAGGTCCTCGGGTAGAAATGGCGCCTCTGTCTGCCGTGAAAATTGCGGCGAGAGCGTCGGGTAAACCTCAGGGGTGCGGCCCCACATCAGGCTCAGCTCAGGAAGCGACTGATAGACATCCTGCTCGATCAACTCATCAGCGCTGCGCCCCCAGAGAGGGAAACACAGGGGCATCCATCCCCCCTGACACAACGGCGCAAGAACTTCAAGCGCTGCGCGGTCAGGCAAATGCGCCGGCGGCGGTGTCGCGACCAGCAGCTTTTGAGTGGGGACTTCAGCCTGTCGCAGCGCCTCTGCCAGGGGCTGGAGTTGTCTGCCTGTCAGCAACGCAGCGCCCAGGTACAGCACCACTGCCTCATATCCCAACTCTAGCGATTGCACAACAGCCCAGAGAGCATCCTCCGGCACGCGATCGGTGATGTGAATCCAGGCTAAGGGTTGAAATCCCAACGAACGAATGCGTCCCAGCAGACCTCGCGCCGATTCCGGGAAATAGTGTGGTCCATGCCCGGTTTTCACCAGCAGATGCGAGGCTTCCATCCGGGTCGCCATCTCCACCGCCCGCTGCAAATCATACGAATGCGCTAACCAAATTCCTTTACCACAAAGCCCGTCCATACGTCACCTTTCCAGCCAATCCAGGGTGGCTGTTCAGCCAGTTCCCGTCCACGACCAATTAGGTGCAACTGCTGAAAACCCGACCAGTACCCAATTGATGATTCATCAAAACCGGGACACAGGCCAATACACCCCGTGTCCCGGTATCGGAACCAGATAGACCTAAGCCTGGCGCAACTTTCTGGCGAATATCACCAACGCAGCCAACAACCCGGCAGCCACGATGAGCAGAACCTCCCCAATGCCGGTGTCCGGTGTAGCACCAGGAGTGGCAGTTGTGGATGTGGGTGTAGATATGGATTTGGACACAGCCGTTGTCCCCGGAGCTGGGGTTGCAGTTGCGCGCGCGCTCACAGTTGCCGTAGCGGCTACAGTAGGCGTACCCGCGCCGGGAGTTCCACCTGCGGCGCCGCCAGTATCTCCCTCACCACCACCGACTGCCCCATTCTCGCCTCCGGGCGCCGGTGTATTTGTAGCGCGGATTACAGGGGTAGGGGTGGCTGGAAGTTCCGCTTTGGGTGTTGAAGTTGCAGTCGAAGTAGATGCCGGCATTGCCTCCACCGTCTGTGTCTGCTGCATGGCAATCAGCACGGCCTCATTAGTCGCCATAACCTGAGCATTCTCTTCCGCGCGCTGCGCCGTCTGCCGCGGGTTGAGCACCATCGCCCAAACCACAAACGCCGCGATGGCAAGCAACAATAGGCCGCCTAATAACCCCACACCAATGAGAAAGGTGCGATTCTTTTTCTCCCCGCCCTCTGCTTCGGTTTCTTCCTCTTCAGTGTTCAGGAAGTCATCATCGCCGAAAGTATCCCGCAGGTCATCCGCCATCGCTCTCTCCTTAAAAAATCCTGACTAGAAACAGATTCACCGTATTAGTATCAGTTAAATCTACTATACCACAAAGACAAAAAACTCACAACAACAATTCCAGATTTGCATGTGGAACCAACGCCGTCTCACCCTCAAATTCCACTTTGACGCAGGCGCGACGCGCGCCAGTTTCCAGTAACGTGAGTCCGGATGGAATCTCAACCACCACGCCTGACATGCCCATATACGGTTGACGTAGCGCTCGCACGCGACTGCCCAAAATCAATGGCGCATTGCGATCCACCGCAGCGCCGCTCTGGGAAGGCATAGGCACAGCCACAAAGGGTCGTTCAACATTGCCCAAGCGAGACCAAACAGGGCGCTTCAGGTCAGGCATTATTCCACTGAGGGCCACCTCACGTCCCTCTAATGACCGCAGCAGTTTGAATACCACCTCGGACATGCTCACTTTGCCCACCCCATCTATGACGACGACGGGGAAAGGGACCGCCAGCAAGCGTGGCATGAGTTGTGGCGACACACCACCGACAATGATACCACCCACCTGCACTTCCGCCGCCTGCTCCAGCGCCTCTTCATCAAGCCCCGCGCCGCCCACAATAATGGCGCCTTGTAACGAGGCATCCAGTTTCTTGGCGCGTAGGGATTGGCGCGCGCCGCGTGCAACGACCCGGAGCACGCCAAAAACCTCTTTCCCATTCCCCCATACACCCTGAATGAAAGTTCCCCATGCCTGAATAACCGCGCCTTCTCCAGGTAAAATCCGCGCCACCGTGCCAGGCAGGAGAGCGCTGAGCTGCACCGGACGAGATGGCGCTTCCAGCAGGAGTCGTCCACGCCCGGAACCGGTCACCGTGCCAGAGAATGGCGCTCGGCAAGCACGTCCTCCGAAGCCCCCCCGCGAAGCCAATACCGCTCCCTCCTCCACCGCATCCCCGACTGCCACATTCAAATAACGTGCAATCTTTTTGGGAGGGACTGCTAGTTCCCGACTGATATTGACAATAGCAAACTGCGGCGGTGGAGTATACTCTCCCACCAACTGAAATGACTCTACTATATCCCGCTCTCGCACCAACACTTTCCCTGGTTGCGGTAGCTGGCGTAATACCTCAATCCGAGTCAAAGGGTTGACAATACTGAAAGGCAAAATCATCTCAGCCTCCCACGTCCCAGATCCACCGCTGCAGACGATGCCGGCGCGGCTCTGGGTCATCCGGCAACACCAGGGGGCGACCACGCGCGTCCACCACCAACCCCACCAAACCGCCGATAACCTGCACCTTACCTCCGCGACCAGGGCCTCCAAGGCCAATATCAAAGCGCCGGTTAGGCTTCAGCTCTACTGTTGCGCGTTGACCGGGTAACAGGGGCCAGATTTCCAGCTCCCCATAGCGCGCCTCCACGTTGAGGACGCTACTATCCTCGTAGGTAATCCGCATCTGCAAGATCGTCTCTCCAGAGCGCGCTTTACCCACCGGTGAAATCACAGTGCCCAGCGACACCAATGTGCCGGCATCCAGCGCCGAAGTCGCAGCCAAAGGCTTGATTCCCGCCACAGCACCGAGCGCCGGCGCCACACGGTTGGGGTCTAACAATACGGTCGAAATCCCCGTAGGTTCCAAACCATCTAGCAGAGTTAGCAGCACCTGCCCGGGGCGAGGCATATGTACCAGGCTGCCACCGGAGACCAGGATGGGGTCAAAACTGGGCATGGTATTCCCAATATTGCCATTCCATGTCGGCGCTGCCATCTGCACAGCGCCACGGAGCATCTCCCGCACCACCGCCTGCTCCACCCACAATTCCAACAATTGCTGCGGCACGGTCCAGGGCTTCAGCGTGCGGTTATACAGCACGGCAAGCACCTGATCCGCATCAGCCTCTTCGGGCAACCACTGCTGCAAAACCCCGATACCATGCTCCTCTACCCAGCCCAAAGCGCCATAGACGCTGCCCTTTTGGCTGTGAACCGAAAGAGCGAGTTCCCCCTGCAAACAAGCCGCAATAGTGATACTCGCCGCGCCCACATCAATGCCTAAAACACCGCGGTCTTGGCGTCCTTCACGGTGCCACAGATATTCCACAACCCGCCCAAATGCGGTTGCCGTGGGCAACAAAGGCAACCGGCTCCACGCAGAGAGGGTATCTACACCCGGCAATTTGTACAACCGCTGTTCGATATAAATCTGCTCCAGCAATTGTTGGGTAGGCGCTAACCGCTCTGTATCCACGGTTGGGCGAACGTTGTCCACCACGTCCACCGTCGCAATCTCCCCCAATAGCTTGGTTACCATCGGGCGCAGCTTGGCATTACCCGCATAGACCAAACGGGGGCGACGTTCACTATCCAGCATCGAAGAGCCCAACGCAATAGCGTCAGCCAGCTCCATGACCGGGCGACTGGCGCCGCCATCCACCCCCCCCACCAGCAACACCACATCCGGCGCCAAATCCCGCACCGTACGCGCCCAGGTTTCTTCTGGCGAGCGCAAGCCGCCTTCGCGGCACAGAACGGCTTCGATGGAAGCATAAATCGCTGCGGCAGCACGATGGGCGCTCTCCAGGCTCATCTCTGGAACCAGACCCGCCAGCACCACATGGAGAGGCTCCGGCGCACTTAGAATCACCACAAATGCATCCACGCCCGTCAGACCTTCGCGTGGCACAATCACACGTCCATTCGAATGGAATTTCCGGCCGGTCACACGCTCTAGGTCTCGGAGCGCATGGACTACCCCTTCACTGACGTCATTCCAGGGCGGACCTATCGTAGTCAACGCTTCTGCTTGAGCGACAAAGCGGTAACTGTCAGCGACCCGTTCCAACAACAGCAAATTGGTGTTTACCGTGCCGCAATCGGCGACCAGAATAGATTCGATGGTCTGCTCATCGGCCATTAGTTAGCCCCCGTCACCCTGGATACAGCATCAAGAATCACCTCTACCACAGCCCACCACCGCCCGACAAACATCGTCAGGGCTGAGGTCAATGCGCCACCGAATGCCACCGCCAATGCCACAGTGATAAAGACGCGCCCCAACTGCTGAACCCAGGTTCCCAATTGCCCGCGCCGCGTCAGCTCGACCTCTCCACCCAATTCCTTCGCCGGCGTGGCCCTTACGCGAGGAGAGAAGGCAAACAACGCCAAAATGGTTCCCACTAAGATCAAAACCCCATCAAGGAACGCCGCCCATCCCCCCTGTAATGTGACCCCCATACCGGTTGCGGTTGTCTGCGGAATGATCGTTCCCAACACTGCGCCGCTTATCGCCACCGCCACGCCAACACCGATGATAAAACCCATCGAGAGGTTACCAGCTGCCGCAAAACGGGGGAAGCCCTTGAGCAATAACAGCGCGCCCAGAATCAGCGGCACAAGATAGAATCCTCGCGTCGCACCCAAGAGTCGCGCCAACAAGACATCGCGCACCACAATAGCCAGAGCGTATCCCACCGTGCTACCCACCAATAACGCCAACGCCCACCGGTAGAGCACGTTGTCACCAAGCAGATAGCTAAAGACTGCGAGGGTGACCACAACACCCGCAATGAGGATCATCGTATTCGCATCCATAGCCCTATACCATCCTCTGTTTGCCAGCAAGGCCGTAGAAGATTGCCCCCGCAAGCAAGAGGCTCGCTGCGACCCATTGGGCCAATAACAGCGCATCCAGGCGACGACTGATATCCTCGCGCAGTGGCAATCCGCGTGCTTGCCAATACGAAGCCACCCCAGAGAAACCACTCAACCAACCCGCGTCAACCGAAGCATCCAGATAGGGTCGCACCTGCGGTGCGGCGGCTGCGTTAACACCCGCCACTAAAGGCAACGTTGGCTTCCCCGCCGCAACGCGCATCTCATTAGCAACCGCAATCTGTTCTACCCAGGCTTTGAGTTTGTCGGGACGCGAAGTCACCACTAATACCAGAGCAGGTTCTGTTTCAGCAGTAGAATTACTGAGCACGCTGGCAACACCAGCGGCGCCACCGGTCACAAAGCCTCGATTCACCAAATTCTCAGCAGGAACATCAGGTCGTTTCGAAGCCCAAGCAAAACGTTCCTCAATTATGCCGGGACCCTCCGGGAATGTACTTACTGCCACAATCCGCACTTCGCGGGTCAGTAAATGCTCCAGAAGCGCCTCGACGATGAAATTCATCTCATCAACTTCAGCCGGGGTGTACTCAAGAGCCAACAACACCGTATCAGCGGGCTGCAATGCCTCGATTGATGCCTGCAACGCTGTAACACCAGGCTGCTCGGAGGGCAATGCCAATGGCATCTCAGTGAAGCGCAAGACCGATACCAATACAAGCGCCAGTGCCACCACGATCCGAATCGCAACCGCGGGCCAGGCAGCACGTGCGTGTGTCTTAGGTCGGGTTGAACCATCACCGCCGCCGCGTTCGAGCAATTGCTGCCACAGCTGCGCTTCTTGTACCACCGTCTGAGACAAGGCAACCGGCGTCTCTAGCCCAAGTTGCGATGGAGCATCAACAACTGGCAGCGCAGGCAGAAGTCCGGCCAATCCAGAGAGAGGTCCTTCACTTTCAGGGGAGCTTGCCAACACCGCATCCAACGCCGACTGGGCTGCAGCAGCCGATTCAGCGGTAGGACGATATTGTTGCACCCATTCAGGAATCTCGGCGCGCACCAACCCGCTCTCTGAATCCACCTCACCAGGAGGAACCTCAGGAGCGCGACTGGGGTCGAGAGGCGCCGTCCCGGGTGGGCGGAATTGCTCAAGCCACATCGGAACTTCAGCCTGCTCCAAACCCTCCGGCAGCACCTCTGTCCCGGCAGTATCAGGACGGGGACCTAAGTCGCGCAACCACTCAGGGAGTTCCGCCGGGCTGATTGCCACACCGGATTCCGGTTTGCCTTCCGGAACCAATGCTTCCTGCTCGGGCCAGGTATCTTCGTCACTCAAGTCGGGCGGTTGCGCGCCGGCAGCCGCCGGTTTGACGCCAGCGTCAGCGTCCTCTTCCCATGCTGACATCCAATCCGGCAACGGAGCCGCAGCGCCCATCGGCGCCTTCCGCGTCGCAGGGGAAGGCTGCGCAGCAGTGTCTGGCGAGTCATCCATCATACCAGAAAGCCAGTCCGGCAGTTCCCCTGGTTCCAAGTCAGTTGCAGGTTCTTGCATAGCAGGCCCGCCGGCAAGAGCTGCAGCAGGGGGTTGTTCGGAAGGGATTTCCTCCATCATGCCAGAAAGCCAATCCGGGAATTCCTCTTCTGCAGGCGCGGTCGCGGGCCCGGTAACGACTACCGCATCAGCAACAGCTGGTGCAGGCTCTTCCATCATACCAGAGAGCCAATCCGGGAGGTCCTCCGCCGGGGCACTCACAGGCTCCGGGCTAACAACCCTGGCAGGCTCGCCCTCTTCAGCCCCCGACCTGGAAAACCAATCAGGTAAACCTTCGGTAGGGGCAGGTCCAGGCTCGGGTTCAGAAACCGCGCCGACCGATTCTTCCTCTGTCATCAAGCCAGAGAGCCAATCGGGTAAGCCTTCAGCCGGTGCAAGTTCGGGTTCAGGCTCGGCAGATGCACCGATAGGCGTCGCCTCTGCTCCCAACCCGGAAAGCCAATCAGGTAAGTCTTCGGCAGGTGTGAGTCCAGGCCCAGGTTCAGGAGTTGCAGCAGCCGATTCTTGCTCTGCCCCCAACCCGGAAAGCCAATCGGGTAAGCCCTCGGCAGGTGCGAGTCCAGGCTCGGGTTCAGGAGTTGCAGCAACCGATTCTTCCTCTGCCCCCAACCCGGAAAGCCAATCGGGTAAGCCCTCGGCAAGTGCAAGCTCAGGCTCGGGTTCAGGAGTTGCAGCAACCGATTCTTCCTCTGCCCCTAGTCCCAAAAGCCAATCAGGTAAGCCTTCAGCAGATGCGAGTTCGGGTTCAAGCTCGGGTTCAAACGCCTCACCGACAGATGCCGCTTCTGCCCCCAACCCGGAAAGCCAATCGGGGAGGTCGGCGGGAGCGAGCGGTTCCTCCGTCGCTTCAGTGGCATCAGGCAACCAGTCACGCGGGGCTTCAGACCCGATTGTTGTTTCCGGTTCTGCGCCTTCAGGCTCGAGAAAACCCATCAGCCAATCAGGCAGCTCTGCCTGTTCATCGGCATTGCCATTCTCACCGGCAGAAGACGAGCGCGTAGGAAGTGAAATGCCCTGCACACGCGGCAACGCCTCTTCACTCGGTTTCGTCTCACGTAATGCTGCATCGGTATCTTCAGCGGGCAACAAGCGCGTGTGGCAATGATCACAGAAAATATTACCCACAGGATTCAGCGTGCCACATTGTGGGCAACGAATACGCGTCTTGTGTAGCGGCGCCCCACACTCATTACAGAAGCGGCTACTATCACGATTGAGCGTGTTGCATTTCGGACAACGGATCATACATCCCCCATCAATCATCACTATGCGGGCGCGTAGTTCCGAAAAGCACCCGCAACCCGGTGAGAAGGATGCCCAACGCTACGCCGAGCGCTAAACCACGCATCCCCGCCAACGCAGGCACGCGCTGTATCCAATCAGCCAATCCAACCAGGGTTCCCATTACGCCCTGATAAGGCATGATGGCGACAGGAATTGAGCCTATCAGCACAATCAACACCACCGCCAGGAACAGCACGCTTCCGGGATTGCGCCGCACCTTCAAAAGGCGCATCCCGCTCAGTATCAGGGTCACTGCAGTCAACGCCAGCAATGCCGATTGACCGGGCGCCAACAATCCCCGCAAGAGCGCTTGACTTGCCGGACCAATGGGACCCTGTAACATTACCAGGATAAAACTGCCCAAAGCTGAAAGCACGAGCAACAAACTTGAGGCTTTACCTTTACCGCCGCGCCCCAAACGGGTAAAGTGAACGCGGAGCAATTGCAGATAAGCCAGAATGAAGGCAAAAGCCCCCAGCATCACAGCCCAATCAATGAACAAAGCACGGATGCCAACCAAGGGCGCCACAGGGAGCAGCGCCCCAAGCAGCACAAATAACCCCGCACTGATAGCAATAACGGTAGGGAGAATGCGTTTGAACATCTCTAGTTGCCTCCCAAACCCAGCGTGGAAAGCACTGCGATGATGAGCATGGCTATGACGATAACCCAGCGCAGGAAATCTTGGGTGCCAAGGCTAGCCCAGAAGACAGGACGCTGTGTTGCCTCCGCTCCACCTGCAAACAGATCTTCACCCATCACCAAATCGGCGGGTCCCAGAGCGGTGTAGAGTGGAGCTAAGCCCAACGGAGAGACTGCGCCGCCGATTGCCCGCGCGCCACGCCGCACAACGGCATCGGTCAGCAAGCTGACCTCCTGATCGAAAGCTCCCAAAAACATATTCGCGCCGACGCCTTTCTCCGCGAGGTAGGTCGCTGCCATGGCTGCGTAGGTTGTTGGCGTCGCCGCCGTGAACTGCACTAACGTTGGGCGATAGCGCTCCGCATTCCCCAACCGCGCATATGCCCGGCGCATCCAATCATCCGCCAGGATGTACAATGTCGGGTCCCCAGTGGTGATGATGGGAGGGGTGTCATAAGCTGCCGCAAGTTCGAACAACGCCGACAGACTCTCAAGAGCTGCCAGTGAAGTCATGGCATCTTCCCCAGTAAGCGCGCCGCCGCCAAGGGAGATGTGAATCAAAGCCCCTTCCTCTGCAGCACGCCCTACCTCACCCGAGAAAGCACGGAAGATAGGAAAATCGCGCAGATGTCTGACGGAAGTCCGGCGGTAACGGATTCCAACGACTGCCATGGCTATGGTGGCAATCAAGATGACGCCCAAGGCAATCAAGGGCACAAGCAAAAGCTCCGCAGTCATCCTCGAGCGCCTCCTTCCATAAGACGATGCTGAAGTGCTTGCAGAAGGTCTGGTTGTTCAAGCGCCTCTGCCAGGACTGGTATAGTGGTGGATGATGAGAAGAATGACAACATCCAAAGCAGCTGTGCCCCCACAAATCCCCAGACCCGCAATACACCCAGCCAGGGGAGGGCAAATTCTGCCCAACCGCGACGCTCCAGCAACGCGGCCCACCGTGTCACCTCGGCATCGAGAGATTCATCCACGCTCAAGAGCCAGCCTCCGGCGTGAAAATCCACGCTCAATTTAAACTTTCAAGACAATTTCAGTATAGCACGCTTTACCAGGAAGGGCAAACAACAGAAACGCAACAAGTATGTTTCAAATCTGATTTTTGTCAGAAGACGCTAACTTCACCTCAGATTCCATTCGTGAGAGCGCAGCTTCAGCCGCATTCTGGCATATCTCGTGGGGGAACGTTGAACAGCTACGGCAAAAAAGCCCCTTGTCAAAAACAACGAATGTGGTATACTACATCGTGTATGCGGGCATGGTTCAGCAGGTAGAACGTCTCCTTGCCAAGGAGAAGGTCATGGGTTCAAGTCCCATTGCCCGCTCAGTTTTTTGTCTTGGCGACGTAGCCAAGTGGTAAGGCACGGGTCTGCAAAACCCTTATCCGTCGGTTCAATTCCGACCGTCGCCTCTCCGAAACACCGGGCATCGTCGCAGATGCCCGTTTTTTCAAGAATTCCCAGGGGCGGTGGCGGAACAGGCAGACGCCGGGGACTTAAAATCCTCTACTCGAGAGAGTGTGTGGGTTCGATTCCCACCCGCCCTACCTTGTGTAACTCAACGGCTCGCGATAAGCGAGCCGTTTTGTATGCTACAACGCTACTCCGTGGCAGCCCTTACCTCAACACCGGCAGCGGGGCTGACCAAAACCTGATCAATGCGCAATCCATCCATGTCAACCACCTCAAACTGCCACCCTTGCCACTGCACGCGCTCCCCACGCCGTGGGATGTGATCGCAAAGCGCCAGTATCAAACCGGCAACAGTCTCATAGCCGATGCGGTCACGATCGGGGAGCTCAAAAGATCCCAGAGCATCCTCCAGCTTATCCACTGGATAGTTGCCATCCAACAACCAGGACCCATCAGTGCGAGATACCGCAGAGGGACCAACGGTGTCCCCTGCAGAGGCGATCTGGCCCATTAGGCTCTCCAGAAGGTCGCGGAAAGTGATGATGCCTTCGACCCCGCCATATTCATCCAGAACGAGCGCAACATGCACTTGCGAGCGACGGAACTGCTCCAGCATTTCCAGGGCAGGGATGGTCTCAGGAACATACAAAGGCTGGCGCAAGCCCTGAGTCAAATCGAGCGGTTGACCGGTAAGGACGTAAGCCAACAGGTCTTTGGCATAAATCATGCCCAATACATCATCCAGCGCGCCATCACAGACCGGGAATCGCGAATACCCGCTCTCGCGAACCTTAACAAGATTTTCCTCCAGGGGCGCCTGCAGATCAAGCCAGACAATCTCGTGGCGCGGAGTCATCACCGTGCGCGACCGTTGATCGCCCATCCGTAACACCCCATCCACCATCTCAGATTCCATCTCCGCGAATACCCCCGCTTCAGCCCCTTGCAGCATCAGCAAACGAATCTCTTCATCGGTCACGGGTTGCTCCGTTTCAGAGCGGATACCCAGCAACTTTATCACGGCATTCGATGAGACTGACAGTAACGACACCAGTGGCGCCGCGGCTTTGGATAGAACCCACATAAGTCCGGAGAGGCGCATTGCCACAGGTTCAGGGTATGTCAATCCCAACCGTTTAGGGGCAAGCTCACCCAATACAATCGAGAAATAGGTGAGGACGACCACCACAATACCTAAACCCAAAGCCTGGGCATAAGGTTCCAGAAACGGTATCTCGCGCAGCCGCAGCGTCAATTGCTCGGCAAAAGTGGCTCCGCCCAAGGCGCCCGTCAACGTCCCGATGAGCGTAATGCCGACCTGAATGGTAGAAAGAAAACGATCAGGCTTCTCCTGAAGCTTGAGCACATCCAGGGCAGCGCGCTCTCCACGATAGGCACGTTCCTGCAGTCGCGCCGGACGAGCGGCAATCACGGCAATCTCCGCAAGAGCGAATAGCCCATTACAAAGAATCAAAATGAACAAGACCAGTAATTCCATCATCACACCATTTCATTCTACCCAGCGCAATGCGCCGGTCGCCTGTGTTTCATATCCCCCCAAAGCAGCAATCTCGCGTCGGGTTTCAACGTTAGCTAACCATGCAGCAAGGGCTTGAATTTCAGGGCGCTGCCAGGCATAGTTGGGGATGACCAATTCATAACACTCCGTTGTCAGAGGAACGAAACCCAAGCCGAACGCACGCGCCGCACCCTCAATCCCAACTCCCACATCCGCCAACCCTTCTGCGATCCAACGTGCGACCTCAGAATGGGTCTGCGCTTCTACCTCATACTGTGGCAGCTCACGCAGGTGCAGCCCCATGCGGTGCAATTGCGCCTCCAACCAGATGCGTGTGCCTGCGCCGGGTTGACGATTGACGAAGCACAGACCGGGGCGCGTCAGGTCTGTGATAGTCATCAAATTCAGCGGGTTACCCGGAGTCGTCAGCAAGCCCAACCGCCGGTGAGCCACGGTAAGCAAAGCGACCCGCTTGCCGGGCAAGAGGTGGCGCACGAAAGGAACATTATAAGTGGCGCTCTCGTCATCCCACAGATGACAACCGGCCAGGTCGACCTCACGACGCGCAAGCGCCATCAAGCCGCCCAGACTACCCACAAAGCGCACTTCTAGAGGGACTCCCCCCTTTACTGCAGGGAAACGTTCCGCAATCCAGGCAACAGCGTGATCATGGCTGCCGGCAAAACGCAACACACCGGCCACTTCTAGAGGCGTTGGCATGATGCTAAGCGCACGCCAGCGGTCCAAAGCCAGACGCGACGCAGCTTCGAGCTCTGCCAGAGCATATCCAGCATGCAGCATTTCGAGGACAAAACCCTCCAGGCGGTGCAGCAAAGTCGCGAGGCGCAAGGCAGAGCCATCTTGCCCTGGCGGTGATTGCAGGACACGCGTCCCCTGACCCGGGCGGCTTTCAATCATTCCCTGCGCAACCAATTCCGCATACGCGCGCTGCACAGTCCCCGGTGTACAACGCCAGCGCTGCGCCATCTCTCGCACTGAAGGCAATCTCGCGCCAGGCGCTAGCTCCCCACGGAGAATATCCTGCCGCACAGCAGCGGCAATCTGCTCATAAAGCGGTTCATCACCCATTCAAAAACCCGCACATCCTTTAGTGCTCTTAACCTGATCCTTCAGATTCAGTATAGATTGAAACCCCCAACGGTCAAAATCTATACAGACACAGGAGCACATCTCTTGTTCTTAACACAAAAGCGGCCCGGAGTTTTGCCGGACCGCGCATAAGAAATACTGGCAACGCTTATGACCTTACCGAGCTGGGGCGGTAGGATTCGAACCTACGGTAAACGGATTCAAAGTCCGTCGCCTTACCACTTGGCCACGCCCCAAACGTAGCAAGCATTATAACACGCCTTGGTAATTCAACAAGGGACTTTCACCAGGGTATAGGACGAATTGTTGGGAAGTTCAAGCGGTTGAGTACAACCGCGGTTGAGTACAACCGCGGTCGGCTTGGTGAGACAATGGCGTCGGGTACGATGCGTTTAGGCACATGGTCGCCCAAAGAGATTCAGAGGTAGGTTTTTTTGTGATTTTCGCGAACGGGGGAAACCCTTCGGGTTTCTTAGTCCCGTTCGCGAAAATCACACCGACAGAAAGAAGACGCAGATAGTTTGAGCACTAATAACAGTACCTTCATCAGAAAGGGTGTTTTTCAGCGCTGTGCGGGCGCCGAAAACCCTCTCTTCAAGCACGGCCATCGAAAAGAGATTGCTGCCATTGCGGGCGGGTCTCCTATGCCTCCGGAGCAAGTTCTGCCGCGCGAGTCGCCATCAAAGATCGAAGTTTCTCCGCATCGCGAGGATAAGCCCAGTAGAAGAGTGAATACAATAGACCACAGATAATCCAGGGCACCGGGATTGTCCAGATCAAAGCCTGCGTAAAGCCAATCGAATCAGCCAGACGCCCTGCAAAATAAGCCACCAATGCCGCAAAACCGCTTTCGATAAACGTTGTCATCGAGAAAGCAGTCGCACGCAGCTCTGGAGGAACTGCACCTTGCATCATAGGTTCCTTGGAGCCTTTTCCGGGCCAGCTAATCATCAACGCAGTGCCGAAGCAGAGCAAAAAGAAGGGCCAGAAGGACCAATCCCGCGCCACAGTTAGCATGATATAGCTGAGGGGGATTCCTGAAAAAACGGATATCTGTCCGATGATCGTACGCCCATACTTGGGGTTGCGTCGTTCTGCCCAATCGCCAATCACCCCGCCCAGGATGTTGCTGATTGCCGTACCAATCACGATTCCGGCGAAAGCCAGAGTAGCACTCCCATGAGGGTCGGCAAACGTAATCCCCTCACTCATCCCGCGTTCGTTCACCATCCAGGTGATGAGATACAACCCCAGTACCACCCACGGCATCGAGCCGGCCAATCCTTGAAGAATGGCGACCCAGACTGTGGGAATGGTGAGCACCTTTCGCAAATCCGAGAATTTGATGCCATATTGCGCTGCCGCTTCAGCCGTAATCTTCCCCGCGAGCTCCGGTTCGGCCGCGCCACGCACCGGTTCATCCACAAGAAAGAAAACCAGGATACCGGAAACCACGCTCAAAAGTCCCAGTGAGATGAAGCCCCAACGCCAGAGCGTAGGTGAAGCCAGGAATCCCAATCCCAAAGTGCTGATGATAATGCCCAGCACACCGATGGCCTCGAGCAAGCCCAGCGCGCGACCGCGCTTGTTCGGCGGGAATGTATCTGACATCAACGAGAAAGTCGCCGGCATCAGGCACCCTAATCCGATACCGGAAATCGCGCGAATGGCAAGCAATTGTCCAAAGTTCTGCGTCAGTCCACAGAACACCGTCCAGATTCCCCAGATGCCAGTGCCCCAAATGATGACTTTCTTGCGCGAGTATTTATCGGCGGCATAACCCCAGAACGGCGCGCTCACCGATTGCAGGATATTGCGAATAGTACCAATGGTGCCCAAATTCGTCAGGCTGAGTCCCCATAGACGTTGTAAGGTGGGAAACAGCACCGAAATTGCCTGACCCTCGCCCTGGTCAATAAAATAGCCGAAGGCGAGAGCCACCAGGGTCTTCCAACGTTCAGCCAGCGTTACTTCAGGTGTAGATGAAGCTGCGGATTTGCGAGCCATGCGTCCTCCATATTGTTGTCCACGTATTGCGAATCAGGGATTAAGAGCCAACAACCACATCAGTCCTGCTGCCCCAAGTCTGCTCGCTCCAGCAGGCTTCACGGGGCAGGAATGAAAACGCGGAAAGGCAGAGCGTCGAAAACATAGGTGCGATTCAGGAAATCACCGCTCCAACCGCCGGTAGCAAAAAGCGCTGTCTCCCATGCCACCAAGCCCAGATTGCGCCATTCTCCGACCAGCGGCGTCTCCACCACACCCCAAGCTTTCTGTTGAGGAGCGAGCCGCTCGCTGAACCCAAGATAACCGCCCCAACCACCACCGATGGCGTAGACATAACCACCAACACTTGCCAGACTCAAACCGCCCCGTGGTTGCAGGAGCGCCGGACAGTTCCGCCAGGCTTCTTCATCCGGCAGAAAAACTTCACACGTCGCGCGCTCAGTGCCATCGTATCCCCCCACATAGAAAATCTCGCGCCCGAACGTCGCCGCAGCCCCAAAAGCCCGCGCCTCACGCGGTGCAGGCAAGGCTTCCCAGGCATTCTCTACGGGATCGTAACGCAAGGCAATCGCACGATTGCGCTGCCCATCCCATCCCCCAAAAAGATAAATCTGATCATCCAATGCAGTCAGAGCATAACCGCACAGGGGCTCAGGCAAATCCGCGAAAGTTTCCCAGACATCCTCAACTGGAGCATAAGCGTGGACAGTAACTACCGGGATGCCCTGAGCATCGCAGCCGCCCGGCACAACAATCCGCCCCGCAGCTGCCACTGCGCCAACATTCGCCAACTGCAGAGGTAGCGAAGCGCCCTCACTCCAACGGTCAGCCTCGATATCATAAATATCCAATCGTGACGAAACGCCCTCTGCGGTGAGCCCACCTACCGCATACAAGCGTTTATCGAATGCGGCTAATCCCAGACGCGCGCGGCGCACCGGTAATGGCGCCACCTCACGCCAGCCCGTTTCTCCGGCAAAAGCAGCGACGCCGCTCTCGCCGGCGGGAAGGTCCACAAGCGCCGCAGCCGAGGAAATACCCTCCGCGCTGGCAGAAGGACGTTGTGGCAACCACAACACCAGCGCCAACAGGATCAGTCCCAGCGTCAAGCCAATCCACCGCGCCCGGGGCCAGGGCGGTGTAACGGGAGCAGAAATTGCCGGCGCCAGTTCGAGCGCCGCCGCCTCTACCTCACTCGATGACTCGCTTGCCGCCGGCTGAGAGGGTGGCGCAACCGCCACCCAACCCTCTTTTACCGCCAACATCGTCAGCTCAGTGCGCGAAGCCACCCCGGTTTTTGAGAAAATATTGCGCAGGTGCACCTTGATGGTGTTGGGACTGAGGTAGACGCGAACAGCAATCTCCCGGTTAGTCAAGCCTTGTGCTACCAGGGAGACGATTTCCAATTCGCGTTCACTCAACGCTTCGCCGAACTCAGCCATCCACCGCCTCCCTGGAAGGGAATGCCACAACTTCCCTGCCAGCCAATTTGTGTTGTACCCGCTCCGCAATGATATCAAGGTGTTGGGGATAACGCACAAAATCCAGTTCATCGCCCGGAACCGTGAGCACGGGGCAGAGGTTGAAGCCGCTCAACCATTCCTCGTACAGCCGCTCGAGCAATGCCAGATACTCTGGCGCGATTCCAGATTCCATTTCGCGTGCGCGTCGGCGGATTCGCTTCAGCAAGGTATCCACGCTTGCCTGCACATGAATCAGGAGGTCTGGGCGCGGCAATGTGCTGATGACAAAATCGTAGAGACGGCGATACGCCTGATAATCGCGCTCATCCATGTTTCCCATCACATGCAACGCTCGCGCAAAGATGTGTGCGTCCTCGTAGATACTACGATCAATGATGGCAGATTGAGGGGATTCAGCCTGGCGTTGGTGTTGCGCGGCGCGGTGTCCCAAGAAGAAAACTTGCAGGTGAAAACTCCAGGCGCGCATATCCGCATAGAAATCACTCAGATAGGGATTGTCAGCAACCGACTCATAAGCCATACTCCAGCCCAGTCGCGCCGCCAGGCGTTCTGCCAGCGAGGTCTTGCCTGCACCGATATTTCCCGAAACCAGAATCAGATATTTCGTCATCGCAACACCTCCCAAAAGATGCTGGCGCAAACAAGGCGCAGCGCAGCATCTGGATAGCTCACAGGATTACATCAACGCTGGAGAATGGACTTCCAAACGCAAAACAGCTGCCGTCTGTGTTCGCACCAACGCGCTTTCACTGAGACGAACCCCCACAACCCACAACAATTCCTTCTCGCCAGCGACAAGTAAGGGCAATGAATCGCGCCAATCCCGAGGGATGCGCGCATTGATAAGAAAATCGCTCA
>JAKJAC010000006.1:47548-58192 GCA_022707705.1 Chloroflexota bacterium
CCGCCACACCGCCAAGCCCTTGTGGGTGAAAGCGGTCGCCACGCCCCCGCGTGCGCAGCCACAGCTCGCCACTCATTGCAGCGGCATCTATCCATGCAACAAAAGGATTGGCATTGGCAGCAATGGCTTCCATATCCCAGGTCTTTTCAAGGGTGGCGGAAAGCATCCACCCATCAGGCAATTCCACCTCACCCGGAAGTTTGAGCGCCAAACATGCTCCCGGAACAAGCCAGGGACGCACCGCTGGCATACGGACCGTTGCCTCCGCAGAAAGGCTAAGGGTCGTATAGCCCACGCGCAGAATCAATCCGTGCGGCAGCGTTGCAGCAGCGCCCGTTGTTCCTGATTGCGCCACCCCAACCGCATCTTCAACATGAATGAAATCCACATCGCGCAGCGTTCGGCGCACATACCAGGCAGCCCGGCGCAACAACATGCGCTGGAGCGCCAATGGTTGAGTGCGCCAACCATCGAGCGCAAAAACCACGGCATCGGGATGCGCCTCCAAAACCAGCGCCGCCCATGCAGTATCTACCAGCTGTTCCAACATAGCATAATCCGCCCGTACCACTTCCGCCAACCGGCACAGTCGCTCCGCTATACGTGGATTAAGCTCCATCAAATAGGGCAAGGTCTCGTGACGCAAGCGGTTACGGAAGAAAGTCGTGTCGAGATTAGAGCGATCAAAACGCGTCATCAATCCTTGCACAGAACAATAAGCCTCGATGTCAACGCGCGGCACATCCAGCAAGGGACGGATCAATCTTACCGGGGCGCCACGCGATACCGGTGTACCATCCGGGGCAACGAGCAAGGGCGTCAGTGTCTCAAAAGAGGTCACGGGCGCCATACCGCGCAAGCCCGCGGGACCTGCCCCCCGCAATAGATGCATAAGCACCGTCTCTGCCTGGTCATCTGCATGGTGCCCCACAGCCACTGAAGTTATGTGCAACTGCTGCGCAGTTTGCAACAAGAAACCATAGCGCACGCGTCGCGCGGCTTCCTCAAAAGCCAATCCCTCTCGCTGCGCGTAAGCCGGCACCTCAGCGCGCGCCACCGTGCAGGGAAGTCCCCAATGTGCCGCGAGCTCCGCCACAAACCCGGCATCGGCATCAGCATCAGCACCGCGTAAGCCATGATGCAAATGCGCCACATGCGGGTGGACGCCAGCACGTCGCAGCAAATCCAGCAACGCCACTGAATCCGGTCCACCAGAGACCCCCACCACAACAGGCTCACCCGGCTGTAGCAGCTGTCCCTGTCGTAACATCTTTTGGAAACGGGCGAGTAAATCCACGGATGCCTTCCCTGCAGATTCAGAGATTGACCTGTGATTCAGCCAGAGCGCTAGGAATTCGGTTTGAGAGACAGAGGACGAAGCAAATGCCAGTGCTGGTGCGCAGCATAGCTCCACGCACCAGCACTACTTCCAACCCATCAGGAATCAACCCAGGCGAACCAACGTGTCGCAGTAAGCGCAACGAATTTCGCGCATCCCCTTGTAAATAGTCGGCAACGCCGCTCCGCAGCTGGGACACTTGGTGGGCAAAGGCGCCTCGGCAGCAGGAGCGGGAGCTGGAGCAGTCTGTGCATCAGGTGTCTGACTCACCGGGGCTTCTGCATCAGCAGCTGCCACAGGAGGCGCAGCCTCAACGCGCTCAAAGTCGAACTGTCCCTCTTTTGCCCGCTTGATCAACCGCGCCCAATCCTCATTGCGCGCATTGACCAGATTCAAAGTCACTTCTTGAGGAGCGTCGCCGCCTTCCAGACGCAAAATGAGCAACTCTTTCCGCGCCTTGAGCAGCTCCTTCTTATCCTCCATTCCGACGACTTCTATGCCACCAATAGGTGCATACCAGAGCAGTTCCTGCTCCATCTTCTTCTCAGTCTTGAAGAAGAGCACCTTCTTGGTCACAACCTCCTGGCGTTGCTCAAAGAGCAAGCGCGAGTCGGTGAGGAACAACATCCCCTCCAAAGCATCAGTGCCACGAGCGAACCACTCCGCCTCGCAGACATGCAGTCCGGATTCTTCGGGGAAAAGCTGGAATGAAGCGCTTTCCAGTGCTTCGACGACGGTCTCAGCCTCAGTCAGTTCCAGGCTCAGCTCAGCAGCAGACCTGCTGGTGCTGGCATATACACCGTTGACGCGCTGCTCAGCGGCACTGAGATTGCGTTCAAAATCACCCACCCTGGAGTCTGCAGCGGTAACCAATCCCGGTTCGCGCGCCGCACGATTGAGCAAGTTCTGTATGTCGTAAGTAGCGGTGTCCAAATTCCGGCGCTCATCTTCCAGAATACGCGTAGCTTCCTCACGCTGGCGCGCCCACTCACCCTGCAGCGAGGCAATCTGATCTTCCCAAGTGCGACCGTAGCGATAACCGCGCGCCCGTAAATCCGAGACGCCAGTCATCAAGCGGTTGAGCTGATTTGCCATCGCATCCATACCGCTGTAAAGGGAGGCCAGGGAGGCTCTGCCTGCCACAGAATTCCAACGCGAGTTCAGAAATGCCATCCGTGATTCGTGCTCAGCCGCTTGAGCCTGAGCCGCCCCCATAGCGCCCGCTGCCCCTGCCACACCGCTGATTTGACCCGGTACGGGCTGCATTGGAACTGGACGCCGGGTAATCGAAGGTATCTCGGGTACCGTGCGCGCCGGTTGAGATTCTCCAGATTTGATATCCCGGCTAGGGGAAGGCGTCAACGGCTTCTTCTGCGATTGCGATGAAGAAATCGAAGAATGAATCGTTGGTGACTGGGTCTTGGGCTTATCACGACCGGGTTTAGATGGGATTGTTTTCTTAGTCATAGCTGGCACTACTCCTTTCCCTGCATGGTAAATCAGCTACACAGATACCGCACCTTGAACACTCTCGCGGCAAAAGACCATCTGCCGCAAGCTACGCACTCATACTATAACGTAAATATGCTTCCATAAAGGCATCCAGGTCGCCATCCAACACAGCTTGCACATTGCCGGTTTCGTACTCCGTACGATGGTCTTTCACCATCTGATAGGGATGCAGTACGTAGGAGCGAATCTGATTGCCCCAAGCCGCATCCGTATGCTCCCCCTTGAGCGCCGCCAGCTCTTGCCGGCGTTTCTCTTCCTCCAGCTGGAGCAACCGGGCTTTCAAAACCCGCATCGCCGTTTCACGATTCTGAGTCTGTGAACGTTCGTTCTGGCAGGTCACCACAATTCCTGTGGGCAGATGCACGATACGCACCGCGGTCTCATTTTTCTGCATGTGTTGCCCACCCGCAGATGAGGAGCGGTATTTACCAATCTCCAAATCATCGGGGTTAATATCTACTTTGACCTCATCACCTAAATCGGGCCAAACCTCAACCAGCACAAAAGAAGTGTGCCGGCGATGCGCAGAATCAAAAGGCGAAAGCCGCACCAAACGATGTACACCCCGCTCAGATTTCAGATAACCGTAAGCAAAGCGTCCGCTGATACTAACCGTTGCGCTCTTGATGCCCGCCTCTTCACCGGCGAGGTCATCGAGAATTTCCGTCTTGAAACCACGCCGCTCAGCCCAGCGGAGAAACATGCGCAGCAGCATCTGTGCCCAATCCTGCGCATCCGTGCCACCGGCGCCGCCATGAATCGCCAGAATGGCGTTGCCCCGGTCATAGGGACCCGCAAGCATCAACTGAAATTCAGCCTGCGCCAGTTCTGCCTCGAGTGTTTCAGCCTCAAGCAGCAAGTCGGGCAGTAGGTCCGCATCTTCCAGGGTCTCCAACTCCTGCGCATCATGAATCCGTTGGCGCAGGTCGCCCCAATACTTCACTTCCTCCTGCAAGGCTGAGAGCTGTTGCAAGGTATCGCGAGCCGCCTCGGGAGCATTCCAAAGCTCCGGGTCTGCTGCTCGCTGTTCCAGCTGCGCCAGCGTCTCAAGTTTTCCAGGCAGGTCAAAGACGCCCCCAGATGGCTTCCACTTGGGCTGCCAGGGAATCGAAACGATTGCTCAGGTCACTCATAATGTTGTCAAACTCCTTCGGAAAAACTCAGCTCTAGACAGAACTCAAAACATCACGTCTTCACATTCAGGCGTGCGCCAGAACACTACGAATACAAAGTCAGGCTCTGGTATAAAAGCCAGGGCAACTATGCCGGGCGCAAAAGTCCCTCGGCGAACGCTTGAGGGTCGAAGGGAGCAAAATCCCCCATCTTCTCACCGGTACCCACGAAGCGAATGGGCATCCCCAACTCATTGCCAATCGAAAGCGCCATTCCGCCCTTTGCACTGCCATCCAGCTTTGCCAGAATAATACCGGTAACTTTTACAGACTTGGTAAACTGCTTAGCCTGCGCCAAGCCATTCTGCCCGGTTGCCGCATCCAGGACCAGCAGCGTTTCATGAGGCGCCCACGCCACACGGGTCGAAAGGATGCGCCGGAGTTTCTCCAGCTCTGCCATGAGGTTGTGCTGTGTGTGCAAGCGCCCGGCAGTATCAATAATCAACGTATCCATCCCCTGAGAGCGCGCCCGTTGAATTGCCTCATAGACCACAGCGCCGGGATCGCCGCCCTCCTCGCCGGCAACGACGGGTGTGCCGGCGCGTTCCCCCCAAATCTTGAGCTGGTCAATCGCTGCAGCCCGGAAAGTATCAGCCGCCGCGAGCATCACTTTGCGCCCTTCATGACTGAGACGATAAGCGAGTTTGGCAATGCTCGTCGTCTTGCCGGAGCCATTGACCCCCACAATGAGGATGATAGCCAGGGGCCAATCCAGGTTGAGCGGTTGCGGCGCCGGCAGCAATGCCAATACTTCCTGCTCCAAGACGCGCTGCAGAACTGTTGCCTTGAATATTCCCTCATCAGCTGCTCGCCGTCGCAAGCGTTGGACTAAGGCAGTGGAAGTCTCCACGCCCACATCGCCCCTGATCAAAAGTTCTTCCAGATCATCCCATGTCTGCTCGGTAACATCACCCGCACCCAGCAAGGCAGCAATCTGCCCAAAGACTGCGTTGCGCGTCTTGCGTAAACTATCGAAAATACCTGCCATACCACCTCCACAGGAGCATTATAGTGCAGGGAGAAGTGCACGTCAAGAAAAGGAAATTCCGGTATAACTGCTCAGCCTGAAGAGCCAGGTTTTTGAAGTCCTAACCACTCTGATCAGTATGCAGGTGCGCCCCACTTGAGCCGTTGCACCTTGTACGAACTTCGAATCTCTGGAGCTGACAACAGGCCACTCTCACCACCAGCGTCCCTCTTTGATGCTGACACCCAATTCCGTTAGCCGTGCAACTGCTGCTTCCCAGTTTTTGTCATCAATGACCGCCACACCCATCTCAGCACCCAGGGGGTGCAACCAACGCCCCAGCTGGCGATCAACGCGGCGCACTTCAGCCAGAATGGCGGCGCTTTCCAAACGTAGCAACCGCACCTGCAGCAAATGCGCCTGACCATAATGGCTCGCCCATCCTTTAATGCGCTGTTGCCACTCCGGAGAAAGCTGCCCTCCGGTGAGACGCTCAATTTTAGCCAGGATTTCAGGCGCGGAAAGGCCCATGTTAGCCGCAGTCTGCACACTCGCGGGAGTCACAAGCCAACCCGTTTTGTCTGGCACTGCAAAACGCTGTACTACACCAGCCACATACAGGCTTGGCGATAGGGTACGTAGCAATAGTCGTCCCTCATCCCAGCGCAAGCTTTCAGGCAGATCGAGCTCCGGTCCCTTTGAAACCGCCGGTAACCACTGTAACTGCTCTAAGCGTTGTTGGATTTTTTTCACATGCTGATGCTCTGCCCAGGCAGTGCGCTCATCCAGACGGTGGAGCCACTCCCGTAGCCGGGCGTCTGCTAACAGGCTATCGAGTTCTTCAGCAACGGAAGTCTGCAAGACCAACACATTCCGTTGCACCAGGATGCGCTCATGTTGCGCCCCCCACTCCTCCAACGTCCGCTCGATATTCTGAGGCAAGGGCTGTTGCGTAATCTGGGTCAGGAAAGCGCAAATCACCCCCACCGAATTGCCGTTTTGTAAAGCGCCATAGATACTCTGGCGCGTTAAGCGATACCCCACTGCGGCCGGTTGCACCGTCTCACGCTCAGCGATCTGCTCGATTCCCGCAAGCGTATTCAACGGCACCGGACCCAATGCCAACACCTGGAAATCCGGTTGCAGGATGATCTGTCCCACCTCTCCATTGAAGGTGAAAGTTTCACGCCGCAACACCGCCCGTCCCAGGGGGGTCAGACGAACCGCTTCAGGCAGCGACCGTCCCGGTGCATACCCCAATTCAAGTATGCCCAACCATTGCCATTCCCGCAGAAGCCTAAGTGCGAGTTGGTTATCGTAGTCCTGTAGCGCCTTGAGAGCCCTGGTCAATGTCTGATTATTGCCTGTGTTACTGCTACTCCAACGCAGCTGTTGCTCTAGAGACCTGATGTATGACTCGGGGAAAGCAAAACCACCCGCTTGTCCGCGGTTCAACAGCAACATCAGCAGATCGTACGGGAACCAGGAAATCTCAAACAATTGCTGGAACACTGCCAGGAGCTGATGGTGCAGCATCGTGTAAGAGTTACACGCGTAGCCACCATAACCATATCCAATAGTGCGCAGCAAGCTTTCATCCAGCTCAGGAGTGCCATCCAAACTAATGAGAGCAGTGTGAAATTCACGTATTTGTGCACCAGGATCCTGCTGCCAGAAACGTTGCGCGTGCTCATCATTCAGGGCGCTAATCGCATCGTTGTTCACACTCAACAGATTAGCTACCTGTAAAAGCACCAACATCAAAGTCAGGTATTCTTGCTGCGCCTCGAAATCAATTCCGAGTTCACGCGCTATCCGGCGCAAATCAACCTTAGCCACCAAACCACTCTTGAGACGGCGCGCACGAACGCGAAGCAATCCAGACCAGATGAAGAAGGACTGGCGTATCAGCACCTCGGGTTCCCCCATCTGAGTTTGTGGGGGCGCCATAGTGGCAAAACTCTGCAAATCAGGCTTGGGTGATTCCAGCAGCTGCCGAGGCAACACCTGCGCCACTTCAGGCGCAATGCCGACCTCATACAGAGGACGCAACTGCCGGCGGGTCGTATAGTTTGAAGGCGGAGTCAGGTTGATGAGCAATCCGCGCAACAAGAGCGGCTGTAACAACGCCTCGAGCCTGGAAAGCGCCAGGTCCATGCCGTCAGCCTGCAGTGCAATCGGCAGCAGCCCTGAAAGAAACAACGAGACTAGCAAATGGCTGCATGCAACCTGTCCTCCGCGCTCCATGACTAGTGCCAGAATAGCGCGGTCGGTATCCGAAAGAGCTTTGATAAACTCCGCCGTTCCGGCGCGGCGAGGAATCTCAGTCAACAGGCGCTGTATGAGTTTGGATTTGACAGGTTTGGTATCTGCATCGCGCAATCCCAGGGTAAGCGCTATCTGCCGCACCACTTCTGCGTCATACGAGTCGAGGGACACACGTAACGCTTCCATGGTCACTCGACCTCGCTATCCGCCGGCGATGCCACGGCTTGAGATTTCGAAGTGCGCAATTCCTTGGGCATATAACCGCGTGCCTTAAGTTGCTGCAAAAGACGATCGACTTCTCCCGAGCGGAGTAGCGCCGTTTTGGCGTCAATTAAGCCCAAGAAGCCCTCTCGCAATTCAGATGTGGCCAGCTGTATTTCCTTCAGGGTCAATGCATCCTCTGCCAGCAAAAGTGCCTGATTGGGGTAGAGGCGAATATGCCCATAACGCTGGAACCATGTCTGCCACCATTGAAGCAGCTCCGGTGGTGGAGCAGCGCCCGCGCTCTGAAGCCAACGCTCAGCCAGGGTTTCAGAAGTCTCGCCGGATTCAAAAGCAGCATGCAGACGCTGCACGCTGGGACGGTACACCAGCCAATCCATCTCAATGCCGGCAGGGTCAGCCCACAGCTGCAACAGCCGCATCACCGGTCCAGGCACGGGGGGACGTAACAGGAATTGCTCCCCCTTCCAAGCCCAGTGATCACGCTCCCCCTCTTTCCACACGGTTGGAGGCAACGACAAAGCCTTTTCACGCTGCCAAACCACATCCTGCAAATGATGCAAGCGAAAAGCAGTCAACCGCCCCCCAAAATCGCTCCCCACATCACAGAGTCCCAACCAGTGCAAAGGTCCAGTTACCATGGCTTCCAGATAAAGCCGCAAGAAACCGTCCCATGACCCACGCCCATCGTGGAATTGCAGCAAGCGATATGGGGATAGCACCTCACCTTTGGGGATGAATTTGGACAGGAACTCAGCCACAACGTCCGGCGCCAACCAGAGGTCGTGAGGCAATAGCGCCAGGTACTGAAACAGAACCTGATTCAGGTTCGCGAAGGTCTGCGCAGCTGTTTCCCAGTACGAAATCACGTCCCAATAGTAACGATAGTGTGATTGCATGCGCACGTGTGAATCGCGCCAGAACTGCCAACAAGGTCCCCAGACACCCAGGCCTGGCAGCGCTCGCGCCATGGCGGTTAGCTGCTCCCCTGGATCAAGGCTCACAAATAGTTCCAAGAGCGCCGGTTCCGCCTGCACTGGCGAACCGGGGCGCAAAACCCCCAAGGCAACCAGCAGATGATACAGCGTTTCGACCAGCGCCGCCGGTAAACCGAGTGTCCGGCTGAACACCTCCAAATCTGCGGCCATAAGCACCGGTTCAGGAGGCAACACTTCTACAACCAGACTCTCGTGCTGGCGAATCTTCGACAGAGAGCGCACGTTTTCGGGGGTGGGCACAACATCCCGAAGAATAGTGCGTTGCCAATCCTGCGGTGGAACCCATTGCCGCACGGGGCGCAGCGCCATCTGGCGCGTACCCACAAAACTCAAGAACTGTTGGACTTGGATGGCGGTATAAGCCAGTCGCGAAACCTCTACACGTTGCGGGGGTTGAGCTGCAAGCAATTCTGATGGCACATAGATAGTGGGCAAGTTACCCAACAAATACGGTGGAATAGAAATCTGTCCAGGCCCAGTTTCAAAAGCTAGCCCCACATCTACAATGCGCTGCGTGAACGTAGTTATGGGTTGGCTCAAGGAGCGCAGAAGCAACCCCGCATCACGATCGGACTTCCAGGGACCCAATTCGAGGTTCAAGAGCAGCTGCGCGTAGAAAGCCTGCGTCTCCTTATCGAGACCACGAAAAACAAGTTCCAGCCGTCCAGGATCATAGAACAACGTGAGTAGCTGCCGCGATAGATCAGCTCGGGTGCGGCCCTGTGGTCGCACCCCCAGTTTTTCGATTTCTTCCCTCAGCACCGTGACGGGCCAGGATTCATTGATGATACGCTCGATCACCAACTCGAGGTAGACCTCTTTGGGTATACCGCGCGCCAGGTTTAACAGGTTCTGCTTTGCTGCCACCTTATCTGAAACAGCGCGAGATGTAGGCGGGGGAACCAATTTGTACCCCAGCGCCGGGGTAGCTGCCTGTAAGAGGCTTTCGTAATGATTCCTGGTCATCGGTCTAGAAAACTCCTTGATTTCAGGCGAGCTTTAGCCCGAAATGTACATCTGGTGAAGGAAACCCAAACCCTTGCTCCTGACACGAGGTGTGACATTTGAACGTTAGGAGGAGATTCAATCGGCAGTGGGGGGCGGTGTGAGAGTTAGCTCCGGCAAAGCGGAGGGAATTTCATCCTCATAAAGGATGACATAGCGGTAGCCCTGCTCAGTCAAAAAGCGTTGGCGATTCGCGCTAAATTCCTGATCGATCGTCTCCTTACTCACCAACGTGTAGAAATACGCCTGACTGCCATCATCCTTGGGGCGCAAGATGCGTCCCAAGCGCTGTGCTTCCTCCTGGCGCGAGCCAAAAGTACCCGAGATTTGAATCGCCACGTTCGCATCCGGTAAATCAATCGAAAAATTGGCAACTTTGGAGACCACCAGATGTTTGATTTTGCCCTGACGAAAATCCTCGTAGAGCAATTCTCGCTCACGATTCGAGGTCTTGCCGGTAATCAACGGATAATCGTAATGCTTGGCGACCTGCTGCAATTGCTCGAGGTACATGCCGATGATGAGCACGTTATCCTCACGGTGATAGTCAAGTAGCTGCTCCAGAATGCGCAGTTTGTTAGGGCTTTGCGCAGCAATCGGATATTGTTCACGCCGCTCCGCCATGATGTAAACCAGGCGCAGTTCGTCGGGCAAAGGCAGACGGACTTCACAGCAAACAGCGGGCGCAATCCAGCCCTGCCGTTCAAGGTCGCGCCAGGGCACGTCGTATTTCTTGGGTCCGATGAGAGAAAACACGTCCTCTTCCTGCCCATCCTCACGAACTAACGTTGCGGTGAGTCCCAGGCGGCGGCGCGCCTGGATTTCCGCTGTGATACGGAAGACCGGCGCAGGCAGCAGGTGTACCTCATCGTAGATGATCAAACCCCAGTCTGCCTGGCTGAAAAGCTCGAAATGGGGGAATTCTTCCTCCAATCGCAAGTGTTGTCCCTTGGTCCCGCGCTTGCGGTGGGTTAAAATCTGGTATGTCGTTATCGTTACAGGGCGGATTTCCTTCCTGTCCCCGGTGTATTCGCCAATCTGGTCATTGGAAAGCCAGGTCTTGTCGAGCAACTCCGTGCGCCACTGCCGGGCAGCAATCGTGCTCGGCGTCAGGATCAAAGTATTCGCCTTCACCAACGTCATCACCGCCATACCCACGAT
>JAKJAC010000070.1:0-267 GCA_022707705.1 Chloroflexota bacterium
TCTCGATTACCGTTAACGGTCCACGCTCGAGCGTCAGTCCGGTGTTGTTTTTGAAGCGCAACGTTGCTACGGGGTGTGTGGGGAGCTTTGCCCCGTTGTAGAGCAGGTCCTTGCGGTAATCCATCTCCGTACCGATAATGGGAACCATAGCAGATTGTCCCCGCCCTACGGTGACTGGCGTTCCAATAATGTATTGGAAGAGCTCCCCTAACGCCTTACCCTGTGTCGTGACCTGCGCTGCTTGTGCGACCGCCTCGCGGGATGCCA
>JAKJAC010000070.1:295-4769 GCA_022707705.1 Chloroflexota bacterium
CTCATCATATCCGCCATGCCCATGCCCGCGCCTAAGCCTGCACTCAGTGAGGGAGGCGCTTCTGGGATAGCTGCCATGGTTGCCCTGGAGCGTTTGGAGGCTTCAAATTCCACAGGTGCAGCAGCTACACGGGCTTCTTCCTTGATCACCGGGCGTTCCGGGGTGAAGGGGGTGTAAAGGTCATAGACGAATGAAATCGGCATCCCTGCGACCAGAGAGAGCGAAATCCCTTTGAGGTCCTCTTCCAGGCGGTTATCGAATAACCCCCAGCCCTGGATCAAGGCGCGCCCCTCTCCCGGTTCTGCGCTCGATTCGGCGACCAAGCGGTAGCTCACGCGCCATGTGGGAGCAGGCGCCACGTAACGCACCGAAAGCTCGTGTTCACCTGGTGTGAGGCGGATGGTGACGTTGCGGGTACTGCCCTGGCTAAGTGCCGTCTGCAGGAAAAAGCGCAGGTCGCGCCCGCCTTGTTCGTCGAGGATATCGACCCCCTGGATGCGTCCCAGCGGCGCCACCTGCACGTTATTCTCGGCGTCTTTTAGCACCGAGACGAGCGCGGTCGCCAGCGGTTGTCGTTCCGGGGCTTCATCAGGTCCCACGAGCACCCCGCTCAGGATCTCGTCTTGATCGAGCTTCAGGGCGACGCGGCGCCCTCGCAGACTCACCAGCAAATCGTAGAGGCTGTGTTGGTCGCTCAGGCGCACGGTGCAGCCCTCCAGCTGCTCCTCGCGGCTTTGCGGCGTGGCATAATCAATGCCCAATACTTTTCCCCCATCCAGATCAATGACCGTGAGGCTTTTGAGCAGGTCGTTCATCTCCTGGACGCGGAAAGCGAGGGCGACTTCCTCACCGCTGAGTTTTGCCCGCCGCTCGAAAAAACCGACCCCATGTTTGTATAACGTCATTTGGACAATCGGCAACGTGGTCATAGAACCTCCTTGTGGAAAATATCTCACGTGAAGCTTCACCCTTCATTATACACCTGAGCCTCCCGCAAAGGAAATCATCCCTGCGGGGGGGGGCTTGCGCTGATTTACCTCGAAAAGTGTTTTGGGCGCGTGGAGCGCGCCCAAAACACTAAAAAGACACCCTTACTGGTATAAAAATCTCTCCCCGATGGCGCTGCCGGTACCTCCGGCGCCGCCACCAGGGAGAGATTCAATGAGCGTTTCGCTGCCACACGGCGTGGCTTGCCCCTCAACTACCCTTCAACCACCGCTTCCGGCAGGATGGGCGCCGCCGGCACCGCCGGTACCTCAGGCGCCTCGATCTGTTCCAGGGCGTGCAGCTCCCGGTAGGTGAGCGTCCACACGCTGGATTCGAAGGTCTTGAACACTCCGCCTGCGAAGAGGCTGGGAATTGCTATCACCGCGATGAAGATCAACGCTCCGATTCCGCCGCCGATGATCCAGGGAAGCGTCTCGCTCTGGCTGACCAGGCTCACCAGCCCTCCCAGCGCCAAGCCGGGCAACGCCCCGGTCACGCCGCCCAGGACCAGCAGCAGCAACACGACGGGAATCATCGCCAGCGTGACTGCCAGATTGATGCCAAACATGAGCAGCCACATGAGCGCCACATCTTTGAGATGCGCTCGCACAAAAGCGAAGCTTTCGCGGAGTGCTTCGAAGATCCCCTTCTCTTCCAGGATGACGGCTCGCCGCACGAAGTGCACGAGCGTGTTCACCACGGTGGCTACCGCAATGGCAAGGAGCACGGCGAGCATGATGAGACCGATGGCAGCGACGGTCCCGATAGCTCTCAAGGCATCGCTTTTAGTGATCCAGAACAGCAGGGGTGCCGCGGCGAGCAAGAGGACGAGCACCATGCCGGCTCCGATGACCACCGTCACGAGTAGATCTAGCAGGAAAATCTTCCATGCGCCCTTGGACCAGCCCAACCGGAAACCCTCTTTGATGGTGTGTTTCTCTCCGGTCTCTTCGTGATCATCTACCATGCGAATCAGCGATACTTCCGAGACGTAACGCGCGATCACCGTCGCGATGCTGAGCAGCAGAATAAGCCCGCAGAACGCAACGACCGCCACAATCACGCCCGTAGCAATTTCTGGCATCTCAAACGTGTTGGGGAAATCCCATTCACCAGCGCCGCCGCTGAATTGCGTGCCGGAATTACCGCTGCCGCCGCCACCACCACCGGAACCCAGCGCCAGCAGAATGCCGAAAATCCAAAGAGCTTTATAGCTCCAGGTCGTGTTCCACGCCTGCTTGATGACTTTCATGTGATCCATTTTCAACCTCCTTAATGACTGAACCCTGTGTGCAAGAGCCTCGGTTCGCTTTTGTCTGAACCGTCACAACCTTATCGGTAGATCTTTCAATTCCTGCTCTCGTGCGGGCGCCAGGCTACCCACCATCCCCAAAACAGGATGCTGATACCGCCCAATAACGCCAGTGGCATGAGCGCGCTCAACAGGCTGGATGCCAGGAACGAGAACAGTGGCAGCGCGCCATGCCATCCCTGCCCGACCGCTTGCGGCAGTTGCCAGGGATTGAATCCCCCGGCGGATTGCAACCAGGTTACCCCCAGTTGCTCGCCCAAGCCTAGCGTGAGCGCGACCAGCAACCCGCTGCTGACCACCCACACCGCTTCCAGAAAAGCCCACGCGCCCACCAGCAACGCGGGGATCACCCAATGATGGCGGCGCCGGGCGGGAGCCTCACGTGGCTGCAGTCGCAAGCGCACCTGCGCCGTGAAACGCTCTGGTGTCAACCATGTTTCGGGAGCGGGGGCTTCTTGCAGAAGCGTGCTGAGCCGCTCCAACTGCGTCAGCGCCGCGCAGCACTCGGTGCAGGTCTCCAGATGTGCCGCGACGCGCCTTTGTTGCGCCCCGTGTAGTTGCCCGTCGTGATAGGCTTCTAACTCTTGCCGCACGTGTCCGTTCATGTTCCTGCCTCCAACAGCGGGCAAAGCCATTCTCGTAGCCGCCCGCGAGCGTAATTGAGCCGTGACATCACCGTACCCAGGGGGATGTCCAGCGTCTCGGCGATTTCCTTGTACGATAGTCCCTCATATTCCCGCAGGATGAGCACGCTACGGCTCGCTTCTGGCAGCGCCAGAACTGCCTGCTGAACTTGCTCGTGGAGCGCGTTGCGCTCTGCTGCGGCTTCCGGCTCTAGCTCCTGCGCGACCAGCGGCAGGTCATCTACATCTGCCGTCTCCCGGTCGGCGCGGAGCACATCCGTAGCGCGATTCAATGCGATACGATACAGCCAGCTCTGGAAAGGTGCGCGGGGTTGATAGCGTGGCAATTGTTGCCAGGCGCGCACAAAAGCCTCCTGGGCAGCATCCTCTGCCAGCTGACTATCCCCGCACATACGATACACGACCCCGATAACCCGTTCCCGGTAACGCATCACCAGCTCCCCAAAGGCTTGACGATCACCCTGTTGTGCCAGGGCGATGAGTTCCAGGTCGGCTATGGCGACGGTGGACGTCTCGCTCACAATCTTCTCCTTGCGTTACTACTTATTCAACGAGATCAACGTGGGTTTTATTCGGATGGGAATAGTGACAACAACAGACCACGGATTGTTGCCATCCGTGGTCTGTTGTCCGTCTTTTGTCTTCTCCTCAATCTACCGTCAGTGTCTTGCTCAAGTTACGGGGGAAATCGGGGTCGTAACCACGCGCGACCCCCAGATAGTACGAAAGCAACTGCAACGGCAGCGTTGCAAGCAATGGCGTGAACAGCGGGTCGGCATCGGGCAGGGTAATGGTGGTGTGGGCATTGGCTTGCAGGCGCGCGTCGGCAGGGGCAATGGCGATGGTATGCCCACCACGGACTGCGACCTCGTTAATGCCGCTGATTGCCAGCCCTACGTCCTCCGATCCGGTGGTAAAAATGACCGGATAGCCCTCATCCACTGCCGAGAGGGGACCATGCTTGAACTCTGTCGAGAGCATCCCCTCGCAATGCGCATAGGTCACTTCTTTGAGTTTGAGCGCTCCCTCCAGGGCGATGGGGTAAGTCAGTCCGTAGCCCAGGGAGTAGAGGTCATTGCGCTGAACCAAGCGGGCTTCGAGCGCGCGGATTGGCGCATCCACTGCTGCGAGGGTGGCTTCCAGTAATTCCGGCAGCCGTCCGAGAACGCCTGTATTATGCCCACCCATCCGTAGCGCCAGATAGAGGAAGGCGAGCGCCTGATTCATGAAGGTTTTGGTTGCCGGTACGCTGATCTCGTAACCACAGGCCAGTGGCAGCGAATGCTCAGTCTCATTCATCAGTGTTGAGCCGATGACATTGACCAGGCTCACCGACCCCATGCCTCGCCTCTGTCCTACGTGAAAGGCATTGAGCACGTCTTTGGTTTCCCCGCTCTGGCTGACGAAAAGCCCCACATCTTCGGGTCCAATTGTGGGCGCATATTGTGGAATGAACTGTGGCGCCAGGATGGGAATTGCCGGTCGCCCTGCCAATCGCGCCATATAGATAGCCCCCAACAGGCAGGCGTGA
>JAKJAC010000070.1:4780-12418 GCA_022707705.1 Chloroflexota bacterium
GCCGTAGTCTTCCCACTACCGGCGCGATATTTGCCGAAGCGTCATACAGGTGCAGCAATTCGCGCGCTACTCCGGGTTGTTCATGGATTTCCTTGAGCATGAAATGGGCGTAGCCTCCCTTGGCGACTGCGTCCATACTTTCGGTAACCAGCTCGGCTTCGCGTTTGATGGGTTGCCCATCTTCGACATGGTAGAGATCCACGCCTTCTGGACGCAGTACTACAATCTCGCCATCCCGCACTCGCAGAACGCGCCGCGTGAGCGCCAGGATTGAGGGCAGGTCGGAGGACGCATATGTGGCGCCTTCGCCAATGCCCGCCACCAAACCGGAGCCCTTCTTGAAAGCATAGAGCCTATCCTCTCCAACACGCCCGATGATAAAGGCATAATCGCCCTCCAAATCATGGTAAGCGCGACGGATAGCTTCCAGCATACCGTAGCCCTGGTTGACATAGCGCTCGACTGCGTGAACGCAGCTCTCACCGTCGTTGGTGGAGCGTACCACCATACCCTCAGCCGTAAATTGCGCCATCAGCTCCACGTTGTTGACGACGTTGCCGTTGTGCGCGCCTACCATATCGCCATCAGAATCGAGATGGGGCTGTGCGTTCACCTGCGATGGCGCGCCAAAAGTCGCCCACCGCAGCTGTACAATACCCCGTTTACCTGCCATAGCAGCAAAGTCGAGCCGCTCGGCTACTGTCGCTACCTTGCCTACATCTTTACGCAAATCAATGCTGCCATCTTCGTGAATGGTGGCACACCCTACTGAGTCGTAACCCCGGTAGGTGAGGCTGTGGGCTGCACCGACCAGCACCGGTCCCAGCTGTTGTTCTTTGTTTGTGACGATGCCAAAAATTCCGCACATAAGCTCCTCTTCATGATTCGAGTAACATCGCGCTCTTGTAGGGTGCGATGCGGTTGGACGATTTTTAGATCAGATTCTCAATCAGCACAGGTTCTACCGGCTCCGCCAGCTCAAAGCCGAACACACGGCTGTAGAAATACAGTTCGCTATCCAGGGCGCGCCGAATGTTTTCCGCACGCCGGAAGCCGTGTTGCTCACCCTCAAAGGGCACGTAGGCGACCGGAATGCCCTTTTCTTTGAGTGCAGCGACCATAGCCTCGGCCTGATTGGGGGGCACAACGGGGTCATCTAGCCCCTGGAAGAAGATTACCGGGCATGAGAGCTGGTCTGTGAAATGGATGGGTGAGCGCGCACGATACAGGTCCGCACGCTCGGGGTAGGGACCGACAAGCCGATCGAGGTAGCGGGATTCGAACTTGTGAGTGTCGCGTGCCAGGGCTTCGATATCCCCAATGCCGTAGTGGCTGGCGCCTGCCGCGAAAACTTTGTGGAAGGTGAGTGCACAAAGCGTGGTATATCCCCCGGCGCTCCCGCCGCGGATGGCGAGGCGTGCGCCATCTACTTCACCGAGTTCTACAAGAGTGCGCGCGCCGTTGACGCAATCCTCTACATCTACGATGCCCCAGCTGCCGTTGAGGCGTTGCCGGTAGGCGCGTCCGTAACCGGTGCTGCCGCCGTAGTTCACGTCGAGCACCGCAAAGCCCCGGCTGGTCCAGTATTGGATGCCTAGATTCAGGGCACCCGAGGTGGCGCCTGTGGGGCCACCGTGACTGAAGACCAACAAGGGCGGGCGTTCGTCTTCTGGTGCAGTGAAGTCACAATTTCGTGGGCGGTAGAATAGCGCGTGCGCCGTCAATCCGTTGGATGTGGGGAACGTGATGGCTTCTGGAATCGAGAGATAACTCGTATCAAGCAGGAGGTCGCTGGAGCGGCGAACGACCGTGCTTGAGCCGTCAATGGGGTCAAGGAGGCGCAATGTAGTGCTTTCTGTGGACGAACGTGCCAGCAGCGCTATATGGCCGATCCCATTGGCTACAGGGAGCGCCAGGTCGCTGAAAGGTACCTCTAGTGTTGTGAAATCCAGAGTCTGCAAATTCAGTCTGCCCAGGTGGTCCTTGCCATCTTGGCTGAAAATGCAGACTAGCGTCTGCGGGTTGGTGAAAACGAAGGTGGTCTGCCCAAAGGTCCACTGCGGTAGGCCAAATTCTGCCTCCATAGGCAATAGCGCTCGGGAATTGCCGTCTTCCAGCCGGTAGAGATTCCACCAACCGGTGCGGTCAGAGACGAAGTAGAGCGTGCCCTCTGGTCCCCAGGTGGGTTGAAAGATGGATTCCTCCAGCCCGCCGGCGATGCAGTGCGCGTTAGCTAGGTCCCCATTGACCTGTACGTCCGCGATCCATAGCTCGCAGCCATCCCATGGCATGTTGGGATGGTTCCAGCAGAGCCAGGTGAGCTGCTTGCCATCTGGACTGAGGCGCGGCGTGGCGTAAAAATCATAGCTTTCGGCAATGACCACACCCCCTTCAGGGTCACCTGTGAGCATGAGCCGCACCAGAGTATTACGGGCTTCCTTCTGGGGGGCACGGTGATCCTCGCGCACGCAGAACAGCAGCTCGCGCGCCGCGTCCACGGTCATATCGGCGTAACGTAAGGGCAACGCTGGGGTGAGTGCCTCAGGTGTACTCCCCGGGCGCAGGCGATACAGACGTTGGTCGCTAAAGTTGGCAAAAATCACGCTCCCTTTGTGAACGATCATGGCGCCGCCACCGTATTCATGGACGCGCGTTCGCGCGTTGAAGGGGGAAGGCAACAGGTCCTCAATGCTGCCGCCGGCGGAGCGACGGACAATCACGTTCCGCCCGCCCTCGCTGGGGCGTCCCTCAATCCAGTAAAGGTCGTCGCCATCAAATTGCGGCGCGCCTAATCGCACGGCGCCTGCAACGATCAGTTCCGACGTGATGGGCGATTTCCACGAGCCATAAGGTGCAATCTGCATCTGTTTTCCTCCAATCATCTTGTGAAACATCAAGGGCTCCGATGCAATTTCGCTGAATCCTGGCTTATGCTTACCCTAATCCTAAAGTCACTGCCAGGGTTGCGCCGAGTACGGCGAGAAAGCCCGGTAGCATTGCACGGCGTAATTCACGCGCGCCGCTTGCCAGCACCAGCCCACCTTTGACGATGGTGTTGGAGATGCAGGCAAAGACAATGCCGCGCGCAGCGGTTGCCAAATCAAGCGCCCCTGTCCCACTGCGGCTCAACTGCGAGAGCGAGAGTGTGATAGCATCTACATCTGTCAGTCCGCCCACGATGCTGGAGAGGTAGATGCCAGTCTCTCCCAGGTAGACTTGCGCCGCCTTGGCGACCAAGAGAATGCCTGCGTAGATCAAGCCGAACTTCATTGCCGGACCAAGATCGAAGGGGTTGGCAAAAGTGTCATTTGTTGCGCCGTCGCCGGCCTCATGGGTTCGCTGTGCCAGAAACAGGTAACCGCAATAGCACAGCCCGATGACAGCGGCGCTGCCCAAGGGCAGCCATAATTGATTGAACAAGGCGCGATTCAATGCGCTTACGACCACCAGCACTCGCGCGAACATCACCGTCCAAGCGACCATGATCGCCATCGCGAAGGGTTTCGCCAGCGCTGTTTCGCGTGTGCTGCGCTGGCTGAAGCTCAACGTCACCGCTGTGCTCGAAGCCAAGCCTCCCAACAGCCCGGTTAATCCGATACCCCGGCGCGGTCCCACAATTTTGATCAAAAAGTAACCCAGAAAGCTGATTCCGGAGATGAAAATGACCATCAACCAGATTTTATGAGGATTGAGCACATCCAACGGACCAAAAGTGCGATTGGGTAGCACGGGCAGCACGATAGCGGTGATGACGGCAAACTTGAGCGTGGCGTAGATATCTTCCTGGCTTAATTTCTCCGCAAGGGTGCGCATCTCCAATTTGAGCGAGAGCAGCACCATTGTTGCCACAGTAATCGCCGCTGCGAGTGCAAAATACTCACCGTAGCATACTGCGCCCAGCAAAAAGGTGATGACTGCGGAGACCTCAGAAGTCATCCCAATTTGTCCACGTTGCGCCCCTACCGTGTACGCAATGGCGATAAGCAAACCGATCAACGCGGCGACGGCGACGAAAGGGAGGGGGGAGCTGAGCGTCTCGCTTAACAGCATTGCCGTACATCCCGCGAGGCTCAGCAACGGAAAGGTGCGTACGCCCGCGAAGATTTTCTCTTGCTCGCGGCTTGCGGCATGTTCCCGTTCCAGTCCAATGAGCAGGCCAATCGCCAGTGCCGCGCCAAAGCGATAGAATAGTGTGTTCATAGTCGTCTCCTTGCCGGGATGACTTGATTACCGGAACCGCAAAGATGCTGACAACGTTCTCTCCATGCCCCTGGTAAGGATGATCGAACCTAGAAATCCCAGTCCATATCTGGGCCAGGTAGCCGCAGCACACGGTCCAGCGTTGTGAGCAGTTCCGGTGGACCGCTGAGCGCATCGCTCAGCGCCAGGTACGAAGGTTGGCGCACCCCAAGCCACAACCGTGTGAAGGCATTGACCGTAGCTTTGAGGGTAGGCAGCGCCGCATCGTTGCCAGGGATGGCAGCGGATTCGGGGCCCAGCGTGACGATGTAGTCACCGCTCAACCCGCGCCACGCGATGTCGTCATCCAGAAAAGCGCTGACGGGATCGGTGAGCGCTAGATTGAAGCGTACCGTTTCGGCCGGCAGATGTGTTTGCGCCAGGCAACCCTCAAGATTGCAGATGCGGTATTGGTGATAGGCATTTGCCTGATTGTTATTATCGAACTTGCCTTCAGAGGTGAGTTGCTGGAATCGAAAGGGTTGCCGGATGAAATCCTGAAATTGCACGCCATAGGGTTCTTTGAGTCTGATAAGGCGTATTTGGTCACCCAGGGTGTGCATCAGTGCCACGAGCTCCTGTAACTGTGCCCCATTCTGGTAGGTCATCCATTGTACCGTGCAGGGACCACTCTCATTGTCTTCGCTATTCATCCATAGATAATGGCTGAGCTCCCCTCCTGCGCCATCATCGTAGCCTAACCCGAATCCCCCGTGAGCGATCATTTCCACACGGCTGACATCCGGTGGAAAGAGGATACAGGCGCCGTGTCCGCGCATCCGCGTCAACCGCGCAGCGTGGACTGCTTCCCAGTCCCTGGATGTGAGGCGCTTCGGGATGCGCGCTTTCACCGCAATCTGAAGTTGCGCCGGGTCGAAACTTACCCAGCGTGTGTAGGGTGCGGTGCCAAAGCCCAGCTGGTTGTAGAAGCCCTGTTCAAACATACTTAGCCCCAGCACCTGGGTGCCCGCGGCGGCGTCTTCTGCGACCAGGCGAGCAGTGAGTCGCGCGGCAAGCCCTTGCTTGCGCGCCACGCGGCCTGTGGCTACAGCTGCCACTCCAGAGAAGCGGAGGTTGGCCTCTAGATAGCGCATTGCTCCAGGCATGGAACTCACCTGGCATTCGGCTGCGCCATTGACCTCGGCGACCAGCGCCCGTCCACTGCTGACGTAACTGTTGGCAGCAGCGTCAAGCGCTTCGCTGCGTTTGATCCAACCTACTTCCTCCCAGATACGGGGGATCGCTTCAGTGTCTTTTTGGGGGTCGTAAGGCCGAATAGTGATCATGGGTTACCTCGTCAAGCGTTTGAAAGTCAGCTGCCAGAGGTGCTGGTGCGAGAAGCTGCGATCTATCGCTCTTTCAGCGCATTATGGAGGTAAGGGATGGTGAAGCTCAGAAATCGCTCTGCCAACGCTGAGCAGTCGCCCTCAGCCGGTTTCAAATCGCAGCACAGGCTACTGCCAAAGTGTTGTTCCACCTGTTGCATAAACTCTTGACTGATGGGCTTGATCTGTGAGCGATGATAACCGTGCTGCCCACCCCATACGCCGAGAAACATCAGCACACCAGAGACCAATCCACACAAACCTCCCACACCGCCCGCACCAGGCATCACCCCGGCAGCTGCAAGCACTTCTGGCGGGACGGGCGTCCCGAATATCTCACTCAACACGCGTAGCACCGTCATGGCGCAGTTGTTATCACCCTCGACGAAGTAGCGCTTCACACGTTCCTGAATGAAATCATCCATCGCTGACTCCTTTTTTCTCAATGGTATAATGCCGTAAGTTTATCACAATTGCGTGAAAGGGCATCTTGATGACTGATACAACACGTCTTCTCTGGATTCGGCACGGTCTGGTATACAATCCTGAAGCCATCATCTATGGGCGTTTGCCGGGTTATCGGCTCAGTGAACTTGGGCACCGGCAGGCGCAGGCAGCAGGCGATGCGCTTCGCACGCTGCCCCTCGTCGCGCTGTTCAGCAGTCCGCAGCTTCGCGCACAGCAGACTGCCGCGCATGTGCTTGCACACCATCCGCATCTCAAATCAGCACTCTCCCCGTGGCTTGATGAAATTCATATACCACTTGAGGGGCATCTCATGGCGGAAGCAGCGGCTCGCGATTGGGATCTCTATACGGATTCCCCGCCTGAGTATGACCAACCAGACAGCATCCTGGCGCGTGTGCGGGTTTTTATAGCAGAGGTGCGTGAGGTGTACGCGGGGCAAACCGTTGCCGCCGTCACCCATGGGGATATTATTGCGTTCGCCGTGCTCTGGGCGTTATCGCAACCGGTGACGATGGTGGGCAAGCGCCAGCTGCACACCTTCTCAGGTTTCTATGATGGCTATCCCCAGACTGCCTCTATTACCACGTTCACGTTCAATGGCGCCGTGGAACTTCCCATTGCCGTTACCTACCAGCGTCCTTACGGCGCAGAGCTATTGGACGACTCCGCGCCCAAATAGACAGGCTGGCAGATTGCAACCAAAAAACACAGACGAGGGAGAAATCCCTCGTCTGTGTTTTGCTGCAAGTGTTTTCGGTTGTGGATACTCTCAATCTCAGCCAAAGATTAGCGCTTCGAGCCGGCGGATATTATCGGGTGTTACATCGGGAAAGCGCAGCCCGCCTTTTACCTTCGCTCCAGTTTCCTGGAATTCATAACCGCTCATGCTGAGCATGACATCGCGCGAACCCTTGACGGCTTGAAACATACCCCAAAAGGGGCTGCTGGACCAGTTAGTATCCAGGACTTGTATCTTCCCCTGTTTCAGATAGATGGCATCGGCAAAGCCGCGCCGGCTTGGATCCGGGGTGATCAAAATGATGCGTTTATCTGTGAGAATAAACTGCCATTGCTCATAAAGTAGCAAACTTTGCAAGCCGTATCCGAACAAATACAACCCCAAAATCACCAATGCCCCAAACCAAAAGCGTGCTGAGGGGGGCCACCCTGGCAGAAATGAGAGGCCTGTCAACACCAGGCTGATGAGCAAGAGCAAGCCACCCACGCGGGTGAATAGCCGCGGGACGTTTTTGCGGTAAGGCGCCATGCGAATAGTCAGTCTCAGAATCTCGCCATCGAGATAGTGCACATCCGGCAAGACACTTTGGCTGAGCCGTCCCCACAATCCGGCAAGTCCTGTGCGCAGGTCCTTGGGGACAGTGGTGGGAGCTGGCGCCCCTGGCGTGGGCGTTGCTGTCGGATTTGCGCTCACGGTGCGGGTATGATGAGAACCTGTCCGGCCTGAATATTGGTTGACGCTCCCAAGCCATTCCGTTGTTGGATTGCAGCAATGCTCACGCCGAACCGGTTGGAGATGCGATACAGTGTATCACCTCTCACCACCGTGTATGCCTGTTCGCCCACGCCTGGAATGGCGGATTGGCTT
>JAKJAC010000070.1:12481-18955 GCA_022707705.1 Chloroflexota bacterium
GAGGCGTCGTGATGACAATTGGTTGCGTGGCGTTGGGGTTCCCGATGGCTTCCTGCCATATCTCTCGTCCGATGGTTTCGATTGCATCTACATCTTGGGAATTCCGCGCGGTAAGCAAGCGTTGCACCGTCCATTGCGGCAGGAATGTATCCACCAACCAGCCAATGATGATGAAGGTGATGATCACGCCCAAGAAATACGTCAGCAGTTTGACGATATTTTGAGACAGAAGGTCCCGTTTGAAAATCAACCAGATGGCCCATACGATGCCCAACACGACCAGGAAGGCGGGTAATAGTGCCATGATATCCATATCGTTTCACCCCTCGTTGCTGGATTGATTATTGTACAGGTGGGCAGGTTCCCACGGGTAAGAATGCTATTGGGTCTACGAACGCGGCTTGACGTTTATCATACACGGCATAATGAACTGCCGCCCAATCACTATCCACACCACTGACTGCGCCGACGGGCGTTCCCGCGGCGATTGTTCCGGGTGCTGCGAGATAGGAGCGCAACCCCAAAAGCCAGACACTCCACTCCTCGTTTTCGATAAGCACTGCGAGCTTACCACTTTGATCGGTATAGCGCATAAGGCTACCATCCATTGGCGCCACCACCAACGCTGGTTCTGCCGGAAGCAGTTCCACCCCCGGAAGCAACCCACAGACCAGACTGCCACCAATAGTTGCCTGCAGCAGCGGGCTGAGGACGGGGCGCAGTTCAGCGCGCCCCGCGGAACTTGCGGCGCTGAGACACGCGTTGGCTTGCGGCTTGCGGCAACGGTCGAGCGCTGGCGCTGGCGTGCCGCTCGGTTGCCTCGTTTCCTGATAGCTCCACAGCCTGTCGAGCGCTTCCTGGAGCAGCATCGCGGGCGCCAGAAGTGCACGCGGGGCGGGTAGCAGGTCGCTGTGGCTCAGCTGCGCCTGAATCGCCAGATGGACGGGCCATGCTCCCAACACCTGCAGACGGTAAGCGCGTCCTTCAATATCTGTGTGGATCATCTCCTGGTGCGCCGCGTCATAGCCGTTCATCACATAGGCTGCGTTGTTGGGGTTGCTGCGACTGCGCGGTCCAGCATTGTAATAGAGGTAACATCGCTTCAACAATTCTGGATCGGTTGTGGTGTAGCTGATTTGCGGGCAGTAATCTTTGAACACGCGAGTGCCCATCTGGAGCTGGTATTTGACGTCGCGCGGTACCACGTCACCCGGAGGGAAGCAGGGGTGCTGCCCAGTTTTGACGGCGGTGTATAGCCCCATGATGCCTTCGCAATTTGCCGGATTCTCAGCGCGCAACCCGCCCTCCTTGTACCACAACACGAGAGGGACGACGGGCGGCACGTCTTCCGTGTAAGCGATCAAGTTCGCCACACTTGCCCACTGCTGGACCTGTTGTTGTTGCTCTGAAGTCAACGTATATCGGGTCTGCCATACACTCTGACTGCTGTAACTCAGCGTAATAGGGAGGGTCAGAAACAGAATGGTATCCAGGATACCCCGCCCCAGAATTCCCAGCAGGTGTCGGACTTCCAGGTGCAGATAAGGCGCTATATAGACCTGTATCCATTCTTTGAACCATTCAGGAATAAACCCTAGTAACGCCTCCATAGCTATTCAAATCCCCGACTTTCAGTCAGTATGTATTATATTATACTCGAATTTAACTCTTATTGCAACATAAGCGAGTCGCGTGGAGTTTTGCCACTCATAAGGATGTTTTGCGGTGACGGGCAGCTGCCCATCACCGCAAAACATCTCAGGAAACAACGGCGTTAGTCATTTCGCAGCGCTTCTTTACAAAAGCATGCGCCGCGGCACAGCCGCGGCGCATGCTTTTAATCCCCATTTACAGCAGTCTTATTCTGCGTACTTCAGCGTCAGCCGGTGCTGGCGCATCCGGAACTGCTTCATGCGCTTGAAAACCTTATCAGCGTGCTTCTCGGCGACATCCACGTAGGTATAGCGTTCTTGAATATCAATCGCGCCGATATCGCGCCCGGGTATGTCAGCCTCGCCCGCAATCGCCCCCACAATATCGCCGGGGCGAATGCCCTGCGCCTTGCCCGCGTTCAGGACGAATCGCACCATGCCCTTCTCGCGGTCATGCTTCTGGCTGGATTCGCGTGGGTGGGCGCCGCGTGGGCGTTCGCCCTGGGAGTGGTAGCGCTCGTCTTGGGCGCGCCCCTCTCGCATCGGCGCCGAGCGGCGATGCGCCGGCAGATAGGGCTGGATTTCGTTGACCGGCTCAATCGGGCGATATTGTTCTTGCGCGCGCACCAGCTGGATGGCAGCTGCAGCGAGTTCCTCGGGCGTGTGCCCTGCTTCACAGAGCCGTTGCACCATCGCCGTGGCGGCGTTGTCTGGCTGAGCCAGCGCCGTCTCCACGCGCCGCACGAAAAGCGTATCGCGGTAGGCGAGCACATCTTCGACGCTGGGCAACTTGGCGCGGGGAATGGATTGGAGTGTGTACGCCTCGATACGGCGCAGCCCTTGCTTTTCACGGGGGGTGAGCAGGCTGATGGCGACGCCCGTTCGTCCGGCGCGCCCCGTTCGCCCGATCCGGTGTACGTAGGCTTCCCCGTCGAAGGGGAGATCAAAGTTGATCACGTGTGAGATGCCTTCGATATCCAGCCCGCGCGCCGCTACATCGGTCGCCACCAGGAACGTGAGCCGTCCCTGGCGGAAACGGTTGAGCACCGTCTCGCGCGCCATCTGGGTGAGGTCGCCGTGCAGGGCTTCAGCCTGGATGCCGCGCGCCACGAGCGCATCGGCGACTTCCGCGGCTTTGATCTTGGTGCGCGTGAAGATCAGCGCACCGGTGACGGTTTCCACTTCCAGTAACCGCATCAGCGCCGCCAGTTTGTCCTCTTCGTAGACCAGATAATGTCGTTGCTCAGTTTCCGCCACCGTGATGCGCTCCGGGTTGACCGCGATGGCTTCCGGGTTCCGCATATAACGCTCAGCCAGCTGCCGGATGGGTTCCGGAAGCGTGGCGGAGAAAAGCGCCGTTTGGCGTTCGGGCGGGGTTTCGCGCAGGATGGCTTCAATATCCTCGACGAAACCCATGCTTAGCATCTCGTCCGCCTCATCCAGAACCAAATACCGTACCGTGCTGAGATTCAGCACGCCGCGGTTGATCAAATCCAGCATCCGCCCAGGAGTGCCCACAACGATGTCCACGCCACGTTCCAACCGGCTAATCTGCCGGTCATAAGATTGACCGCCGTAAACGGCAAGCACCCGCACGCCGCGCAAGCGCCCGTACTCGTAGATTGCTTTTGAGACCTGTAGCGCCAGCTCGCGGGTGGGCGTCACCACCAATCCCTGAACACCGCGTGCGCCGGTATCGAGGTTGTGAAGCAGCGGCAGCGCAAAAGCGGCAGTTTTGCCGGTGCCTGTCTGCGCCTGACCTAACACATCTCGCCCTGCCAGTAGGGCGGGAATTGCCCGTTCCTGGATTGGGGTAGGAACTTCATAGCCCAGGTCAGTGACTGCCTGCAGCACCTGCGGATGCAAATCGAACATGCTAAAATCGTTACTCATGGTTTCCTTATTCAATTCTGACACTACTCATCAAAAAGGGCCCTACCAGGATTGGCAGGGCCCTCACTTCACGACTGTTTTTGACTATCTTAAAGTGGCGCTCCAGCGCACCAAGACGAATTATACCACGGATGTTTGTGGCGGCAAACGGCTATCGTGGTGGAATGCATTTCACGACGGGGGTGAAAATCTCAGGCGCCCCTACAGGGCGTGCTAGAAAGGTGATTTTTTGCGGCGTGGCGCAGCCACGCCGCAAAAAATCACTCATTTGACTTACTTCCACTTGAGCATATCATCTGCTCAGAATCACGAAACGCCAAGGGTAGGGGATAGCACGTAGGTCGCACATGCGCTACCCCGAGGGTTCGATTTCGAGCTGGGATGATGGAAATCCACCACCATTTCGAGCGCATCGCTATGATTGCCCGGTGGAAACCCGTTCACCTGGGACATCTTCCTGTGCTACATGCTCTGTGTGGCTCTGCAGAGCATGCCTTCATCGGCATCGGCAGCTCCAACCGCTACAATTCCCGTAACCCTTTCACGCTGGAAGAGACCGTAGATATGTTGCAGCTCGCACTTGCCGGGCGTGATAACTATACGCTCATTCCTGTCCCCGATCTAGACGATGGTCCGCGTTGGCGGTTGATGGTCCGTGACATCTTTGGGACGCTGGATGCCTTTGTTACCGATAATCCTTATGTCGCCCACCTGCTTCGGGAGGATTATCTGTTGCTGCGCCCGGTGGCGCTGGTACCTCTGGAGGCTCGTGTAGCTGTGGATGGCACCATGGTGCGCCGGGAGCTGGCGCGTGGCGGTGATTGGCGCGCTCTCGTTCCGCCGGAAATTGCGGATTATATCACTTCCCACCATCTAGATGAACGTTTCCGGCGTGAATTTGGCCTGGAGACCCTTGCGCTCGACTCTGTGGTGAGCTAATCAGGGACTTGCTGTGCTAAGGCTCTCTTAACCGTGACTTATGACTCTTTGACTCTCGATTACTGACTACGGAGGTGCTTATGTATTCTTGGGATGATGATACCAGTGGGTGGTACGGTGATGCGAAGTATGCCTATGGGACGCGAGGTGCAGAGCGCCGCAAGGAGGCGGCGGAGCGCGCCGATGCCAGCGGTCCGCGTACGTACAAGCAAAAGCATGAACCAAATGAGAAGGTCATTGACCCGCGCAAGCACATCTCCACGCAATCAACCAACCCTCTCATCATTGCGGTGGATGTGACCGGTTCGATGGCGAATTGGCCCTTTGAGATTTTTGACCGTCTGCCGTTGCTCTACAACACGCTCTCCCAGTACCGTGAGGACCTGGAAGTTTGTTTCGTTGCCATTGGGGATGCGGGTTGCGATACCTGGCCCCTGCAAGTGACCACTTTTGCCAGCGGCTATGACCTGGAGCAGCAACTCGGTTCGCTCTACGGTGAAGGCGGTGGCGGCGATGCGCCTGAAAGCTATGGTCTCTTTGCTCATTGGGTCAACACCCATGTTCAGGCCCCCAATATCAACGAGAAACCCTTCCTTATCGTATTTGGCGATGCGCCCATGCATCCTACAGTGCCCGAGGGGCAAATCCAACATTACCTGGGTCACGCTGATGGCGGCGACGTGGATGCGCTTGCCGCGTGGCGGCAGGTGACTGAAGATTGGAATGTCTGGTTCCTGCGTCGTCCCACCGGGCGTCCCGGTGATGCGGTAGACCAGCAATGGGGACAGGCTATCACAGAACAGAAGATTTTCCGTATCGAGGATGAGCAACGCGCTGTAGATTATGCTATGGGCCTTATAGCTCGCGCGTGGGGGCATTTTGGGGATTTCCAGGACAACATGCGCGCGCGCCAGAGTGAGGAAAAGGTTGTGGAAGTGAGCAAGCCTATCGAGATGAAGTGCCCGCGTTGCGGCGCCCCCATCCCTGTAGATGCTGCCGGCATGTTCAAATGCAAGTATTGTGATGCGACGCTGAAGATTTAGATGCCTCAATGATGTTGCCGGGAATCTGGCGAAGACGTGTCATCTGCTCAGTGTCGGTTTGAGGGTATGCGACCATGAAAATCCAGGCGATTGTTACCGTGCCACCCTACGCGCCTTTCCTTAAGGATGTGGCGCGACACCCTTTGGTCTGTGGCTTGAGGCTCAATACGGTCATGCCACTCAAGGAAAGCCCCGCCGAGGTTTTGCAGCGCCTCAGCGCGTTGGGACAACCGCTCTGGGTGGACCTTAAGGGGCGGCAGTTGCGGGTGGTGGGCGCGGCTATTCCTCCGTACACCGAAGTGCGCGTGAGCCATCGTCTGCGCGTGCCCACACCTGTGGACGCCTTCTTCTCTGACGGGGACGAGCACGCCCGCATCGCGGCGGTGGATGGCGACCGCCTGATCCTTGAGGATGGACCTCGACGCCTTATCGGACCGGGCGAGTCGGTGAACATCATCCATCCCGCACTGAAAATCGAGGGTACGCTCACTGAATTGGACCGCACTTATCTGGCGGCAATGCGCGAGGTGCATCTTACGCGGGTGATGCTTTCCTACGTGGAATGCTCCTCTGATGTGGAAGAGGTGCAGACGTTGTTGCCCGGTGCAGAAGTTGTGCTCAAGATTGAATCGCAGCGGGGATTGACCTATGTGCGCGAGCATGGCGCGGGGCAGGGGCAGTTGATGGCAGCACGGGGGGATCTCTATGTCGAAGTATTGCGCCCGCATCGCATCGTGGGCGCGCTGCGCGATATTATCGCCGCCGATCCCCATGCCGTGGTCGCCAGTCGCATCTTCGACTCTCTGGGGCGTTATCCCGTTCCCGAAAGCGCCGACATTGGCGATGTGGCTTTCTTGCTGAGCCTGGGTTACCGCACTTTCATGCTCGGCGACCAGGTGTGTCTGCGGCGTGATTCTGTCTTGGAGGCGCTGAACCTGCTTGAGGCG
>JAKJAC010000071.1:0-15415 GCA_022707705.1 Chloroflexota bacterium
CGGCGTGGCTGCGCCACGCCGCAAAAAATCGCCTTTCTAGCACCTGCAGGTTGTCATCCTCAAACCTGGGTTTATACTGACTGAATACGATTGACCACCAACTACCGCATTTACGAGGAGACAAGAATGGCTCGAATGGTCCGGTTACTTTTGCCCGTGGCACTGATGCTCGTAGTGTTGGGCTGCACTTTGAGCAGCCCGACTACGTCCACAAGCCCAACCGCAGATAAAGGGCTGGAACGCACACCACCAGTTGCAGCTACACCGCTTCCTACGGCTACACCCAATCCTTGTCCTGCTGTGACCGCAATTTCAGCCCCCGAACGTCCCACGGATTTCGGTGATAGCTTCATCCTCACATTGCGTGAGTATCTAGCAGCTGGCGGCAACCCCACCGCCCTCGGAGAGGTCTTGCAAGTCTGGGAGGCGCTGCCTCCAGATGGGGGGATCCCGCTTCAACAGGATTTCACCGGCGACGGGAGCCTTGAAGTCGCCGTTGCCTTTATCAATCCGCTGGCAGAGAGTTTCCCCCCTGAAGGGATGCTGGCAATCTTCACCTGCCGAAATGGCGCCTACGAGACCCTGTATTCCTATACACCCGGAGAGTGGGCGAATGTCGCACTGGTAGGTGGAGAGGACCTCAACGGCGACGACAACCCCGAACTTGTTTTTGCAGATGTGACCTGCGGCGCCCATACTTGCTGGCACACCCTGCATGTCTGGTCATGGGATGGCGCCGCCTTCCGTGAACAGACGGCAGGCGATCCTTCGCTGCCCTATCCCACCTTTACGCTCACTAAGGATGCTATTCTGGCAAGCAGCGTTGGCGTAGGTTCGGTGGGAGCAGGCCCACAACGCGTCTACACCGAAACCTGGTCCTGGAATGGCAGCGTCATCACGCGCACAGCCACACAACTTGGACCGGCGCAGTATCGCTACCACGCTTTCCGGGATGGCGATGAGGCGCAACGTGCCGAACGGTATGCCGATGCCTTCGATGCCTATCTGCGGGTCATCAATGATGAAAGCCTTGAACCCTGGGCAGGTTACTACAGCGCTCCGGAAGAACGGCTCTGGTTCACGGCGTTGGCGCGTTGGCGCCTCGTTCTGTTAGGAATCAACCTGGGCAATTTCCCCGATGCCGAGAATGCCTACCAACGCTTGCAAGCTGACTTCACCGCCGAAGCACCAGGCTATCCCGTGGCGCAACTGGCGTCACGCTTCTGGGAAGCGTATCAACGATTAGGATTGCGACCCGAAGCTTGTGCACAAACGCTCACCGCACCAGAGGTCGCCGCAATACTGGAATTCCTCAACAGTTTCGGCTATGCCAATCCCACCTACACAGCAGAAGAGCTATGTCCTTCCACAATCCCGTAACACGCGGAAGCCTCGAACAGCAACTACAGGAGCTCCCAGCTTTCAGAGCGCTGCTACGCGCCACGGAAGCCCGTTTCTACGCCGACCTGCCCCTCATTCAACCGGTGCTCGACCTCGGTTGTGGTGATGGGCATTTCGCTTCAGTCGCTTTCCCCGCCGGGTTGGAGGTGGGTCTCGACCCATGGTGGGGACCGTTACAAGAAGCTCGCACGCGGGGCATCTACCGGCAGCTCACCCACGCATCAGGCGCTGCGATGCCTTTTGCTGTCGCAAGTTTTGCCACAGTGGTCAGCAACTCTGTTTTGGAACACATTCCCGAGGTTGACCCTGTACTCCACGAGGTTGCGCGCGTGCTTCAGCCGGGAGGCAACTTCTATTTCTGTGTGCCGGGACCGAACTTCCGGCGTTTTCTCTCAGTGGCAAGGATGTTGGATGCGCTGCGCCTCAAACGGCTAGCCGAAGCCTACCGGCGCCTCTTCGACCGCATCTCACGGCACTACACCTACGATGGACCTGAGGACTGGAAACGCCGGCTCGAAGCAGCGGGCTTAGTTCTGGAACGCTGGTGGGAGTATTTCTCACCCCGTGCCACTGCCGCACTCGAATGGGGACATCCGCTGGGGTTGCCCTGTGTGCTGGTAAAGGCGCTTACCGGACGGTGGTTGCTGGCGCCCACACGCTGGAATCTGTCGCTCACCGCGGCGCTGCTCCGCCGCTTTGATCAGGAACCGCTGCCCGCAGAGGGCGCTTATCTCTTCTTCATAGCGCGCAAGCCAGAAGCAGGAGTATTGTGATCCGCAACGGTTACTTTTCACGCAACAGCAATCCTGATTATCACTTCTCGGATTAGGGGCTTTGAAGTACAATACAGCTGTGGTCAAACGCAGACGCATCCTGGCGCTACTCTTCTTCGCAGTCGGAGCAGCCAATCTGATTAGGGCAGCAATGGGGGTCACTATCGCCCCCACATTGGCGACCTGGACGCTCTCGCTCTCGCCCTATGCCGCCACTGCGTTCTATTTGGCATGGGGATTGGCTTTCATGGCTGCGACCTGGGTCACGCTCAAAGCGATGCAACGGCGCGACAGCCTGCGCTGGGCGCTGCCGTTCACAGCAGGTTATCAGATCACCCTGTGGGCTCTCAACCTGAGCCTATATCGCTCCAGCTATGCCCGCTCGCTATGGGGACGTGATCTGGTATTGACCGCGGCACTGCTCGCTGCTGTAGCGATTCTAAACAACAACAACCCAAATCACGTCACAGATTGATTCGGAGCTCTGAACTCAAGATTTGCATTCCCTATAGGAGGCATTGGATGACATTTGAACCAAAGCGCTGGATATTGGATGATTTGATGGCACGTCCCGGTTCTCCGGAGGCGGAGGCATTCTTGCGGCAGGTTGACGCTCAAACACAAGACCTGGAAGGGTGGCGCGAACGGCTTGACGGCACTCTGACAGAAGCTGATTTCGCGGAGGTATTGCGGCGCTACGAGCAGCTGCACGCCGACGTTTCAACCCTGTACGCTTACGCCTATCTGTGGTTCTCCGAGGATACCGCACAACAAGAAGCGCTGGTCTTCCGTGGCAAAGTGCAGCAGATGGTGGCAGATGTTACCAATCGCACTCTGTTCTTCTCCCTGTGGTGGAAAGCGCTGGACGCAGACATCGCCGAGCGCCTGTTGGCGGTCAGCGGCGATTGTCGCTATCACCTGGAAGCACTGCGCCTGTTCACGCCACACACTCTCTCAGAACCGGAAGAGCGGGTCATCAACATCAAGGATGTGAACGGCATCGAGACGTTGACCACGCTCTACGATATGATCACGACCCGCTTCGCCTATCAACTGACTGCAGAAGGTGAGAGTAAGGATCTCACTCGCGGGCAGCTCATGGCGTATGCCTATAGCTCAGATGCCGACCTGCGCAAAGCCGCCTATCAGGAGCTCTACCGGCACTATGAAGCGAACGCCGACGTGTTAGCGCAGGTCTACGCCGCGCGGGTGCGCGATTGGTATGAGGAAAACGTCCGATTGCGACATTTTTCCAGCCCTATCAGCGTGCGGAATCTAGCAAACGATATTCCCGACCCCGTCACCGAGACGCTGTTGCGGGTTATTCGCAAAAACGCGCCCCTGTTCCAACGCTACTTCCGCTTCAAGGCGGCGGCGCTGGGACTGCCGCAACTGCGTCGTTACGATATTTACGCGCCGTTGAACGATGCCGACAAGACCTATACCTTCGACGATGCGGTGCGGATGGTAGATGCCGCCTATCGCGATTTCTCGCCCAGGCTCGCGGATCTGGCGATGCAGGCGCTTCACGAGCAGCATCTCGATAGCGAAGTCCGCCCGCGCAAGATGGACGGCGCCTACTGCTACGGCGTATTGCCGGGGCTGACCCCCTGGGTACTCGTCAACTACGCCGGCACCATCAATGATGTCTCTACTCTGGCGCATGAGTTGGGCCATTCCGTGCATGCCTTGATGGCGGCAGAGCATTCGCCGCTCACTTTCCACTCCGCGCTGCCGATGGCAGAAACCGCCTCTGTGTTTGGCGAAATTCTGCTGACGGACAAGATGCTGCGCGAGGAAACCGATGTCAGTGTACGACGGACCTTGCTGAACACATTCCTTTCCGGCGCCTATGCTACCGTGATGCGGCAGGCTTATTTCGTGCTCTTCGAGAATCAGGCGCACGCGATGCTCAAAGCCGATGCCACGCCCGATGCGCTCCAAGCAGCTTATCTGGACAATCTACGCGAGCAATTCGGCGATGCGGTAGAGGTCAGCGAGGAATTCAAACTGGAATGGCTGAGCATTCCACACATCTACCACACGCCCTTCTACTGCTATGCGTATTCCTTCGGGCAGTTACTCGTCCTCGCGCTCTATCGCAAGTACAAGGCAGTCGGACGTGACGCCTTTGAGCCGCAGTACTTGCGCATTCTGGCTTATGGTGGTTCAGCAAGCCCCCATCACATTCTCGGCGAGGCCGGCTTCGATATGACCTCTGAGGATTTCTGGCAGGGCGGCTTCGATGTATTGGCAGAGATGCTCGATGAGCTCGAGCGTCTGGCATGACAGGTTATTTCACCATCAAGAAGGAGCGATGACGATGACGACGATAGGGGCTGAAATGGAGCAACTAGAAGCCGAACAGCAGCGTTGGCACGAAGGCAATTATCAAAAAGTGACCAAACGCTTTCCAGAACGCCAGTCGAGCTTTGCCACTTCATCGGGTATTTCTATCGAACCGGTTCTGACACCGTTGGATGCTCCCGTGGATTATCTGAATGACCTGGGTTTTCCCGGCGAATATCCCTTCACGCGAGGCATTCAACCCACCATGTACCGAGGGCGTTTCTGGACCATGCGCCAGTACGCGGGCTTCGCCAGCGCCGAGGAATCCAACGCGCGCTACCGTTATCTGCTGGAGCAGGGACAGACCGGACTCTCCGTGGCTTTTGACCTGCCGACACAACTCGGCTACGACGCCGATGATGATATGGCGCTCGGCGAGGTCGGCAAGGTCGGCGTCTCCATCAGCTGTCTGGAGGATATGCGCACGCTGTTCCGTGAAATTCCACTGGAAAAGGTCAGCACCTCCATGACCATCAACGCTCCGGCTGCCGTACTCTGGGCCATGTATATTGCAGTGGGCAAGGAACAGGGCGTCGAACCGCAGCAGCTCAACGGCACCATCCAGAATGACATTCTGAAGGAGTACGTTGCGCGTGGCACATATATCTTCCCCCCGCGTCCCTCAATGCGCTTGATCACGGATACGTTCCGCTTTGGCGCTACTGAGGTACCCAAGTGGAATCCCATCAGCATCAGCGGCTATCACATCCGCGAGGCAGGCAGCACCGCCGTGCAAGAGGTCGCGTTCACCCTGGCGGATGGCATCGCTTATGTGCAAGCCGCACTTGATGCCGGCTTGAGCGTGGATGACTTTGCACCACGGCTCTCCTTCTTCTTCAACGCACACAACAACTTCCTCGAAGAAGTTGCCAAGTTCCGCGCAGCCCGGCGGTTGTGGGCGCGCATCATGCGCGAGCGTTTCGGCGCACAGGATCCAAAATCCTGGATGCTACGCTTCCACACGCAGACTGCCGGTTCCACTCTCACGGCGCAACAACCGATGAACAACGTCGTGCGCGTGACGCTGCAGGCATTGGCAGCGGTGTTGGGCGGCACTCAATCACTGCACACCAACTCCATGGATGAGGCGCTCTGGTTGCCCACGGAGGAGAGCGTTCGCGTGGCACTGCGCACACAGCAAATCATTGCCAACGAATCCGGCGTCGCCGATGCCATTGACCCACTCGCCGGTTCGTACCATGTAGAATATCTGACGGCAGAAATCGAGAAGCGCGCCATGGCATACATCCAAACGATTGACGAGATGGGCGGCGCGACTTCCGCCATCGAACAAGGCTACATGCAGGCTGAAATCGCGGATGCCGCTTATCGCGCGCAACAAACCGTGGAGAAGGGCGAACAGGTCATTGTGGGCGTCAACAAATTCCAGATAGAAGAAGAGCGCGTGAAATTGGCGCAACTCCGTGTGGACCCGGCTATCGAAACCCAACAGCGGGCGCACCTCGCCAAAGTACGCGCGGCGCGCGATAATGCCCGGGCATCGAACGCTCTCAACCGCATCGAGATCGCCTCCAAGACAGTGGATGCCACGCTCATGCCACTCTTCATCGAAGCGGTTGAAGCCAACTGTACCCTGGGAGAGATCTGCGGTGTCCTGCGCCAGGTCTGGGGGGAATACCAACCCAAAGTCATGCTGTAAAAAGCTAAGGCGGTAGACATGAGGCATGGGAGAGCTCTTCCATGCCTCATTTTTTGACAAGGTCATCCTCCGCCACCGGTTTTCCATCCATGAGGGAAGGCCTGCCTAAAAAGGCTTTTCATCCCTGCTTGAGTAACGGAGCTTGGCTTCCCGTGGAATCTGGCGGATTGTCACTTCACGACCCATGCGAGACGCGACTATAATAGTGCGAATCACTTCATCCGCGATTTTAGGGGATGGCGTTATACGCTGCTCCCCCAAAACCCGCAAAACTGATGGTTACGAGGCATCTCATGGCACGATTGCACGAGTATCAAGGGAAACATCACCTGGAACAGGGTGGAATTCTAGTTCCACGTGGCGCAGCGGCAACGACAGCTCAAGCCGCATACGCCATCGCCGCTGAAATCGAGCGCCCGGTCATGGTCAAAGCTCAAGTCTGGGTCACTGGGCGCGCCGGCATCGGCGCTATCCGGAAAGCTGCAACTCCGGAGGAAGCCGCACTCGCAGCAGAAGCGCTGCTCGGTCAGCGGATCAAGAATCTCACCGTGACCGAAGTGCTCGTTGAAGAGCAAGTCCAGATTACCCGCGAGTTCTATGCCGGCGTCATTGTGGATGACCGCGCGCAAGCGCCCCTGGTCATCTTCTCCAGCGTTGGCGGAACCGGTATCGAGGAAATCGCCATTGCTCATCCCGATAAGGTTGCCAGCACCCATGTGGATATCGAGCGCGGATTGCTGGATTATCAGGCACGCGACCTCGTACGCCGCACTGGCATCAGCGGGAAACTTCAGAGCGACCTGGGGGAACTGCTGGTGAAACTCTATCAAGTTGCGCGCACATATGAAGCGCGCTCGGCAGAAATCAATCCGCTGGTGCTCACAGCCGAAGGGAACCTGGTAGCGGCAGATTGCCGCATCACCGTGGATGATTATGCCGTCTTCCGTCACCCGAACCTGGGCATCGAAATCGCCCGGGAGTATGACCGCCCACCGACGGCGTTGGAGAAAATCGCCTACGCCATCGAAGCCCAGGATTATCGCGGCACGTTCTACTTCATCCAGATGGCTGAAGATTTCAAGCATGGCGAAGGGTATATCGGCTTTCACGGCGCGGGCGGCGGCGGTTCGATGATGAGCATGGATGCGCTGCTGCGCCAGGGCTTCAAGGTTGCCACGTTCGTGGATACCAGCGGCAACCCGCCCGCAAGCAAGGTCTACCGCGCGGCGAAAATCGTCCTCGCGGTGGGACCCATAGATGGCTACTTCGGCTCCGGTTCTGGGGTCGCCAGTCAAGAACAGTTCTATTCGGCGCGGGGACTCTTCAAAGCCTTCGTGGAAGCACAGCTGGACGTTCCCATCGTGGTGCGACTTGGCGGCAACGGCGAGGAGCGCGCCGTCGAAATCCTAGAAGGGCTGAACGGGCGTATCCCCGCCCCAGTGGAGGGTTACAAGAAGGATGATTCCCCAGATTTCTGCGCTCAGCGACTGGCGGCGTTGATTGACGAGAAAGCGGAAAAGCGAGAATGCGGGGCAGCGCATCGGCGAGCAGCAAACGGGGATGTAGGTTCAAATCCCGAATTGCTCTACACTTTCGCCAGTCCTACCGGCACGGTGACGCTGAATCACGCGCTCTGCGCAACGTGCGCGAGCAAGGTCTGCATCGAGGCATGCGCGCGACGGATTCTCTCGCTCAATGCCGAGGGCTTACCCGTGCTCAACATCACGCCAGAAGAGGCGAAGAAAGGACGCTGCGTGGAATGCCTGGGCTGTGAGGTAGATTGTCTTCTTCACGGCGCAGGTGGGGGGCGGGTAGATTTACCGATCGAGGGACTGACAAATTCCCAACCGCAGGTCAAAGGCTAACAAGTCGAGAAGCGAGGACCAGGTCTAGCCGCCGAAAACCAGGCAGCAACGGTCAGCGCTCAGAACGGAGTGATACCATGGCAATACTCATTGATCAAAGCAAACGGGTACTCGTGCAAGGCATCACCGGGCGCGAGGGGATGGCGCGCGCGAAATTGATGACGGAATACGGCACACAGGTGGTGGCGGGGGTGACCCCAGGACGGGGCGGTGAGCGTGTCGAGGGCGTTCCCGTCTACGACACGGTGCTGGAAGCCTGGGAGCAGGTCGGGCCGATTGACGTGAGCGTGCTCTTCATCCCCGCACCACTGGTGAGAAGCGCCGCGTTGGAAGCGATGGATGCCGGCGTGAAGTTGCTCGTCATTGTGCCGGACCGCGTGCCGATTTACGACGTGTTGAGCATCGCCGCGCGGGCAAAGACCGCCGGCGCGCGCTTCATTGGTCCGAACACGCTCGGCGTGCTCAGTCCGGGCAAAGCCGTGCTGGGCATGATGGGCGGGCGCGCATCTTCCGCCAAATCGTGGTTCATCCCCGGTCCGGTGGGCATCTCCTCTCGCAGCGGCGGAATCACCTCCTCCATGGCGTATTATCTCGCCCGCGAGGGGATCGGCGCCACAACGCTCGTTCACGTGGGTGGGGATGCAGTGGTGGGGTTGCCCCATCCTGAGGTGATGCTGGAATTCGAACGCGACCCGGAGACCAAAGCCGTCGTGATGTTCGGCGAGATTGGCACAAGTCAGGAAGAACGCGTTGCCGACCTCATCGAGGCGGGTGCCTTCACCAAACCACTCGTCGCCTACATCGGCGGCAAAGCCGCGAAACAGGGCACGCGCTTCTCGCACGCGGGTGCGATTGTCGAAGGTGGACGCGGAACCCACGAGGGCAAAGTCGAACGGCTGCGCGAAGTTGGTGCAACCGTAGTCGAATCTTTCATGGAACTTCCGCGGGCGACAAAGGAAGTTCTGGCAAGAGTCAGTTGAAGGTTAGGGGGATCTATGCCTGAAGCAAGCTGGTCGCAACCAATCACAAAAATCGCGCCGAATACCATCGCAGTGCGGGGTTACCGCATCGAAGAATTGATGGGCCGCGTACCCTTTTCCCATGTCGTGTACCTGGTGCTCAAAGGCGAGCTGCCCACTGCGGCTCAAGGGCGCATCATGGACGCGTTGCTCGTCTCGAGCGTGGACCATGGCGCCACGCCCCCCTCAGCGCTGGCAGCGCGGACGGTGGCATCAGGTGGGGCGCCGCTCACCACGGCTATCGCGGCGGGCATCATGACGATCAACCGCCATCATGGCGGCGCCATCGAAGGCTGTATGCGAGTGCTGCTCGATGGCGTGACACGCCAACGCGAAACGGGTCTCCCGGCAGAAGAAGTCGCCCGAGCAATCGTCGCGGAAGCTCGCGTCTCGGGGAAGCGGTTACCGGGCTACGGGCACAGGCTCCACACCGCCGACCCGCGCACGGCGCGGTTGCTCGCGCTCGTTGCCGAAGAGGGGCTCACAGGGGATGCTGTGCGTCTGGCGCAGGCTATCGCTGATGCCATTGCAGAGGCTTCGGGCAAAGCGCTGCCGCTGAACGTGGATGGCGCTATCGCTGCGGTGCTCTGCGAACTGGATTTCCCGCCGGAAATGGGCAATGGCTTCTTCGCCATCGCCCGCACCGTGGGGCTGACCGCCCATGTCTTTGATGAGCTCACCCAGCAACGCCCTATGCGCGCCATTGGCCCCGTCTCAGGCTACGAGGGACCCGAAGAGCGCTCCCTGGAAATCTAAACCAACAGGTGAGTCAGGGCAATACCCCTGGCTCATGATGCATCATGCGCTAGAAGGAGATACCATGCGTGACGTGTTGTTGAAACTGCTACCTGAATTTGACCTGCTTGAAGACGCTGATTTGCGGGAAAAGGCGCTGCAATGCTGGGAACTGGCGCTGACGGAGGGCGGGTGGGCGCCAGAAGCGCTTCTCGCTATGCCCTTTACTCTGCTCATCAATCCCTGCCCGGCGAATTTCATCGAGCATGTGCGCGGAGTAACGCTGACCGCATTGCGCGCCGCTGAGGTCTTTCAACAAATCTACGGTGAGCGTCTACCGGTGCAGCGGGACATCCTCATTGCCGGCGGGCTGCTGCACGATATCGGCAAGCTGCTGGAATATACCCGCAATGCCGAGGGCAAAATCGTCCAGAGCTACGGCGGCAAGTTGCTGCGCCATCCCTTCAGCGGTGCGGCGCTGGCAGCTCGCATAGGGTTACCCATCGAAGTGCAGCACATTATCGCCACACATGCTGGCGAAGGCGATAAGGGGCACCGCAGCACCGAAGCTACTCTGATCAATCATGCCGACTTCATGCACTTCCATAGCCTGTTAAGGCAAGCAGGTGGGTAGAAGTCAAAAATCACGAGTCATCAGAAGACGCCGCATGGCAGCGAAACACATGCGGGATATGGCTCGCGACGCTATATACATGATAGGATTCGGAACTTAGCGGGGGAACTCATGGGCAAAACGATGATTCAGAAGCTATTTGCCGCACATACCGAGCAGGGTACGTCGGGCGCACCCGCTGCGCCAGTCGAACCGGGCGATATTATCTGGCTCGATCTGGATGTGCGCACCGCGCGGGATTTCGGTGGGGCGAATGTGGTGCAGAACTACCGTGAGCACTACGGCGATACCCCCGTCGCTGACCCGGCGCGCACTTTCTTTACCTTCGACCTGGTTGTACCGCCGAGCAGCATTCCCTACGCCAACAACCAGCAAATCTGCCGCGAATGGGCGCGCGCCCAGGGCATCAAGGTCTACGATGTGAACGCCGGTATCGGTTCCCATGTCGCCATTGAAGAGGGGTTAGTACGCCCGGGCGATACCTTTGTCGGCACCGATAGCCATCTCAACATCCTCGGGGCAATCGGCGCCTTCGGGCAGGGCATGGGCGACCAGGATATTGCCTTCGCCTTCAAGACCGGGCGCACCTGGTTCGAGGTGCCGCCAACGATGAAAGTGGTCCTCCACGGGACGCCGCGCGAGCCCTGGACCGCCCGCGACCTCACGCTCGCCGTCTTGCAGCGTCTCGGTTCTGATGGCGCGTTGGGCCGCGCCGTCGAATTCTACGGTCCCGCTATTGAGGCGCTCGACCTTGCCGGACGCATCACCCTTGCCAGTCAGGTCACGGAGATGGGGGGCATCATCGGCTTTCCAATCAGCCAGACGGCGCACCCGCCACTCAACCCAGCCCTGCTGCCCGATCCTGACGCCGGTTACGCTGAAACGCTTAACCTGGACGTAAGTGGGTTGGAACCGCTGATCGCGTGCCCTCCCAATCCCGCCAACGTCCACCCGGTGCGTGAGGTAGCGGGGAAGCGCATAGATAGCGTCTTCCTGGGCTCCTGCACGAACGGGCGCTTTGAGGATTTCGCAGCGGTGGCGGAGATTGTGAAAGGCAAGCGCATCGCAGCGCACGTCATGGCAACTGTCGTTCCGGCGACCCGGCGGGTGTATGCGCAGATGCTTGCCTCCGGTGTGCTGGAGATACTCTTCGAAGCCGGGTTCATCGTCAGCAATCCCGGCTGTGGTGGTTGCGCCTCGGGGCACCTGGGAATGACGGGCAAGGGTGAAGTGCAAATCAGCACCAGCAATCGCAACTTCCCGGGCAAACAGGGCGCAGGGCAGACCTATCTGGCAAGCCCGGTCACGGCAGCATGGAGCGCACTCGCAGGAGAGATTACCCTGCCGGAGGTGAAAGCATGAAAGCTACACAAATTACCGGACGGTTATGGGTGCTTCGGGATGCAGAGGGGAACCTGTACAACGACATAGATACCGATATGATCTTCCACAATCGCTATCTGCACATCACAGCGCTGGCGCAGATGGGACAATACACCCTCGATAACCTCAAGGGCTGGGAGGATTTTGCCCTCCGCGCCCAAGCGGGCGACCTGATCATGGCAGGACGCAATTTTGGGTCGGGGTCCTCGCGGCAGCAAGCAGTGGATTGTTTCCGCGCGTTGGGCATCGCCGCAATCATCGCGGAAAGCTTCGGCGCCATCTACAAGCGCAACGCCATCAACAGTGGACTGCCACTCATCGCCTTCCCCGAGCTATCGAAATACGGGGTGCGGTTCCAGACTGGCGATACCGTGACGGTCAATTTCGTCACAGGCGACGTGCTGCGCAACAGCGCGGAGCCTTTCCAGGCGCAACCATTTTCAAAGGTGCAATTGGCAATCTATGAAGCGGGAGACCTGTTCGAATATGGCAAAACAGCCGAAAGCTGAAAGGTGAGGTCTAAAGACGAACCATGGGAAAGACATTCGCAGAAAAAGTGTTGGCACAAAAGGCTGGATTGAAACAGACCACGGCGGGACAAATTGTGACCGTCAAACCGGACCGGCTGTTGACACACGATAATACCTCTGCTATCGCCGCAACATTCCGCAAAATCGGTGTGGCGCGGGTCGCCGATCCCTCTATGAACGTCATCGTCCTTGATCACGTAACGCCGGCGGCAGACGAGACCTATGCGACAAGTCATCAGGCGACGCGGGCATTCGTGGCAGAGCAGGGGATTAGCGCGTTTTATGATATCGGCGAGGGGATTTGCCATCAGGTGTTACCCGAAAAGGGGCACGCGTGGCCCGGTGCGGTAATCGTGGGCAGCGATTCTCACACCCCGACCGCGGGCGCATTTGGGGCTTTCGCCGCAGGAATCGGGCGCACCGAAGCCGCCGCGGTGATGGCTACGGGCGAAATCTGGTTGCGCGTTCCTGAATCACTCCGCGTCCAGCTCCGCGAGATGCTGCCGTCGCGAGTCTCCGCAAAAGATGTGAGCCTGTACCTCATCGGATTACTACGGGCGGATGGCGCCGATTATTGCTCGGTGGAATTCGCCGGCGAAGCGATTAGCGCCATGAGCGTAGGCGAGCGGATGACGTTGACCAATATGTCCGCCGAGATGGGCGCAAAGAATGCCGTAGTAGAACCGGATGAAAAGACATTCGCGTGGTTAGCAGGACGTGTTTCACAGCCGTTCACGCCGGTATTCGCTGATGCAGACGCCGCCTACACGCGCATCATCGAGCTGGATGCCAGCACACTTGCACCGCAGGTTGCCTGCCCCCACACGGTGGATAACGTCGCGCCGGTCACAGAAGTTGCGGGCAAGCGGGTGGATCAGGTGGTTATCGGCACCTGCACCAACGGGAGGCTGGAAGACCTCCGGGTAGCGGCAGAGATTCTGCGTGGCAAGCACATCGCACAGGGCGTGCGGTTGCTGGTCTTGCCTGCCTCGCGGGAAAACCTGCAAGCTGCGCTAGCGGAAGGCGTGATCACCGACCTCATCGCTGCCGGGGCAACGCTGCTCAACCCAGGTTGTGGTCCGTGCCTGGGGGCACATCAAGGCTGTATGGCGCCGGGCGAAACGACGCTTTCCACCTCCAACCGCAATTTCAAAGGGCGCATGGGATCGAAGGATGCTACCATTTACCTGGGTAGTCCGGCTACAGCTGCAGCTACAGCGCTCACCGGTGTCATTACGGATCCGCGGGAGGTATGAAGCCATGAAAACGAAAATCACCGGACGGGTATGGAAATACGGGGACGACGTGAATACAGATGTGATTTTCCCCGGCAAGTACACCTACAGCATCTCTGATCCCAAGGAAATGGCATTGCACGCCCTCGAGGACCTTGACCCTGGCTTTGTCGCTGCGGTGCGCCCCGGCGATATTATCGTCGCGGGGAAGAACTGGGGTTGCGGCAGCTCCAGAGAGCAGGCGGTCGTCTGTCTCAAGGAAGCCGGCGTCGGCGCGATTGTGGCGCGCAGTTTTGCCCGCATCTATTTCCGCAATGCCATCAATCAAGCGCTGCCCATCGTCACCTGTGATGCCGTAGATGGCGCCGAGAACGGTGATGAAATCACCATTGATTTCGCAGCGGGCACGGTGACAACACCGTGCGGGACCTTCACCTTCCCGCCCCTGCCAGCAGAAGTGCTGGAAATCATCGAGGATGGCGGTCTGATTCCGCACGTGCGCAAACAGCTCGGCAAGTAAACAAAGAGGCGAGTAAGCGAAAAGGTCAACGCCTGATGACTCTGGACTGATAATCCATAACTTTAGAGAGGAGATTTCGTATGCCTAAGTATCGTATCGCGCTCATGCCCGGGGATGGCATCGGCAACGATGTCATGGACGCGGCGAAAATCGTTCTGGACAAGATTGCCCTCGACGCAGAATATATCCCTGCCGATATCGGTTGGGAATTCTGGCGACATGAAGGTGAAGCGCTTCCGCAGCGCACCATTGATCTGCTCAAGACCTGCACCTGCTCGCTGTTCGGAGCCATCACCTCAATGCCGAAAGAAGAAGCCGAGGCGGAGCTCATCCCCGAATTGCGCGGGAAGGGGCTGGTTTATCGCAGCCCCATCGTACGCCTGCGCCAGACCTTCGACCTATACATGAACCTGCGTCCCTGCAAGGCGTATCCTGGCAACCCCCTCAACTACCGTAACGACATTGACCTGATCATCTTCCGGGAGAACACGCAGGACCTGTATTCGGGCGTGGAATTCCACCCGCTGCCAGAAGACCTTCGCGCTAAACTGGAAGAACACAGCCCCAATATGAAGGCTTTCAAGGGTACCGCATCAGAGGATATCGCAGTCTCGTGCCGCATTCTCACCCGGGAAGGCTGCCGTCGCATCGTGCGCGCCGCCTTCGAATACGCCAAGAAGTTCAATTATCCCACCGTCACACTAGTTGAGAAACCCAACGTCATCCGCGAGACCTCCGGGCTGATGGTGCGCGAGGCGCGCAAGGTGGCAGCGGATTACCCCGGAATCGAACTATGGGAAACCAACGTAGATGCCATGGCGATGTGGTTGGTCAAGAATCCCCAGAATTACGGGGTAATGGTCTCCAGCAACATGTTTGGCGATATCATCTCCGACCTGGCAGCGCAACTGGTCGGAGGGCTCGGTTTCGCTTCGAGCGGCAATATGAGCGACACCTTCGCCGTCTTCGAGCCTACACATGGCTCAGCGCCCAAGTACGCCGGGCAGTACAAAGTCAACCCGATGGCGATGCTCCTCACCGTAAAACTGATGCTGGACTGGTTGGGTGAATTCGAGAGCGCCAAAGCGCTAGAAGGCGCCATCGCTGCCGTCATCGCCGAGGGCGAAATTCGCACCTACGATATGGGCGGCAAGAATACCACGCTGGATGTTGCTCACGCAGTCGCGGAGAAGATGTAGAAGGCAACCGGTCGCCGGGCGCTTACTGGGGGCGATTCTCGGCGCATTGGGATCAACCTAAACCAAAGCCGCCATCCTCACGGATGGCGGCTTTGCAAAAGACAGACTCAGT
>JAKJAC010000071.1:15452-18884 GCA_022707705.1 Chloroflexota bacterium
GCTGCATCCGCCCCCGCTGGAGCTGGAGTCAGTGCTGCCGGATTTCCCTCCCATAACCATGAAGCGGGAGAGCGCGCGCCGCGGGTACAGCCCGCCGCATTTAGGGCAAGCGATAGGCATATCAGCGTCAGCGATAGAACGGCGCGCATCGAAACGGAACTGACAATCCTGGCATGTATATTCGTAAATGGGCATGGTTCACCTCACAATATTCAGTGGATGTATTGTACTGCGTTTGCCCTTCTGGTCAAGGCAGCAGGCGCATTTCAAAATGGGGCGAAAATTTCGAAGAAAAAGGTGATTTTTGTGGTGAGGCTTCGCCTCACCACAAAAATCACTCAAAGAAAAGGCATATGCAGGATAGTCGAAACCGGGGTGAATGGTGGGTTAGGATTTTTCCACTACCTTTGAGACAAAGGCTCGCGAGGGTTAGGGAATTAACATCGGCAAACTCGGCATTCAGATTCTGCCGTCCACACTCAAAGACGGCTCTGACTCGAAGCCCGACGGAAAGACGGTGATGACCACATTCCCCTTCTTGTGCCCTTGTTCAACATAATGGTGCGCCTCGGCTAGCTGTTCTAGCGGATAGCACCGGTCTATGACGGCTTTTATCTCACCCGCCTCAATCAAAGCCTTGAGAAAGAGCAGGTCTTCTGCCTTTTTCGCTGCCGGTCGTAAACCTGTGGCTGCGAATCCGGCTTTCTTGCCGCCAGCTATAGCTGTCCACAAGCCACGCAGTATTGCCCCGGGCATAGGAACTGTAGTTAGATACACGCCATTTTTCGTCAGCGAGCCCTGGCACACTGCAAACGAGTGTTTGCCTACCGTGTCAAAGATGATGTCATAGGTTTCGCCGTTCGCGGTAAAATCCGCTTGAGTGTAGTCAATTACATGCTCCGCACCCAAAGATTTCACCCACTCCAGATTCGCGGTACTGCACACGCCGGTTACCTCAGCACCGAAGTATCTGGCAAGCTGCACCGCCGCAGCGCCAACCGATCCAGATGCGCCGTAGACCAGCACGGACTGCCCACTTTGGATATAGCCCTTATCTCTCAGGAAAGGCAGTGCGGTCAGCGCCCCATTCGGGACGCTAGCTGCCTCTGCAAAACTCATATTTGCCGGTTTGACTGCCAGCGCTCCATCTTCGGGCATACATTTATACTCCGCATACGCGCCAAACATATCTATCCCAAACACCTGGTCACCAGGTTTGAAGCGAGTCACGGCTTTCCCTATCACCTCGACTTCCCCCGCCAGCTCTTGCCCCAGGATCGGGTTTCTGGGCTTTAGAAACCCGTTGAATCCCGGCGCAGCCCGCAAATCCGGGTCTTCCTTAACGACGGTGGTCGCATAGATTTTGATCAGCACTTCGTTAGCTTTGGGAGTGGGTTTCTCTACCTCCCGGAGTTGCAGTACCTCGGGCGGACCAAATCGCGTGTATACAACGGCTTTCATTTCGCGTTCTCCATTCGGTAGTGAATCCTATGACAGGCTGTTTGTGCCTGGGGTGGTGCGCAACATAACGATTCCCACCCAGACAGACCACACGATCATGCCCGGTCCGAAAATCATAACCATAGTCTCTGCCCAGGTCGGAACAAGGGTGAGGATACCGGCTATGCCGAGCAGCACGCCAAGATAGGCTAGTGCTTTGGTCAGCCCACCTGTTCGCAGAGCGACCAGGCTGAGCAGTAGCACCCACAAGCTGCCTAACAGTTCGTTACCACTCACGATCCCAATCTCGACCGCATCGAGCGCCAACCAGACCGTCTCGGCTTGAAGCGGGTCCTTACCATAGAGATTGGCAAGCACACCGAGATCAGAGAGCATAAGGTTGCCGCTGCCAATGATCAATCCAGCCCAGATCAATCCCAAAACGGTCGCCATCTGCATCCACGTGGGGGAACCAGACTTCAATCGCTCGTAGAGCGCCAGTACCATGACCACCAGGGTGAGTGCAGAACCCCAATAACTAATCAGATTCCACAGGTACATCAAAGTCTGGTTATCGGTAAGGAATGCCATATACTGTCCGGGATCAGCATTCAAGATAGGGAAAATCAAGGTAACGCCCAAGATAATGCCCACCACATACGCTGTAGCGTGAATCAACGCCGCAACACCGCCCATTTTCTGTTGATTGTTCATTTCCGTGCTCCTTCTTGTATGGTTCTTACTGCGAGTATTAGGATACACGACAAGAGGATGAGATGTCATCCTCACATGTGATGATTCATGTGAGGATTATTGGATCAGGCGGGTCTTGTGGAAACAAAAAGCCCCGGCAGGCGCTTCGCTGAATCTGCCGGGACCAGGTGAGCGTCAATAGGTTCTACAGCAGATTGAGTTCCTCGGCGCGGCGGATGGCAGTCCGGCGATTGTTCACACCGAGTTTGGTGTAAATTGCCTGAGTATGGGTCCGCACGGTGCTCAAAGACACCACAAGCTCGCGAGCGATTTCCGGACCGCTTAATTCGGTGCCGAGTAGTTTGAGCACCTCGAGTTCACGCGCACTCAATGGCTCGACCAGAGGCTCCGTGCGGGGAGTTTGACCTGAACCGGGGCGAATGGCTGGACCACGAGCGTCTTTGTGGCGTCCAAAGGCGGCAAGTAATTGGTGCACATACGCCTTCAACCTTCCTCCTGGTCCCGAAATCCGCTCCAAAAGTTCTGCCATGAGTGAGCCTTCACCTACAAAGACGCGGATATAGCCCTCCGGCTCAGCCAGCGTCAACGCGCGCTCCAGTGACTTGAGAGCTTCCGTAGTATTACCCCGTGCTGCATGACCGTACGCCTGTAATACCAGGATCTCGATGACGCTTCCCATCCGACCGCCTGCCTCCGCCGCTTGCAGGAGGCGCTGCAACAGGCTTAGTGCTTCGCTAATAGTCTCAGCCGTCCCGGTGTTCTGATACTGGACAATGAGCGACCGGGCGAAGATCATGAATTCGAACTCACGCAAGTAACTGAGATCCCCATCAACGGTCAAATCTCGTTCGCGCGCCCAGGCAAGCGCTTCAGTCAAGCGCCCCTGCATCACCCAAATCCGGGCTTTCAACGCGGCGATGGGACGCACATTGGGCAGCGGGCTCTCGACATAAAGATGCTCTGCCTCATCTAGCAGCGCAAGAGCCCCTTCCAGGTCTTCTTGTGCCTCTTTTCTACATGCCTCAGCCACACCCAGGCGATGTTGCCAACCAGTCAGTGCCGCCTGCTTACCCAGCTCCCTGGCGGTGGTCAGATAGTGAGCTGCAGTATCCAGATCATCCCATTCGCAGTACAGCTCACTGAGCCCCCGATAAAGATCCACCGTTCCCGCAGGCAACGGCTCGCCCTGACTGACTGCAAACTGCAATGCCTGTTGATACACGCTAGCAGACTCGTGGAGACGACCGAGCGCCATCCTGATGTTGGCTAGAACAAAGG
>JAKJAC010000072.1:0-229 GCA_022707705.1 Chloroflexota bacterium
GGGTCAGGTCCTTGGTCAGCGCCCAGCCGATAGCGTCATGAATGGCTTTTTCAACTGCAATCTGGTCAGCTTCGGGAATGCTTGCGTCGTTCATCATCCGTGGGCTCCTTTCCACGCTAGAAGACTTTTATCCAGGTATCGGTTACCTTCATATCCGTCATCATCGACCGGTAGAGCGCGTCGGCAGGGTCTTCGTTGGCGGTGGAAAAGACGCGGGTGCAGCCTAGAT
>JAKJAC010000072.1:239-7065 GCA_022707705.1 Chloroflexota bacterium
CGCCGCATCCCCTCAGCCATCACTGCCTTGCCTAAGCCGCGCCGCCAGTGTTCAGCGCCGACGCCAACCAGCACGGTGACGGCGCTGCGTGTGAAATCGTCATAGTAGATGGTGCAAAACGCGGCAATCTCACTGCTGCCGGCAGCCGTCGGCATAGCCGCAACGATATCCAGGTCGCGCCGGTAGAGGGGCCCCGATTGGATGTTGCGGTACCACGAAGAATCGCCGTCATAGGCTTCATCTGGTTCATCAGAATGGAAAGCGCGCCAGGAGCACCAGCTACGGCTAGGCAATTCGCCTTCGTCACCCATCGAGCGGATTTGATAGCCTGCTGGCGCCGGGGGGATGGGTAACGGTTCAGTCAAGTCGCGCCAGTAGTGATGATTCCAGCCTGGTTGTTTGGAGAAGCCCAAGCGGGTCAACGTTTCCTGCCGCAGGGCATCATCCGCAAACACGGGTACAATGAGAATCGCTCCGGTGTCGGTCGCTTCGGCAAAGGTTTCGCCGGCAAAGGTGAAAATCTCCGCCTCCAGCTCCGGACTGCGGAATTCGGGGTGGATGTGCATGCGAATTTCGCCGCCGCCATAAGGATGCAGAACGGCGGCAAGTTCACCTTCCTCAGTCTCCCAGGCGTGGGTCACCTCCTGGACGGGCGGAGTAAGCTGGCAGTTGGCGCTGATGTGGTAGCGCCAATAGTCGAAGCGCGCGACATTCCAGCTGTGTTCGAGTCGCCCATTGTGCAGGAAGACATCGCGCAAGAAGTTGCGGGTGCGCCAGAAATCGTTTTCGTTATCACATAGACGTCGCGTGAATCTCATCTTCATACCTCCAGAGTTGCCGGTTGAACCAAATCTGTACGCCGCCTCGAAAGCGGCCTATGACCATGTCCAAATCCCCGTTGCCATCCGGGTCTCTTAACGCTGCCTGAAAAGTCTCACGCAAGCCCAGATCCTGGGAGCTCATCTCCAGCCTCAAATGCGCGTCCGGCGACAAGGGTGGTCCCCAGGAGGGCCAAAGTTCATCATTCGGCGTGGGGTCCAGAGGGCGCTGCGCACTGCCATCTGGAGCCATCACGGTAATCTCAAAATTGCCATCGCGTTGGCTCTGGAAGGCAATAGCATCTCCGTCGGGTGACCAGGCTGGATTTTCGTCGAAGCCGGGCGCGTTGGTGAGCTGGCGCACATCACTGCCATCGGCGCGCATCACGAAGATGTCGGTGTTGCGCGAACGTGGAGTCAGCTTGTTGAACGCAATCTGCGTTCCATCGGGTGACCAGGCTGGAAACAATTCCCAATCCGGGCTATCGGTCAGGACGCGCTGGTGGTCGCCATTGGACTGCATCACAAAGATATCCCAGCTGCCGTTACGGTCCGAGGCGAAAGCCATCTGGGTGCCATCCGGTGACCAATCGGCGAATTGGTCATTCGCAGCGTTTGAGGTCAGGCGTGTCACTTCAAGGCTTGCTACGTCCAGCGCGTAGATTTCGGCATATCCGTCGCCATCGTAATCGGCATCAAAACTAATCTTGGACCCATCAGGCGACCAGGCAGGGTGTCCTTCGGCGCTTGCGGTGGTGGTGAGGCGGCGCAGGTTGCCGCCATCGCTATCTACCAGATAGAGCTCGTATTTGAGATCGGGGAACCTGGGGGCAGAATCGTGTCGCGCTGTGAGAAAGGCGATGCGCGCACCATCGGGTGAGAGCGCAGGGCTATCATCAAAGGCGGGATCATTGGTCAACCGCGTTACCTGGGCGCTATCCACATCCATGATATAGATCTCTGGATTGCCGTCGCGGTTGGAATAGAAGGCAATTCTGCTGCCAGGCATGATTGCGGCTTGTGCTTGGGGCACGAGGGTGGGCAGTGGTGTTGCGGTTGGCGCAGGTGTGTGTGGCACAGGCGTCTGCTGTTCCATCGTTGCCGAAGGGATGTCAGGCGTCGCCTGGCAGTTGCTCCATAGAATTGAGATGAGCAGCAGACAGATACCCCATTTGAACCGGCGCGTTAGCATAGATTACTCCTCTAGCGCTCTACGATTATGGTCTCAGGCATGCTCACACCTGGGGTCAGATTTGTGCTTCATCCGGAAGGAGGGTCCCGGAATGCAATTCCAGCATACCTCCTGCCCGGACTTGTGGGCGGTGAAAGAGCATAACGAATTGCGCAATGACCAGATAGACCACACACTGTGAAATCATCACTGCGAGCAGGTGATTCTCTGCACCGTTGAGTTGTAGCAGGATGCCTCGATTGATCAAGCCAAACACGAGATTGATTGCCAGGTGACAGCCTACAGGCGCCCCAATATTGGCGCTGGTGACGTATAGATAACCCAACAGAGCTCCTGCCGCTGCTGTGGAAAATAACCACCATGGCGGCTTCACCGCAAAATGGACACATGTAAAGATCAGTGTGCTCCACATCACGGCAGAATGCTGTCGTATCCCGCGGTGCAGCAGAGTGAACAGAAGAAAGCCCCGGAACAGAAACTCCTCACTAAAGGCGGTTTGCCATACGTTAGCCAGCAAGATGACCCATTCTTGGGGCGAACCGCTTTGCCCTGAGAGCTCCAGGGATACTTCCGGCAACCAGAATGCGATTAAGGCAACGCTTGCCAGTACTGCAATGGCCCCTATGGCAACCCCCGCTACGATTCCTGCCAGAAGGCGCCACCAGGAGCATCTCAGATCCGCTACGGAAAGCCGGTTGAATCCTCTATGCGCGACGATTAGCAGCAGATAGAGGAGCACAGGGTACAGGCTGTATGCCAGATAACCGCCGGTGATCCCAAGCACCCCTGGGGCATGGGCAAAGGGTAGGAATGCCAACAGCATGGCGATGAAAAGCAGGGCGCTCTGAACAGTGACAATCGAGAGCGTCTTGACGTACGACAGAAGGGATTCCCTCATGGGGCTATTGCTCGCATAACGGTATGATCTTGTCGGATTCGCGCAAAGCGGCGTCCCAGGTGAATTCTCGATTGTCGCTGAAGTAATAATAAGTGATCCCGTTGGGGAACAACGCTACCACATTGCCGCTCACACCCTGCATCTCCGTGACCCAGAATTCGCAGTCGAAGCCCTGCGCCGGGGTATAGCGGGTAGCCCAGAAAGCATTGTTATACATCTGCCGGCTATCAATTCTGACACCCCGATCTTCAGGGTCGCGTTGCAGCGTTGCGGCAAGCACCTCCGGGTGCAGAACTTGCACCCCGTTGATGACGCCGGCGCTGTTGTTCAACAACAGGGCAATCTTGGCGATGTCATCCGGAATCCACCAGGCGCCGTAACCGCCCTCTGCCTGTCCTTGCCAGGCATTGTCGGCGGTACGCATCGTTGTGTAGGCTCCGGGACCCATCCCTGACGGTCGATAGACCTCGTCTACCACAAAGCGGTAGATATCCGCCTCTGCGCCTTCCTGGCTTTGCAGGTAGTTGTGCAACGCGCGGGTGAGGATGAAGGTGTCGCTGGTGCGGTAGACCCAGCGCGTACCCGGTGCGACAGCGTGCGGCGCAGTGAATGCGGCGGCGATGCGCTCGCTGTAAGGTTGCGCGCCGAAAAATATATCCATCGCTTCGCCATTGTCATCTTCCATGAAGCCGGTAGCGTAATAATTTCCGGTGGACATATCCAATGTGTGGTTGAAGGTGACCTGTTCCCAATCACCGGCACTGGTGGCATATTCGGGGACATAGTCTTTGATCAGCAGCTCCGTTACGCCCCTGCCGTATTTCTGCGCCAACCGCAGCAGCGCCACCCCGACAAAGGCTGATTTGGCAGTAGAGTAGGATGTGGCGCGCATGGATTCACAATAAGGATAAAGTCCAAAGCGCGTCTGGCACTCGCCTGTATAGTTGATGCCATTCACGACTACGCCGTACCATGTGCGATGCTCAGGGGTGACGCCGCGCCCGAAGGCTGAGACTGCCACGCCGGGATAATCTTCCGCAAGTGCTGCGAGCGGGCGGGTGGGCAATCGCGCTGCGAGCTCAGCGGCGAAATTTGCTCGGAGTTGCGCAGCTTCCGCCACGGGACCGGGATGGTAAACCGCATCAAGCAAGCCCCACAAGTTGGCGCGGGTATAGGAGGTGGTCTCTTGCGTAACCTGGTACCAGACTTTAGAGACGCTTTGCGCGTTGAATAGAAAGGTCAGTGTGCCGTTGAAGGTGGCATTCCCACCCTTGGTGACGAGCGCAAACGGCAAGGATGCCCTTGAGTAACCGCCATCGCTGGTTTCTTGCCAGACACGCCCCGGTTCGAGGATGAGATTCCACAGCGGGTGGTCAGCAATAATCTGCCCGCGTTGCGCCGGGATGAGATAGCCATCACTGCTCTGCATGAAAGCAAAGTCGAACTCCGGCAGATAGGCGTGGGCGGGTTCCAGCTCACCGCGTACCATTTCGATGCGACCGCCATCCATCTCGCCCCGCAATTCCAACCTCCCTTCAAACTGCTGTGCGGGCGGCGCTGCGTCTATTGGCGGCGTTAGCGCGGCTTCGACCACGGGACCGTCAAAGTCAAAGCCGTTCAACAAGGCATCAGCAGATAATGGCAACTCGCCTCGTCCTGCGATTCCTGGGCTCAATGTCTGCAAAAAGCTTGCCTCGATCCAGTAGAGATCAGGGAAACGCTGCTCCACGCCGCGATTGCTGGCGAAGAACAGGTATTTACCATCCGGAGAAAGGGTGGGCGTACTTTCTTCGGCTTCCGAGTTGACCCTCGTCCCCAGGTTCTGTGGGGGGCTCCATTTTCCGGCGCTGTCTTGGAAGGCGATGTAGAGGTCGCCGACCTTCCCGTTAGGGGTGAGATTGTCAGGTCTTCCGGCTGAGTAGAATAGCACGAAACTTCCATCGGGCGCGACGAATGGCTCTACATCCACAATCGTGTTGGTCTGGGAGAGAACATCGAGTTTCTCGGGCGTTTGAAATGCGCCGCCTGCATAGCGCGCGCGGTACAACCCGCTCCCGCCGAGCGTGGGATAATCTGCCATGTAGTATAGCGTCCCATCCTGGGTCAACGTCGGGTTGTTCTCGCCCGTTGCGGATTCAAGCGGCAGAGCGAGCTGAGCCGGTTCCGACCAACCGTCTGCAAGTGCTTCAACATACCAGATGTGAACTTGTGCGCTCGGAGTGGCGCTGCCGGCGGTTGGGCGCGTGGAAGCAAAATATAAGCGTTGCCCATCGCCAGTGATGAATGGGCTTACGTCATTGTATTCCCCGGAGAAACTTGCGGGTTCGGGTGTGCTCCATCCGGCAGCTGTCTGCCGGCTAAACCAGATCGTGGCTCTCTCGGACTCCAGACGGGTGAAGTAGAGTTCACGCAGATTGGGGTGGAGCGCCAGAGAGAGCTCGATGGCTTCCGTGGATACCGAACCGGGGCGAAACACAGCAGGCTCCGCTCCTGGCGGTGTCTCGCCCAGGAGGGTTGTCGCCGCCGGCTCACTAGTGGGCGCTGAGGTCGGCGTTATAGTGGCAGTCTGACTCGTAGGTGTGATTGCGGGCGTTGTTGGCGCAGCGCAGCTCACCAGAACAAAGACGAGCCACAACGGAAGCACTCGTTTGGTGACCATATTTCTGCCCCCCTCCACATATAATACCGGATTGACAGAAAGCAGGTTCAAGCCTGATTCGTGGAGGTAAAGCAGAAATCCCGATGATGCGGAGCAGCCTTGTTTCTGGTTCTAGCAGGGCTCCTGATACAACTGCCGGATCAGCGGTCGCCAGAACGGGTTCGCGCAGAAATCTGTATTATCGCTGAGCATATCCAGCCCACCGATCAAGGGGCGCGCCGCGATGCGCTTCACAGCGGGATCCTCGATGCGGCGCACCAGCGCCTCCGAAAACCCTTGTATTGCGATGACCTGCAAGGGACGTCCGAAGAATGGCGTGGTCCGTTCTGGTAGCGTTTCGGTCAAACCAAGAGCATTGTGTTGCGCCGCGAGGTGTTCGTAGGCTATTACCAGCTCTGCTTCGCGCCCCTGCCAGCTGGTGGCATGTACAGCAGCTTCCAATACGGGCAGCAGTTCTGCGGCGCACGGCAGGCGTTTGAACGCCGAACCTAACCACTTTGGGTAGGGGGCGTAGGTTTTCGCCATCAGAAAACACAGGCGCATGATATCTCTGACCAACCGCGCACCAATCACTGCCGAACCTACCTCATCCACTACCATCCCGGCACGCCCCATGAGATGCTCCTCCTGTCCGAGGCGCGCCCATCCCGAGGCAAGGAGGTATACCCACACATCATGGGGGTAATATGCAAAGCGTGAGCGCGTCTGTTCCAGCCCAACTTCGTCATGATAGACCGCACCGGTGGTGATGGCACGCAGGCGTTGTTCGGAAAAACTGAGCCAATCCGCCGATGATTTACCGGTCCGCTGGAGAGGGCTTGTAGCACTTGCGTTCCCCCGTCGGTCGGATCGGGCGGGGAGAAATTGGTCGGATAGCCGCGGAAGGTTTTTGGAAGCAACTGCGCCAGCGCCTGCCGGATTGGCTCTGCCGCCGGCAGCGCTTCCGGTTCCACAAAGAGCAATAGCCGGGGACCCCAACCGTGGTCGGTAGAGGTGGAGTCGTCAAATCCCAGCACCTCAGAGCCATCGCCAATCAAGGCTGCCGCATGTTTCAAATTTGGGAAATGGGCGTTGAGAATCGGGCGAACCGCCTCCCGGTAGAATTGTGCGCAGAGTGTGATGCCCGGAATAAAGGTTGTGTGCATGCTACCATCGCTCCTGTTTCTCGATCGTATCGCGGAGGGTGAACCTGACCGTTGCGCACCGCGCTCTCCAGACGCGCCGCTTTGATGCGGGAAAAGTTGATCTTTCGCGGCAGG
>JAKJAC010000072.1:7075-18848 GCA_022707705.1 Chloroflexota bacterium
CCCCGCCGCGAAATATCAACCAAAAAAGAAGGCTATCGCGTTTCTGAGCGTGTGAAGGGCGCACAGAGCCACGCTCATTTTGAGCTCGATTAGCCAGCAACGTTTTCCAGATTCCGCCGGACGCCTTGCCCCTTGAACTGGCTCAAATAAAGCTGGTGGTAGAAGCCTTTTTGCTCCAGCAGTTCCTCGTGCGAACCGCGCTCAATAATCTTGCCCTCGTTGATGACCAGGATTGTATCCGCCTGGCGGATGGTGCTCAGGCGGTGCGCAATGACGAAGCTCGTGCGACCTTTCATCAGCCGCAGCAACGCCTCTTGGATGTGCCGCTCAGTGCGGGTATCCACGCTGCTGGTCGCCTCGTCGAGAATCAGCAGCGCCGGGTCTGCCAGAATTGCCCGGGTAATGGCGAGCAATTGCCGCTGTCCCTGGCTCAAATTGCTGCCCCGCTCGGTAAGTTCGGTGTCGTAGCCGCGTGGCAGGCGGCGGATGAATTGATCGGCATTCGCCAGTTTTGCCGCGGCGATGACCTCATTATCCGTGGCATCCAACCGCCCGTAGCGGATATTCTCCATCACCGTTTCGGAGAAAAGGAAGGTGTCTTGTAGCACCACGCCAAGGCACCGGCGCAGACTGGCTTTCTCGTAGGCGCGTAAGTCCACACCGTCGATGCGAATCGCGCCATCCTGAACATCGTAGAAGCGCGAGAGCAGGTTGATGATCGTCGTCTTCCCCGCGCCAGTCGGTCCTACCAGGGCAATTGTCTGACCGGGCTGTGCGTGAAAGCTCATGCCGGTGATGACCGGCACACCTGGCACGTAGCTGAAATCTACCTGCTCAAAGACCACATCCCCGCGCACGTGCTCCAGCGCAATGGCATCGGGTGCATCCTGGATTTCCGGAACCTGATCCAGCAGCTCAAAGACGCGCTCGGCGCCGGCGAGCGCCGATTGTATCTGATTATAGAGATCGCCCAACTGGCGTAGCGGACCGGCAAAGCGGCGCGAGTAGTTATAGAAGGTGAGAATCGTGCCGACCGTAGCCCACCCGCGGACGACCATCCATCCGCCCAGACCCGCTAGAATGGCGATGTTGGCATTGCTGAAGATGCCCATCAACGGGGGAATCATCGTGGCGTAGGTCTGTGCTTGAATACCCACATCCCGTGTTTCTTCATTGACCCGGTCAAATTTCTCCAGCGTTGCCCCTTCTTGTCCAAAGGCAAGGATCACGCGCTGCCCGCTGAAAATCTCTTCGAGTTCACCATTGAGCTCCCCGATGCGCCGCTGAAATTCGCGGAAGCCCTGGCGTGTGCGTTTGCCCACAAAGCCGGTGAACCACAGCATGAGCGGGAAGACGAACATGGACCCCAGCGCCAACCAGAAGTTGATGCTGAACATCATCACGACAATGCCCACCAGTGAGAGCAATCCGCTGAATAGCTCGGTCACGTTTTGCGCAAGGAGCCGACCTAGTGCATCGAGATCGTTGGTTAGGCGGCTCATCAGGTCGCCGTGCGGGTGTGCGTCGAAGAAGCTCAGAGACAGCGTTTGCAGGTGTCCGAAGAGCTGTTCGCGCATGGTGCGCATCACTTTCTGCACCATATCCACCATCAGCCGCGCCAGCAGGGTACGCAGAGCTAGCGCCAGCAGGTAGACGCTAAGCATCAGCAAAAGCAGGCGGCTTAGTCCTACCACATCGCGCTGGGTGATAAAGCGGTCAACCGCCAAGCCGTTGAAATAGGGACCCGCCAAATCCAGCAGTGTGCTGATGATTACCAACGAGAAGACCAGTACCAACCGGGCACGGTAGGGAAACAGGTAGCGCAACAAACGCCGCAATGTACCACGCACATCACGCGCCTTCTCGATGCGTGCGCTAAAGCTTCGTCCCCCTGGACCGGGCAAGCGCGCTCCGCCTGCTACCAGGGGGCGTTCATCTTGGTTCGCGGCACGTTGTTGGCCCATTAGTCTTCGCCTCCTGTTGTCCATCGTTGCCTGCCATTGCCATCGCCCAGCTGCGATTCGTAGATTTCGCGGTAAATTGGGCTTCGCGATAGCAGCTCTGGATGGGCGCCGGTGGCAGCGATGTGCCCACTATCCAGAACCACGATTTTATCGGCGGTCAGCACCGTACTGATGCGTTGCGCCACAACGAAAACGGTGCTCCGGTGTGCCATTTGTGTGTGCAGCAGTTCATCCAGGGCGTCCTGGAGTTTGGTCTCAGTTTCCACATCTACGGCGCTGGTGCTGTCGTCGAGTATGAGCACGCGTGGGCGGACACACAGCGCGCGCGCTATCGCGATGCGCTGCTTCTGCCCGCCGGAAAGGTTGACTCCGCGCTGCCCGATATGGGTCGCGTAGCCGTCTGGCATTGCCATGATGAACTCATGCGCCTGCGCCGCTTGTGCGGCAGCTTGTATCTCGGTGTCGGTGGCTTCGGGGCGCCCATAGCAGATATTGTCGCGCACGGTGCCGCTGAAGAGCACGGCTTCCTGGAGCGCCATCCCGATGGTCGCGCGCAGGTCAGCTAGGGACCAATCGCGCACATCCACGCCATCTACAAGCACGCGTCCCTTGGAGACATCATAAAAGCGCGGAATCAGGTGAATGAGGGTGGACTTGCCGGCGCCGGTCGCGCCCAGGATGGCGACGGTCTCGCCGGGTTCGGCAACCAGATTGATATCTGCCAGCGCCGGGTCAGAGCATCCATCGTTGTAGCTGAAACACACGTTCTCGAAAACCACGCGCCCGGCGGAGCTCGCAGGCTTCTGCGGTACGGCGGGTAGGCGCACCTCTGGGTCCGTGTCCAATACCTCCAGAATGCGCCCGGCGGAGGCTTCGGCAGCTGAGAGCGGCGCCGTCATGTTGATAAGCATCGTCAATGGAAAGAGCGCGAAGATCATATAGTTGACCGAGGCGACAATCTGCCCCACGGTCATCTCGCCTCCCATCGCTAACTTGCCACCAAACCAGATCACACCCGCCGTTGCCAGATTGACAATGGTCATCATTAGCGGCATCAAGATGACCACGAAGTTGAAGACCTGGATGGTCTGATCCATCAAATCGTCGTTGGCGCGTGCAAAGCGCCGTTTTTCGTGTTCCGCACGGACGAAGGCTTTGACGACGCGCACGCCGGCAAGGTTTTCCTGCAGGACTGTATTGAGCTTATCCAGCTTTTGCTGAACGATGAGGAATAATGGGCGCGCTTTGACGAGGAACACCGCAATGATTCCGAAGAGCAAGGGCAGCATGGCTAACCAAATCCACGCCAGCTGCCGGGCGGTGAGAATCAACATGACCAGAGAACCAGCAGCCCATAGTGGCGCACGGATGAGAATGCGCAGGCTCATCATCATGATCATCTGCACCTGGTTGATATCGCTGGTGGCGCGGACGAGCAACTGTCCGGTCTGCAGGCGATCCAGATTGCCAAAAGATAGCGTTTGCACCTTGCGCACAAACGCGCTGCGGATATCGGTGCCCGTCTTCATCCCCACACGCACGGAGAGAATCACGTTGCTCACCGATACCAGCGCCTCTACCACGGCGACGCCGAACATCAGCAGTGCGGTTCGGATGATGAGGGGCAGATTCTGGTTCTTGATGCCTTCATCAATGACGCGCTGCGTGAGGCGGGGAATAGCCAGGTCCGCGGCGACTACTCCTAGCAGCAAGAGCAAGGTCGCGAATGCTTCCCAGCGGTAAGGTCGCATGAACTTGATCAACCGTACCAGTGATTTCATGAATGACTCCTGATTGCCTTCTGGAATTCTTAACAGACTCAGGTATTGCGCAATTGCGCGCGTACCTCCATCAGAATCGCGCCCAGGCGGTTTTTGCCACCGCCATCGCCGCCGTCTGCCCAATAGCTATCCTTGGTGGTGTGTTCCACCAGGACCGCATCGCCCGTATCCAGCAACCAGGCGCGTAAATCCGGATGCTGGGTGAACTTCGCCAGCACCGCCTTGCGCATGACGGATTCTTTAACCTCCTCCCAATCGGCGCGGAGGGTAACCTCGAGACTTCTTCCCATCTTCGCGGCAGACCTTGGTGAGGGCTGTTGGCGAATAGCTTCTGCGTAGTCTGAGCCGGGAAACTTGCTTGCCTGGAAATAATGCTCGCTGGTGGGCCAGATTTTGCCATCCACTTCGATAGGATACTTCGCGAAGTTGGACATCCAGCCGTAGGGTTCATGGAGGTGGTAAAAGGTAATGGTTTTCATGCTATCGCTTCTCCCCAATGTACGTGAAAAAGCCTGCCTTCCGCAGCGCCGCCAGGGTCAGGCATCCCAATAATCCACCCAACGCTCCGAAGATGACGTAGGTTAGCAGGGCGCGCGCCAGTCCTAGCGCCACAAAACCGACCGGCGCTCCCGTGATCACGCCCATGCCCCACTTGACCAGGAATTTGCTCACATGCCCAAAGACCGCTGCCAGCATTGCCATCACCGGTTGCGTGGGATCGCGCAACAGCAGCAATGCCAGATCGGTGCCTAAACCCACAGCGGTGTAGGAAAGCAATGTGTTGAGCGCCCCGAAATCGCCTAACCCCAGGAATGCCGAAAGAATACCTGAGGTCAACCCGACCAGTGTTGCTGCCCCGCGTCTGGGCACCACCCCTGCCGCCACAATGATGATTGCCATCCAGAAGATGCCTGAATGCCCCGACATCTGTAGCGGCAGTCGCAGCGCCACCTTTGCTACCACGACCAACGCCGAGAACAGCGCCAGCATGATTAACTGAAACGTGGAAAAATATCGCTCTTTCATGGTTGCTCGATCACCAGGTTGGTTACATCTTGCACCCACTCATCGCGGGTGTTCAGCCGCTCCAGGACCGAGACCAGCTTCAGCGTGCCCCGCCCTGCCAGATCGAACATCACCCAGTTGGCAGGATCGTCTATCTCAGCCCAGGTGAGCTGCACCGATTTGCTGTTGCTGACCACGGTGACCTGCGCCTGCGGGGTCCATGCCATGTCCTCCACAGTGAGGTGCAACACATCGCGCAGCAGCCAACCTTCCTGCGTTTTACCCTCTTCGGCATCCACAAAACTCACCTGCTGCAGCTGCTCCAGGTCCGCGGGCGTGAATGCGGCGACAAATTCTCCATTGAACGTGATTGGAATGCTGCCAGGCGGTAAATCCGGTGTGGCGCTCTGGCGCCTGCGCAGCGCCTCGATCCCCAATACCGCAGCAATAATGAGCGCCAGCACTCCGAGAGCCACAATGACCCGAGTCTTTGATGACATAGCTCCTCCCAAAAGTTGAAATTACCGGTAACTCGGCCTGACCACGCGCTGTGTGTGAAATCTCCGGCTTTGCCTCACCGCCGAGCAACAGCCAATCCAACCCTGCCAGCTGCAATTGCCGGTAAGCCTGCCGCCGCGGCGAGTCGAAGCCGCGCGCATACGCCGCTTCTGTGAGCGCCCAGGCGCGTCGCGTCGTCAAGACAATCGCGGGCACCGTCAGCGCCGTGAGGTTACGGAGCCCTTGCCAAAGTGCACGCCAGTTCTGCGGGGGGACCCAGGCGCCACGCGCCCGTTGCGCCTCCAGAATGGCTTGCCACTCTTGCTCCAGCAGATTGAGACTCTGGAAAGCGAGGCTCAGGCTGAAGGCGTAGCGATACGGGAAGCGCAGCCATTCGAATGCCAACCGCAGCTCATCCGGTGTGGTCGTTGCCACCAGTAGCGTAAATGTCCCTGTCAGCATGATGATTCGCAGGCTGACAATCGTGGCGAGTTCTAGTGACACGAGTAGCCAATCCGCCGCAAAGAGCACCAACAGCACCCACTTGAGCCGCCAAACCTGCCGCGCTGCCAGGGGCAGCAGGTGCGCCCACCACAACAACAGTGCGTAAAGCGCCAGCGCCGTTGCCACCTGCGCCAGCGGCAGCATCACTGCCAGTGAAAGCCCCAGGCTTAGCGCCAGCTTCACGCGTGGGTCGGCGCGGCGCAGCGGCGAGCTCTCGACGAGCGCGGGCGTTGTGCGGTGTTCGCGCCTCCTGCGGCGCTTGTGCTCTGTGCTCACCGCTCTCCTCCCGCTCTGCGCTCCGGTGTGCGCATGCCCGCGCGGCGGCAGGCATCTGTGTCTTCCAGCACTGCCGCCGGTGTTCCCTCCGCGATGATATGTCCATCTGCTAGCAGCAGCAACCGGTCTGCCTGCGCCGCCAGCGCCAGGTCGTGCGTGGTGAGGATCACCATCTGCCCGGCATCTGCCAGCGCTCGCGCCAGGCGCAGCAGGCGGCTTTTGTGCCCGTCATCCTGCCCCAATGCCGGTTCATCGAGCAGTATCCCATCGCGGGGTTGCCGCATCAACACCGTGGCAAGCGCCAGACGCTTCTTCTCACCTTCGCTAAGCAATAGCGGTGGTGTATCTTCATAGCGCTCTAAGCCCAGGGCGCTCAACAACCAGGCGTAGTGCTCCCTATCGGGCGTAGCAATCCGGTACAAAATCTCCTCGCGCACTGAGGCGTTGAAGAGCTGCACATCGGGGTTCTGGAAGACCATGCCCAGGTCTGGGGACTCGCCCCCCACTACGATTTCGCCCTCCGCCCGTTGTAAGCCTGCCAGCGCTCGCAGCAACGTCGTCTTTCCCGCGCCGTTGCGTCCAACGATTGCCACGACCTCGCCGCCGTGCGCGCAGAAATCGAGGTTGTGCAGCACTTCCGTATCGTCTCGCCGCACACTCAAGCCCCGCACCTCGAGCGTGAAGGGCGCGCGCTTCTGTGCTGGTGGGGGCATTGCACGCGCTGTCTCTGGTGGGGTGGTGGGTGAGGTCAGGTGCAGCGTGCGCAATCCCGGCAGCAGCTCCAACCACTCCAGGCGATGCTCGCATGCCACGATAGCCATCCCTTGCGCCGCCAATCCTGCCAGTGCAGCGGTCAGGTCTGCAGCGGCATCGCCATCGAGCATCGAGAACGGCTCATCCAGCACCAACACCGCCGGACGGCGACTCATCATGCTGGCAAGCGCCAACCGCTGTTGCTCGCCGCCAGAAAGGCTACGCGGATCGCGCTTGCGCAGCGCCGCTAACCCGAATTGCGCCAGGACATCCTCAAGCCGTGTCGCAATCTCGGCGCGCGCTAAGCCCAGGTTCTCCAGCCCGAAGATGAGCTCGTTTTCGGTCGTGGTTGCCAGCATTTGCGCTGCGGGGTTCTGAAACACCATGCCGGCGCGTTCGCTCAGCTGCCACAGCGGCGTCATAGCGGTGCGCAGGTCCTCGATCCACACGGCGCCGTTCATCTCGCCCCGGTAGAGATGGGGGATCAAGCCGGTGAGGCAGCGCGCCAGCGTGGATTTGCCGCATCCCGAGGCGCCGGTGATCGCCAGACATGCGCCCGCTGCCACCTCCAGTGATACCGGCGGCAAGGTGTGTCCGTTGCCGGCATAGCGATAAGCGACCTCTTGAGCCCGCAGAATGGCGGTAGAATTCGCGTTCTTCAAACCGTTCCTGCTGAAAGATGGGAGATCAATCCAGCTTTAGCGGCAACCAGTAACCGCCTTGCTCCTCACTCCAGGTGACTACCGCAACTGCCTGCCCCTGGCGGCGCGCCGGGCGGAGACGGTCGGTGAGCACCAGTCCCTCACTGACGGGCACGCCCTCGGCAGTCTGCACCACCCCGATACCCGCCTCCAATAACGCTTCGACGGGCTGCAAGCCGGTCAACTCACGGCTGTGTCCCACCAGAATGTAGCGTCCATCCTCGCCCGAAGCGGTCAGCCCCACTGCCGCGAGCGCACCGATGACGCCGTCTTCGGTGCCACCCAGACCCTCGAGCGGCACATGGTATTCGGCTGCCAGCGCGCGGGCTTCTGTCTGCGTGACCAGCTCGCGTTGCGCCCGCCGCCCGAAGACCGTGAATGCCGGCGGCGCGACCGCGCTCACGCACAAGCCCGGGTCGCTGCCCGGTTGGAAGCGCGCTTGCATGAAAACGCGCACCTTCTCGCTAATCGCGAGCGCCAGGGATTCATCCGCAGCGCCTCCGGGAAGCCCATTGGTAATGATGATGCAGGCGCTGCTGTTGTTCTTGGTGAAAGGAACACGCGGGTCGTAAAACAGTTGTTGCCGTATCACACCCAAAATCTTGTAGTCCTCCGCCAGCATCGCCGCGATGCCGCGCGCCAGCTGCCCTGTGCCGGGAGTTCCGAGGATGTCTGTATCATCGAGACCGATATAAAGCATGTTTGATTCCTTGTAAGGTTGAATTTGCCGCTTTTGCGGGATGTCGTCACGCGAATGGGCGGGAGAGCCTCATGTCTATGGGAAGCAGCGCCGTCGCGCGTCGCTACGGTCCAGCTCTCCTTGCGCCGGCCAAACCGTTCAAATAGTTGGGTGTGAGTATACTGTTATTTGAACATAGTTCAAACTGATTTCCGAGGTGGTTCCCTTAATCTATGTCGTGAGTTTCCGATATATAATAGTTTATATATCGCGAGGTTGCTGGTGGAACGTGGGCAGGAGGATACCTGTGTTGGGGGCAAGAAATGAGTGAATTGGGCATCTACCTCTATTTCGGCGCTTCTTTGCTGGCTGTGACGGTCACAACCGGCATCATGTTGTATGCCTGGCGGCAACGGCAGGTAGCCAGCGCGGCCACATTCGCTCGCCTGCTCATCTGTGCTTCCTTGATGCTCTGGGGCGGGTTGCTCAGAAATATCGTCCCCCCAACCTCGCCGCTCATCTCTTATATGCATTCCTTGGCGATGTTGGGCGTCATCGCCGTGCCGACGGCATGGCTGATTTTCACTCTGGATTACGGTGGCAATGCCGGTTGGCTTAGCCGCCGCCGGATTGCCGGATTGTGGTTGCTGCCTGCCCTCAGCGCTCTTATGCTTCTCACAAACCCTCTGCATGGTTGGTTTTTTCGTGATGTCAGTTTCTATCGGATTGGCTTCCTGAACGGATTCACCTGGACCTATGGTTTCTGGTTCTACGTGCATTCCGTTTATAGCTACACTTTGACTGTAGTGGGCGCCGTGTACCTCGTTCGTTTTGCCTGGCGATCCTTTCGCCTCTATCGCCTGCAGGCGGTGTTGTTGATTTTGGGCGCGGCAGGTGTGTTGGTCCCCAATGTTTTGTTGACGCTCAAGATTACCCAGTTTTCCTATGTGTTCTTGGGATTCATGGTGATGGCTATTCTGTATGCGCAGGCGATTTTCCGTTATCAGCTGCTCAATCTGGTTCCCGTCGCGCGTCATACGTTGGTGGATACGTTGGGCGATGGGATGTTGGTGGTTGATGGGCAGAGTAGAATTGTAGATTTGAACCCTGCAATGGCGCAGTTCCTGGAGACCTCTGCGGAGATCCCCATTGGGCAATCGGTCTGGGGGTTTTTGCCGCCCGGCGCGGCGTGGGAGACCTGGTTGGGAACGACCACCGGCATGCAGGCTACATTCACCCGTGAAGGAAAAGATGGCGCGCGCACTTATGATGTGCGGGTCGAGCTGCTTCAGGATCGCTGGCAGCGCGTCTCGGGGCGCTTGCTTATCTTGCACGACATCACGGAACGCCAGCAGGCAGCGGAGGCGTTGCAGCTCTACGCTCAAGAGCTGGAGGCGCGCAATGCGGAATTGGATGCCTTTGCGCACACGGTGGCTCACGATTTGAAGAATCCGTTGACGGCGATAGTGGGCTACAGCTCGCTGCTGACCTCGGGTTATGATACCGTAAGCGAAAGCCAGCGTCTGACGATGTTGAATACGATCAACCGCCAGGGCCGGCGCATGGCGCGCATTATTGATGAAATCCTCTTGCTCGCCAGCCTGCGCAAGCTGGATGACATGACCTTTTCGCCGCTGGACATGGGACAGATTGTGGCTGAAGTACAGGAACGGTTGCTGTTAGCCATTGAGGAAAAGCAGGCTACGATTGCCACGCCGGAAATCTGGCCCGCGGCGATAGGGTACGCGGCTTGGGTGGAGGAAATCTGGGCGAATTATCTGAGCAATGCGCTCAAGTATGGGGGAGAACCGCCGCGGGTGGAATTGGGGTTCACGCGTTTAGGCTGCGGGACGCCGACTCCGGATGCTGAAATTGCGGCTATGTGCGCCAAAATCGCGAATCCGGAAGCTCAGATCGCGTTTTGGGTGCGGGATAACGGCGCCGGGCTGAGCGCCGAGGAGCAAGCGCGCCTGTTTATGCCGTTCACGCGTCTGGATCAGATCAGCGCCAAGGGGCATGGCCTGGGGCTATCCATCGTGCGGCGCATTAGTGACAAGCTCGGTGGGCAGGTGGGGGTCGTCAGCGCGCCGGGCGCGGGCAGTATCTTCTGGTTCACGTTACCTGCTGTTGGGGAGCAGGGGGGTGACGCAGCGCAGTCGTGAGCGACGGGCCGGATCGGTTGGCAGAGGCTGAAACGCCCGGCTTCAAGCCGGGCGTTCTGTGCAACGAGAGGTGTGCGCGAGGCGCGCTAGATGGCGACCTGACCATCCTTGTAGAATAGCTCGCCATCCACGTGGACTTCCGCCTGGTGCATATCGCAGAGCATGTCCCAATGGATACCCGAGTCGTTGTGACTGCCGCTCTCCGGATAGCCGACGCCGACCGCGAAGTGGAATGTGCCGCCCATCTTCTCATCGAAGAGCATGTTCTTGGTGAAGCGCTGGATGCCATAGTTGGTGCCAATGCCCATCTCGCCCAGGTAGCGCGCTCCGGCATCCGTATCGAGCATCGCCGTGAGCAGCTGCTGGTTCTTGGAGGCGGTCTCTTTGACTACCCTGCCGTTCTCAAACCATAGCTCGATATCGGTCACTTCCTGACCGTATTCGATTGCCGGATACTGAAAGCGCACCCAACCGTTGGCGGAGTCTTCTACCGGACCCGTGAAGATTTCGCCATCGGGGAAGTTGACCTTGCCATCGCAGACGATAAAGAGGCGGTCCTTGACTGACAGGCTCAGGTCAATGTTCTCCCCCTTCAGCGTCACCTGGTCATGCCCCTTGAGCCAATCCACCACCCGTTGCTGGCGCACGCCCTCCGCCTTCCAGAATGCCACCGGATCGGCTTCGTTGAGCATGCCCGCGCCGAAGACGAATTCGCGATAATCGAGCAGGCCCATGTCGGCATCCTGCGCGAGCGCCGGGCAGGGATAGGCGGTGAGGCACCACGCCAGTTCGCCGCGCCCTGCCCGCTCCATGAAGCGCTTGTTCACCGGCGCATTGGCTTTGCTCACGCGCGCCATGCGGGAGGGGTCAATGCCGCTCAGCGCGCGGGTGTTGTCCTCTGCCCATAGGAACAGCGAAGCATCGAAGGTCTCGGCAATCAGCTGCCGCACCGGTGAGACATAATCCAGCTGCGCCTCACCGGCATATTTGAAGAAGACCTCCTCCAGTCCCGGCAGGGTGACCGAGACGAAGGGATGCGCCCCGGCTTTGATCACCTCTGCGTAGACCGCCAGGGTGAGATCCTCGGCGAGAGGATGGGTGCTGATGTGAACCTGCTGCCCCGCCTTGAGGGCGATGGAATAGTGTACCAATACCTGTGCCAGTTTTTCGATGCGCGGGTCTGCCATAGGTCTATCTCCTTGCATGTTCTATCTTGGAAATTGAGCTGTACTGTATACCGGTTGTGCATTCTGGCAAGGGAGGTAGGTTCAGCAATTCCCAATATGAAGCCTTTGACGTAATGGTTCAGCGTTCCCCCGCTGGCACCAAGCAGAGGGATCAAAGCCGCGATGGCGGGTTGCACCTGGCGGCGGCATGCTTGCCACCTGGCGGCGGCATGCTTGCCGGTGGAAAGCTAGACTTGCACCAGGTGTGACCGCCCGGCATACCC